>CAZVWN010000125.1:0-7018 GCA_964631065.1 uncultured Acetatifactor sp.
TTCCCAAAGACTGACTCCGGAGCCGGGCGGGTAAAACCGCCCGGTTTCTTTACTCTGTCATTATCTTTACTCTGTCATCTTCTTTACCCTGACATCCCCGCTCTCCTCCCATACAATGACCGCGCCGTCCTCCGCCGTACAGAATACCTGACAGCCCTGTCTTTGCAGTCTTTCCAGCAGCTCCTCATGCGGATGCCCGTAACGGTTGTTTCTGCCGCAGGAGATCACTGCCGCGGCGGGTGTCAGCTGTTCCAGAAGCTCCTCCGTCGTTGAATTCCGGCTGCCGTGATGCGCTACCTTTAACAGGGTGATCCCGCTGATCCGTCTGCGCGCCAGCTGAGCGAGCAGCGCCTTTTCTCCCTCTCCCTCCACATCCCCTGTCAGCAGCAGGGAAAAGCTGCCAAAATCCACATAAAAGCACGCCGAATAGGCATTCTCATTGTCCGCCGGATATCCGTCCTCCGGATGCAGACAGACAAAGCGGACACCGCCGCTCTCCCAGCCCTCTCCCGCCGCGATCCATACCACGGAAATCTCCTCCCCGGCTGCGGTCTGCAACAGCTCTCCAAACTGCTCCTGTCTCCTCTCCTTCTCCACGGCGGGAAGACAGAGCTTCCCGACCGCGATATTGTTTTCCTTCGCAAGCGAAAGCAGCTCCGATACCCCGCTCATATGATCTCCGTCCGGATGGGATACAAAAACACCGTCCAGCCTCCGGATGCCGTAATACTTCAGCGCCGGAAGCAGAACGTCTTCTCCCGCATGACTCCGACTGCTGCTGCCGCAGTCAAAGAGATAATTTTCTCCTGCTGCCGTCCGGATGAGACAGCAGTCTCCCTGACCGACATCCAAAAAGTTCACCGTATTTTTCCTCGCCGTCGGGAGCAGGAACACACAAAACGCCGCTGCGCACAATAACAGCGGCAGCTTTTCCCGAAACCGCTTTAAGTATCCGTTTTCCCGGCTCTCTGCGCGCTCCCGGACTGTTCCCCGCTTCCTGCCCGCCCACACGGCGCAGCAGATTACGGCATAATAGACGGCGATCTGCCACCCCTGCGGTCTGCCCGGATTCCAGCTGCCGAAGGGAAGTCCGTCAAAGCCTTTGCAGACTGCCTCATACCAGGACAGAATCCCCCTGTCAACGATTCCCGCTGCCCCAAGCCCCGGAATCAGGCTGAAAATTCCCGCGATCAGCAGCGGCTTTACAAACGGCAGCACGAAAAGATTGACAAAAACGGCACAGACCGGCGCTTCGTAAAAGAACCAAAGCTGTACGGGAAGGGTTGCAAGCGTCGCTGCAAGGCTTGAGAAAAAATGATCCTTCAGCTCCTGACGCAGCCTGCGGAACAGGACAGCCGCGCGCGGCTCCCCGTAATATTTCGCTTTTACGCTGCCCCGCTTCCCCCGCAGCGCCGGATAGAGCGCACCGATTCCGGACACGGCGGAAAACGAGAGCAGAAAACCCGTGTTTTCCAGATAAAACGGACGGTATAAGACCATCCCCGCCGCAAGGATCCCCAGCGCCGTCAGCAGATCATAGGTTCTGCCGCAGACCGCTCCCGCCATCCTGATCAGATACATCCCGATCGCGCGGCACGCCGAAACGCTAAAGCCCGTCAGAAAGCCGTACAGCAAAAGGACGACCGCCCCCGCCGCAGCGCACGGCGCGATCGGCAGTCCGGTCCTTCGCAGCGCCCGATAAAGGCTCATGCCGAGGATCGTGATATGCAGCGAGGAAATGCTCAAAATATGGAGAATCCCGTTTCTTCTGTACAGATCCTTCAGCGCCTCGTCCGTATCCGTCTTTTCGCCGAGCAGGAGCGCACACAAAACAGAAGCCTCTTTTTCCGGAAAAACACGGTAAAGCCGCTCATGCAGCAGCAGTCGCAGCCGGTTCATTGCCTCCCGCACGCCCCATTTTGTATCGTCCTTCGCCAGTAGCTCTGCCTCCCGCAGCCGCGCCCCCACGCCCAGCGAACGGTAATAGGTCTTCGCGTCAAAGCCTCCCGGGTTTGTCGCCCCCGAAAACGGCACAACGGTTCCCGAAAGCCGCACGCGGTTTCCCAGTGAAAGAACCTCTGTCTGCCAGTCCTGTGACGGCTCGCAGATCAGATATCCGTCATATGAAATTTTCTGAAACAGTGGATTGTTTTCCTGATTTGATTTACATTGAATGACTACAGATTTTAACCAGATTTTCTGATCTTCCTTTTTACAGACCTGCCCTGTGACAAGCGCCTCCATCCCCTCTTCCGGCACATCCGTCGGGCTGTCATACCCGCCGGATGCCAGACGGAGCCAGGCGACTGCCACAAGGAAGACACATACCGTCAAAAGCGGTCTTTTCCGCATGTTCTCCTCCTTGTCCGTCTCTGTCCCATGCCATTTTCCCCGATTTCTCTTCTTATTTTTCCTCCTGCTCCTCCGGCGTTTTCCCCTCTAATGTTGTCACGATATCCAGATTTCTCTCATAGGCGGAAGCCTGAAAGCTCGCGGGAACCTCGCCGTTGATCAGGATCTGCACCTTATTGACGCTGCTTAACTCCGCCAGCGAATTTACGATGGAATAAATGGCGACATCCGTTGAGACATTGTTTACCACCGTCAGAAAGCTCTCGTCCAGATTGACATAACAGACACCGTCCTTCGTCATGACGCTTACCACCTTTGTCGCCGGATTCACGGTCGGATACAGTCCTTCCACCTTCCCGCTCGGTCCGGCGAGCAGCTCATCCACGACAAAGCGCTCCAGCGGCACGTTGGTGGAATAATATTTCTCCCTGTAAGCCGCGATCAGTCCCGTTCCGCTCTCATCCGCAAAATAGAGCTTTACCTTAACCTGCTCATAGGTATTGATCTCGTTTCCGTCGTTATCAATAAACTGCTCCGCGCTCATCCAGCCGACCGGACTCCCCGTGCTGTCATACAGCTGATTGCCCTCCACGGTGATCCCGACATAGCTGATCCCGTCCAGCTGCGTCAGGGTACGCACGATCGCCGCCCGCACCAGCACCTCCGTCGTCACCGGCAGCTTCAGATACTCCGCATCCACATCCACCGAAACCTTCCCGCCGTCCCTGCTGATTCCCAGCACCTGATATCCCATCGCCATGGGAACCTTATACTCCAGCTTATCGGGATTCGTCTGCAGACACTGAATCAGCTCGTACAGCCGCTCATCCGTCTTTTTTGCCAGCATCTCATGCGGATGCGCCTCCACCTTGGTCTCCTGCGTGTTGATGCCGTAAATCTGTAAGATATCCTGATTCTCCGGCTTCTCTTTTCCGCAGGCGCCCAAAAGCAGAAGCAGACAGAGCGCAGACAATATTCCATATCTCTTCTTTCTCTTCATACAAAGCCTCATTTTACCCCCATTCCGGAGCGTTTTTTGCGACGGACGAACAAAAAATTCGCGCAGACGATTTCTGCTCTGCCATCAGGGTTTATTTGAGCCGCCATGCTTATCCGCGCCCTGCTGCCCTGCCGCGATATAGGTCAGCGGGATCTTTACCGTAAAGCAGGAGCCTTCTCCCTCCACGCTCGTCACCGTGATGGAGCCTCTGTGCATCAGCACCGCGCTCTTGGTGATCGCCAGCCCCAGTCCCGTTCCGCCGATCTCACGCGAATGCGATTTATCCACGCGGTAAAACCGCTCGTAAATATGGGGCAGGGAATTCTCCGGTATACCGAGCCCGGAATCGCTGACGCGGAAGGTAAAAAACTGATGATCCGCATCCAGCTCCACCTTGACCCAGCCGTGCTCCTTATTGTATTTGATCGCATTTTCGACAAGATTTGTCATAACGAGCGTCAGCTTAACCTCATCCGCCTCCGCAACGACCGTCCGCATACTCTCAAAGACAAGCTCCACATCCTTCTTTCTCGCGATCGGACGCAGCCTCTTTAAGATCAGCTCTGCCAGCTCATTGACGTTTAACGGCACAATGTTCAGCTCCTGTACCTTCTTGTCCATTTTTACCAATGCGAGAAGATCCGTGATGATCCGGTTTTCCCGGTCGATCTCCGAGACGATATCCTCCATAAATTCCCGATACAGCTCCGCGGGCGCATCCTCCTGTGCCAGCAGGGAATCGGCAAGCACCTTGATCGAGGTCATGGGCGTTTTCAGCTCATGCGAGACATTCGCCACAAACTCCTGTCTCGAATCATCCTGCGCGCGCATCCGCTTCAGCATCTGGTTAAACGCATCCACGATATGTACCGTCTCCGCATAATCCGGAACGGAGATCGGCTCGTCGCTGTACCCCTCCTTTACCTGACTGATGGCGTCCGTAACCCGGCTGAAGGGCTTTGTCATCACGTTGGAAAGAACGACCGCCAGCGCAAATATCCCGGTCACAAACAGATATTCCAGTATGGTCGCCTTTCTGTCCAGCACCTCTCTTGTCGTCACGATGGAATCGTTGGAAATACTCGTCACCATAACCCCGACAACGCTCGTTTCTCCGTCCGCCGTGAGCACCGTGTCCGTGATCGGCGTCGTCATCTCGATATATCCGTGCTCCCTGTCATAATGCGACATGCTCTCGCCCTGCAGGCAGCGGATCACCTCCTCCGATATCATGGTCTTCCCCTCGCTGATCGCATAAGTATCCTTCACGACCTTTAAGCCGGAGTTGACGATCATGACCCTGCCCTCATACAGATTGGAGATCATCTCCAGTTCCGCGTTGATCACGCTCTCATTCGTTTTGGTATCGCTGAAATAGTGATTGCTGAGCAGATGGTTTCCCACAATCTTGAGCTGGTTCTGAACGGTGGTGATCCGCTGTTCCACGGCGCGCTGTTCGTAATTATTCAAAATCACGCTCTTCATCAGCACACCGGGAACAATGCCGATCAGCAATATCATGATAAAGATACGCGCCCGCAGGCTGCGCAGAGAAAAGAATTTCTTCATCTTCAGGTTTCCTTTTATTTCGCCGTACCGTTACAGAAATAGTATCCTACTCCCCATTTCGTATGTACATACTGCGGTTCACTGGGATTTGCCTCGATCTTTTCCCGAAGTCTCCGGATATGCACGTCAACCGTGCGCACATCCCCCGGATAATCCGTTCCCCAGACGATCTTTAACAGGCTCTCCCTGCTGTATACCTTATTCGGGTTGAGCATTAAAAGCTCCAGCACCTCAAACTCCTTCGCCGTCAGTCCGACCTCCTGTCCGGAGATATAGGCGCGCCTTCCCTCGCAGTCAAGCCGCATCCCGCCGCTTTCCACGGTCTTTGGGGCCGTCTGCACGCTGCCCGGAATCCTTCTCGGCTCCGTGCGCCGCATGATCGCCTTGATCCGCGCCTTCACCTCAAGGATATTAAAGGGCTTGGTGATATAATCGTCCGCCCCGTACTCCAGTCCGAGGATCTTATCCATGTCGTCGCCCTTTGCCGTCAGCATGATAATGGGAACATTGGAAAATTCACGGATCTGCTGACAGACCTCAAAGCCCGTAAGCTTCGGCAGCATAACGTCCAGCAGGATAATGTCATATTGGTTGTTCCGCGCATACGCAAGCGCCTCTTCCCCGTCATACGCACAGTCAACCTGCATATTATCCTGTTCCAGACTGAACCGGATCCCCTTTACGATCAGCTTCTCATCATCCACGACCAAAGCTCTCTTCTCCGCCATCTTCCCTCTGTCCTCTCTCACCTCACCGTGATCTTCTCACGGAGCTTTTCATAAACGCCTGTCCCGATCCCCGGGACGAGCATCATATCCTCACAGCTCTCAAACCGCCCGTTTTCCTCGCGATACCGCAGAATCTCCTCCGCCTTCGACGCACCGATCCCCGGCAGCGTACAGAGCGCATCCTTGTCCGCCGTATTGATGTTGACACGGGCATCCTGCGTCCCGCTGTTCTCTGCTTCCTCCTCTGTCGGGAAGTACAGCATCTCTCCGTCCGTAAGCCTTGCCGCAAGATTTACGGCATCCGTTGCGGCATTCTCCGAAAAGCCGCCCGCCGCCGCAAGCGCCGCGTCTGCCCTGCTGTCCTCCGCAAGGCAGACCACGCCCGGATTTTTTACGGCGCCGCAGACATATACATAAATCTCCGCCGCTTCTTGCGCCATCCCGCCGTCCGGCTCTGCGCCCGCCTCCCGGGATACCTCTTCGGATACCTCCGTCAGCACAAGCCCTTCCGGCTGACTGCCGCAGCCGCACAAAAGACAGAGCAGCGCCAGCTTCCCTGCCCTGATCCCGCGTTTTTCCCCTCTCAGCAGTTTCCTTTTCAGTTCTTTTCGTTTCTTCAACATAGTCCCTCTCTTTCAGGGCTGCCTCTCTATGCTGATTATTTTATTGTAGTGGAATTGTGTTCTTTTTACAAGCCGATTTTAAAAAAAATCTGCTCCCCTCACTGCTTAAACAGAATGATCCCGACGATTGCCACCAGCATGCCCACTGCCTTGTTCCAGGCAAAGGGCTGCTTTTCCACGCCGAACCACCCGAACAGCTCGATCACATACGCCAGCAGCAGCTGTGCCGTCACGATCAGCATGACTGCCTTCGCAGGTCCCAACAGACTCATGCTGCGGATCACCGTATAGGTGATGAACGCGCCGATCGCGCCCCCGAGCAGCATATATTTCGGCTGTACCCGGAGTACCTGAAGCAGACTGCTCCTCTCCGTTGCAAGCCACGCCCCGAGGCAGACGATCAGCGCCGTAAACTGGACGAACGCGCTTGCCGCCCAGATGGAGGAAGCCTTTGTCACCTGCGTGTTGAACACCCCCTGCACGCTCATCAGCATGCCGGAAATCACCGCAATCAAAAAACCAACCATGGAATACACTCTCCTTTTCCTGTTTCTTACAGTGTATCCCACAGTCGGTTTTCTTATGCGTAAGCGGATCCGCCTTATGTGTCGTCTGTGTGTTCCTGACAGTGTGTTCCCGACAGGCGCGGGTATCTGTTGCAGACTCGCTTTCGCCACTCCTTCCTTACTGTACTCCCGCCGTCTGCGCCGCGATCCGGTCGGCAAGCTCCTGTACCTGCGCCGTCA
>CAZVWN010000126.1:0-6971 GCA_964631065.1 uncultured Acetatifactor sp.
CAATTTCCCGCCGGTCGGAAAGCCTTTCTTCCTGACACGGATCCTCCTGCGCCCACAGCTCCCGCTGTATTCTGTCCCGCTCCTCCTCAAGCCGTTCAAAGATTCTGACAGCCTCCTCCCGTACTTCCTTTCTGCTGTGCAGCATGAAATATTCCGGTGACATCAGCCGAAAGCACGGAGAGACCGCAAGCTGCATCCCGCTCAGCGCCCAGCGTCTGAGTACCCGTTTTTTATGCCGGATTTTCCTTTCTTCCCAAAATTCCCGCCAGCAGACCTGAATGCTCCGCATCCCGGCTTCCCGATTTTTCCGGTGTCTTCCCATCTTTCCTTCTCCTCCCGCTCCAAACCGTTATATCAGCCTAGCATCTTTTTCCCATGTCAGCCTTATACTTAATTCTTTTATTTTGTAATTTTAGTTTATATTATTTGTTTTTATTTTTCAATATGTTATACGATAATTTATAATCTTTTTAGAATCACTAAAGCATTTTTCTATTTCTCCGGTTTTTGTTTATATCCTGTAAAAGATTGACGGATTCTGTAACAATTTTAGACTTGCATCTCTTGCGAAGTTGTGATACACTTTCTTTCGGTAACAGTTGTTCTGTTTCGTCCGTTGCGTTTTTCGGATAAGAAAACACAGCGGACACCCAAACGAGGAATAGGAGGAGATCGTTTTTATGAGAAACAGATATGTTTCAGCTCAGTAGTCTGAGCTTACAATAAAAAACTGAAGACGTGAGCTCAGATGAACCCCCAAAGCTATACGAGGAGGAGAATCATGAGCTGTTTACACACAGAAAATCAGGCAATCCGTGTCTTTCACCGCTGCGGCGGCTGCGGAAAAAAGAAAGAATTTGTCAATTCCGGCAAATTCCGGGTAAATGCAAACGGGAATCAGGTAGATGTCTGGCTGATCTATCGCTGCATCAAATGTAAGCATTCCTGGAACCTTACGATCTATGAGCGAAAGCGTCCGGGAAAAATCCCCGCAGAGGAATATCAGAAGTTTCTCGACAACGACGAAGCGCTTGCTCTCGCATACGGAAACGACCTTGCTTTTCTGAAAAAAAATCATGCTGAATTCAGCTGAAAAATCGGGCGGCAGATAAATAATTATCTGCTGCCCGATTCCTTTATGAGCCTATAATGCCGCCTGTCCCTGCCCTAACAGGGATCCTACGTTTGTCCGCTTAATATTATGAAATTTCGCGGCAAACTCCGAAACCTCCATATAAAACTGTCCATAGGTTTCATCCGAGGAAATGTCGGCAAAGCCGCCTGTCCTCGTCTTTTCGCCGTTTTCCTGATACTGAAGCGAATAAGTACTGTAGGGATTTCGCAACAGAATATATTTTTTCCCGTTGATCTCCTTCGCTCCCATCACCGTATAAGCATGCCCGCCGTTTAAGCCGTCCGCAGCGCCGGCATCGTTATAGGTACCCGCGTTATAGACATATCCGCGCTCCTTTCCCGTGCGGATTTCCTCGAAAAGAGCATTCGTGTCATCCTGAGCGACTTTTTCCGGCGAAATGCCTAAAAGGGTCTCTAAGAAGTCACCTCCCTCACCGTACCAGAGGGAACGGTATCCTTCCGCGCCGTTTCTGCCCAGAAAGGCACAGGCTTTTTCGATCATCTGCATCCAGAGCGCACCGGACGAAAGCGCATCCGCTCCGGCAATCTTGGGAACCTCCTTGTTGACGCGCACATAGACCGGCGTAATCCGTTCCTCTTCCAGATCCGAATCCTCCAGCATCTCAAAGCCCTCCATCAGATCAGCCGAAAAGGTCTGTCCCTGTACCTCCTCTGAAAGCGCGTCCTCCTTCTCGGGTTCCGGCGGCTTTTCCTTCTTTTCCTTCTTTACATAAGTCTTCTCGTACAGCCTGACGACAACCGTGTCCCCTTCATCGATCAGACATCCCTTTAAAAGCTCCGGCGAAAATTCGACCAGTCCCGCCGTCGCCGCCATCATATAACAGTTTGAAACCAGACGCTGCTTGAGATCATTGACGGTAGGCTCATGCGCAAACAGCGGCTCATCCTTTTGATCCTTCCAGCTTGTAAGCGCACGGATCAGCGCGTTCCGCTTAGATCCGCCTACGGTTTCCCCGGACTCCTTCGGACGCTTCCCGCTGTGCTCCAGAAGCTTCACTTTGTCCTGAAGCTGCAAAGTGCCGTTTGTCATGGTGTCAAAATATCTCTTGATTTCCTGTAGGGCGCTCTGAAGCTGCGGACTGTTCTCCTGCCGTAAAGCCTCTCCCACAGCCTTTCTCGCCTTTTGCAGTCTCTCTCGCTCTACGGTGTAGCCGACCTGATAGCGCGTTCCCCGGACGTACTGCTCAATCGTTTCGACCAGCTCGGGCGATCCGCCCGCCTCCTGTAATGTCCGGTTTAACGCGGCAAGCTTATCCCTGGACTGATAGCTCTTTAAGTCAGAAGCCGTTGAGATCGCCTCCTGTCTTGTCCGCTGTACCGTCTCCGGCTGCTCGGGCTGCGGCATGCCTATCTCCATCCGGAGCTGTCTGCGCTCTATTCGCCGGATATCCTCTCTGCTCTCCCTAAGAGCCGTCTGCGTCTCCGCGTCGGCTGCTCCGTCCTGCACACGCTTTTCCAGCTCTGCCTTTTTTGCAAATGCCTGATATCGCTGCTCCTTTAAGTACAGCTCCTCCAGCCATGCCGGATCCGTTCCGGCATCTTTCCCGGCAAATTCGATCAGCTCATGGATCTGCCCGCAGACAAGCTTTAATTCCTCCGCCGTCAGCTGCTCCTCCGGCGCTTCGGGAAACTCTTCCTCCTTCGGCGTATACTGTTTCACCAGCCCGTACCAGTTTTCCGTCTCCTCGCCGGTCAGCTGCGCGCCGTTCTGCTTTTCGGAAAGGATCTCCCCGGTCAGGGAAACCCTGTTCTGTTCGCAGTAAACCTCCATGCGGTGCGTAAACGCCTCCATGACGGGAGCGAGCGCCTCAAGTCTTTGCATAAGCTCCGCATCCTCTGTATTCTCCGCGTGCTCCCGCAGCTTTTTATAGCTGTCCGTCAGACTTAAGTATTCTTTGAAATGCGCCTGAATCTCACTGCTCACAAACATCTGCGGCGTAAAACGGTACTGCTCCAGAAAACGGAGCGTCAGCTGCATGTCACGTTCTCTCGTCTGCTGTTTAAGCTCCTGTATCTGCGCATGGATATCCGCCGTATGAACCGTTGCCTTTTCCGTCAGCGCCATGCCCCGGTTCAGCTTCTGCGTCTGCTCCCTTGTCAGACGCTTTTTCCCCTTCCCGGAAGCGCCTCCCGACGCTGCCGTATCCTTCATCCCTGCGGTTTTTTCGCGATAAAGGGAAAGAGAATCCTGCGCCGTCCACTCTGTATGCGCATTCTGCGTCTGCTGTGCAAACGCTGCGTTTTGCATCAGCGGCTCCGCATTCTGCTGCACCCGGACCGGCGACTCATTCTGTACTGTCTTCTGCAATTGCTTCGCATCCATATTATATTCCCCCGTTCTTCAAGGACAGACCGTCCGTTTCCCGCACCTCTTTCGCCGGAATCTGCCGCAGACGGTCATCTCTTCCGTTATTACCGCACCGTTCCATAGCTCCCGCCGCAGTAATAAGCCGCCTTTTCCGGCTGCCCGAATAATTTTTCATACAATGCCAGCGCCTGCGGTGTGGAAAGCGTCATCCTTACAACCGTCTCAGGCTTCCTTTCGGCAGCAAGCCGTTCCATTGCACAGGCAAGCAGCCTTGCCAGCACTGTCGGGTAATTCTGCCTGATTCCGCAATAATCAAGGCTGATTTCTTCTCCCATGCCGCTTACAAGCAGAAGCCCCCGTACCTCGCCCTCCCGCACATCAGCAAAGCTTGCCGGTGTTTCCGTAACGTAACGCGCAAGCGGCAGCTCCAGCTGTTCCGCCAGCCATACCCCGCATGCATTTCTTTCCTTCGCCGAAAGCTCCCGCAGCGGACGGACGCCCTCTCTCCCTGTTCCAAGCTGCGGCAGAAGCTTCTCCGTCAGCTCCCGCAGCGTAACCTCTCCCTGCGGAAACGCTGTCCGCTCCATAAAAAATCCGCATTTTGCAAGGAACGCTGCCAAAAGACAGCGTTCCCCCCACTCCGCGTAAGAAACTGTAACTTTTCTGCATCCGGACAGAACGGATCGGGAAAGAAACTGCTTCATCAGTTCCCCTCCCAGCCCAAGATGCCTTGCGTGCGGTCTGACGCAGATGCTTAAAAGTCTGATTTCCTGTTCCGCTTCCTCCCACACGATCGCGCCCTGCGGTTCTCCGAACGCAGAAATTCCCATCGCATACATTCCTCTTTTTTGTTGATACAGCTCCCCGAACAGCTCCTCCGGGATACATCCCGCCCAGTCAGCCGCCGTTTTGTCTGTCAGCAGCGTACACTTCATTCTGATACCTCTGTTATTTCCGCTTCCGCGCATACAGGACTGCTACTCTCCTCTAAGACAGCTCTTCCTGCGTCACGCGTCATGCTTCATGCTTCCACTGTTATCTCTGCGCTTCCCTCGAGTGCGATCACGGTATCCTTTCCGTCGATCCGCATCTCTCCTGCGGAAACGGATGCCGCCGTCAGGTTTACAAGGCGGATCGTGTACTTCTTATCCGTCTTTACCGAAAGCCGAATGCTGCTGCCGTTTCTGACTGCCTCCGCAAAAAGCGCTTCCTTCTGATCCATGCCGGAAACCTTCACCTCTGCCGTTTTGCCGTCCTTCAGCGCATACAGCCGCAGTTCAACACCGTCCGCGTAATCGTAATCCGGCTTATCGTCATGTGCGCCCAGCGCAACAAAGGAATTTTCCTTTACCAAAAGCGGGATGCTTAAATATCCATGCTGCTCCGTAATCCAGCCGCAGCCCTCTTTCTCCTCACCCGTAAAGAAATCCGTCCACGTTCCCTTCGGCAGATAATACTCCGCTCTGCTCTGATCGTTAAAGATCGGCGCAACCAGAAGACTGTCTCCCAGCATGTACTGCTTATCCACATAATGACAGGTTCTGTCTTCCGTATATTCCAGAACCATGCTCCGCATCGTCGGCACACCGCTGACGGAGGTATCGATCGCCGTCTGATACAGATACGGCATCAGCCTTGCCTTTAAGCGGGTAAAGAATCTGACAACATCCACAGCCTCGTCATCATAAACCCAGGGCACTCTGTAAGAAGAGCTTCCGTGCAGTCTTGAATGGGAGGACAGCAGTCCGAACGCTACCCATCTCTTATAGACGTCTGCCGTCGAGGTATTCTCAAAGCCGCCGATATCGTGCGCCCAGAAACCGAAACCGCTCATCAGCAGAGAAAGACCGCCGCGCAGACTCTCTTCCATGGACTCATAGTCGGACCAGCAGTCTCCGCCCCAGTGAACAGGGAATTTCTGCCCGCCGACCGTCGCCGAACGCGCAAACAGAACTGCTTCGCCCTTCCCTCTCTTGCGCTCCAGCAGCTCATACACGCATTTATTATAGAGATAGGTATAATAATTGTGCATCTTCTTCGGATCGGATCCGTCGTAATAGACAACACCCTCGGACGGGATTCTCTCACCGAAATCCGTCTTGAAGCAGTCAACGCCCATATCAAGCAGCGCTTCCAGCTTTTCCTGATACCATTTCCATGCGTCCGGGTTCGTAAAATCGACGATCGCCATACCCGGCTGCCACATATCCCACTGCCATACTCTTCCATCCGTTCTCCTGATGAAATATCCCTTTTCCATCCCTTCATCAAAGAGCACGGATTCCTGCCCGATATAGCTGTTGATCCAGACGCAGATATTCAGTCCCTTCGCCTTAATTCTCTGCAGCAGCCCCGCAGGATCAGGGAACACGCGGCTGTCCCACACAAAATCGCTCCAGTGGAACTCCTTCATCCAGAAGCAGTCGAAATGGAAGGTGCGCAACGGAATCCCTCTGTCGAGCATTCCGTCGATAAAGCTCATAACCGTTGCCTCGTCATAATTCGTCGTAAAAGACGTAGACAGCCAGAGACCGAACGTCCAGGGAGCCGGAAGCGACGGCTTTCCCGTAAGATCGGTATAACGGGTAAGAACCTCCTTCATGGTCGGACCGTTGATCAGGAAATAATCCAGATATCCGCCCGGCACGGAAAACTCCGTCCTTGTCACCATCTCCGTCGCGACCTCGATGGAAACCTTCTCCGGATGATTTACCAAAACGCCGTACCCTTTATTTGTGATAAAGAAAGGAATGTTCTTATAAGACTGCTCCGTACTGGTTCCGCCGTCCGCATTCCAGATATCGATGCTCTGTCCGTTCTTCACAAAGGGCGTAAACCGCTCGCCCGTTCCGTATACCAGCTCGCCGACAGACAGGGAAAGCATCTGACGCATATACGTCTCCTCCGCATCCGTCTCGTTGTAGGCAAAGCCCTTAAAATCCGTCTTCATCAGCGCAAGATCACGACCCGCGCTCCGCGTGATCATTTCACCGTTTCTATAATAGGTCATCGACCAGTTTTTCTTTGTGATCACAAGCGTCAGCGATCCGCTCGCAATGCTGATCTCGTCCTCGCCGTCCTCCACGGTAAGCGGCAGCGCCTCATTCAGCTCCAGCTCAAAAGACGGCGTATCCGTAACCTGTCCCTTATAATGGTACGTGCGCACCCTTAAAATCTCCGGCGCGGGAGAGGTAATTTCCAGTGTCAGATTTACGCCGCCGAGCGTATCCCCTCTCGTCACGATATGCGAGGTCGGCGCACAGATCGTAACCTTATTCTCCTCGATTTTCGTAAAGTACACCTCTGCGGGTGCGAAACAGGAACATCCCTCTTTCTGTAACCAACATCCGTTGCTGAATTTCATGCCTTATCCCTCGTCCTTTCCGTCTGATTCCGCCGCATTCTCCCCGCTTCTTCGCAGCGCTTTTTATGGAACGCGCGGTTTTCCTCTCACTACTCATGCTAACATAACTTACCCTTTTCGGCAAGCGGTACTTCCGGCAAAAAA
>CAZVWN010000127.1:0-6960 GCA_964631065.1 uncultured Acetatifactor sp.
CGAAAGCAGCCGAAGAAGCATTAAGGGATATTCAGAGCTTTTGATCTAATGCCATATGATTATTTTGCTGAACTAGCATGACAAACGAAAGCATGCATGTTATAATAGGCTTGTTACCGTCCCTATACTGGCAACAGGAAGGGGGTGTGCGTGTTGGATATTCTCATTTCCTTTATCATCTCTGTTATAGCAGGTGTAGTTGCCTACTACATATGCGAATGGCTTAACGGAGAGGAGTAAACGGTAACAAGCCTAATGGTTTGGTCTTGCCATGAAAAATAATGAGACAGGAAAACCCACGAGCGGGCACTCGTGGGTTTTCGTTTTGCGTCCATGTCGGACTCTCATTTCCTTTTGCCTATTTGGATCATAACATAGATTATCTGAAAATGCAACCTTCATTTTATGCAGTTTCCGATTAACCGAAGTATCTCTTAAGCAGTCCTTCAAATGCCTTGCCATGTCTGGCCTCATCGCGAGCCATTTCATGTACGGTGTCATGGATGGCATCCAGACCAAGCTCTTTTGCACGCTTTGCAAGATCAGTCTTTCCGGCAGTAGCGCCGTTTTCAGCGTCTACGCGCATTTCCAGATTCTTCTTTGTGGAATCGGTGATAACTTCGCCGAGAAGCTCTGCAAATTTTGCGGCGTGCTCCGCCTCTTCGTAAGCAGCCTTCTCATAATACATACCGATCTCGGGATAGCCCTCTCTGTGGGCAACTCTTGCCATCGCAAGATACATACCGACCTCAGAGCATTCGCCGTTGAAATTATCGCGCAGATCCTGAAGGATATCCTCTCTGACACCCTTTGCAACGCCTACAACATGCTCGGCAGCCCATGTCTTATCTGCGGACTGCGCCGTGAACTTTTCGGCGGGCGCATGGCAGATGGGGCACTCAGCCGGCGCTGCATCTCCTTCGTGAACATAACCGCATACCTGACATACATACTTCATACTCTCAATCTCCTTTTTGTATATTATTTTTTTGTTGTGCAGTTTCCGCAGACACCGTAAAAATAAGTGACATGTCCTGCAATGTGACCGTCAAAATTTGCGCCTGCAATTTCTGTAATGTGTTCGATACTGTCCATTTCCAGATCCATCACGCCGCCGCAAGCCGTACAGACAAAGTGATAATGGGGCGAAGTATCGGCATCGAAATGATCAACCCCGTCGCCGACCCGAAGCCTTTGAATCTCTCCAAGCTCGGCAAGGAGCGTGAGATTCCGATAGACGGTTCCCAGACTGATATTCGGGTTTTGCTGCCGCACATTTGCATAGACCATATCCGCGGTAGGATGATCCTTGCGCGTCATCAGGAATGCCTTGATCATATCGCGCTGTCTGCTGTGTTTTATAGCGGGCATTTCGGACTCCTTTCATAACAGTAATCGTTACTAATATCATTATACAAAAAATGGAAGAAATGTCAAGGGGTAATTTTTGTAACTGCCATGCTGTTTACGGGCTGACGGTCACGGTCAGCCGCTTCCCGAGCCGGCTGAGAAATTCATTGGCAATGGTTCCGCATGCGGCGGCGAGTTCACAGACGGTAATTTCCTCCGTCCCGGAAATGCCGATCAGCGTTGCCGTGCCGCCCTGTCGGACGTCGGGGATTCCGCTGACATCCACCAGCGTCTGATCCATACAGATCCGTCCGACGATCGGCGCGCGGTGTCCGTTGATTAAGACGGAAGCTTTCCCGCAGGAAAGGCTTCTCGGCAGTCCGTCCGCGTAACCGATGGCAAGGACGGCAAGCTTCATGTCGCGATCTGCCGTAAAGGCAAGCCCGTATCCCGCCGATTCTCCCGCGCAGAGGGTGCGGACGGAGGCGATCTTTGCATGCAGGGAGAGAACGGGCTGCAGCGGATGGTTTTCCCGTATTGCCGCGGTATCTTCGGCAGTGCTGAGCAGTCCGTAGAGCGCAATGCCTGGGCGGACATAGTTGTCGGCTTCTTCAGGGTAATGGAAAATCCCGTAGCTGGATAACGTATGAATCCCGCGGCAGGAAATCCCCTCGCTCCTTAAGGCAGTAATTACCTGACGGAAAGCGCGTATCTGATCGTTTGTAAAACAACGGCACTCTTCTGCGGGAGAGTCACAGGCGGACAGATGGGTAAAGATACCGTCAACCCGCAGATTTTTCATATGATAAACCGCGCAGATCCGTTCTATGTCCTCACAGCGGATGCCCAACCGATGCATACCCGTATCCACTGCGATATGAACGGAGAGGGGCAGTCCGCATGCCGCAAGCTTTTCGGCATAAGGAAAGTCTAAGACGGTCTGTGTTAAGCCGTAACGGTACAGCAGTTCAAAATCCGCAGGGTCGGTGTATCCGAGAATCAGAATATTGCCTGTGATTCCGGCGTTTCTCAATTCGATTCCTTCCTTCGCGCAGGCAACGCAGAAGTCTTCAATACCGATGCGGTTTAATTCCCTTGCGATCGGGACAGCGCCGTGTCCGTAAGCGTCTCCCTTTACGGCGGGCATGAGCTTACAGCCTGTTGGAATGCAGTTTTGTAAGAGCCGGACATTCTGCCGCAGGGCGGTCAGGTTCAGTTCAATCCAGGCACGGGTGGGCATTTTTGCATCTGTGGTTCTGTTTTTTCCATTTGTCCGTTCTGTTCCGGATTCCGTTTCGGAGAGGCGTTTCCGATAAAGGGAAAGCTTCCGGGCAAGGGGCAGTCTCCGGGCGAGGAAAACGGTCAGAACCGCTGCGAGGGCGGAAAAGAAGCTGACGGCGAAAAAGTGGAGCAGACTGTTATCGACCAAAAGCGCCGTGAGGTGTAAAAACTTCGCGGCAGCGCGCACGGCGACGATTACGGCGGGATGCAGGATATAGATCAGGGTTGTAACCGTGCGGAGACTGCGGGCAGGAATCCCGAAAGCACCCGCAGAAAGCGGAAGCTCTGCGGCGCTTTTTTTGTCCGTTCCGAGCAGGAGCTGAAACAGGAAGTACATGACAAGCGGAAGAAAGAGATACATGCTGTCATGCCGCTGTAAAGAGAAATGTTTTAAAATAAAGGCCTCAGCCGTCATGCAAAGAAAGCTGATAATCAGTCCTGCGACGGAAAAAGGGGGGTGATCCGCCGCAAAGCGTTTTCCCGGCGTGCGTTCCGATTCTCTGAGCCGGATACCGAGCAGCAGAAAAAGAGGCGCCATAAAAATGCCGTTTCTGGTATAGGAGAAAATGTGGAACATTCCTTCATAGATGCTGTTTAAAAAAGGCAGGGCTTTCGCCAGTCCGTAGTAGCTGTCGCCTCCCAGACCGATCAGATAGAGTAAGACTGTGATGCCGAGCGTCAGGCGCGGACTGCAAAAACGCCGCAGGACGCTGACAGTCAGGATACCGAGAATCACGGCGGGAAAGTACCATAGGTGGTAAAATGTGCCGTCGAAGAACAGCATCCGCAGGGCGTCGGTAAACAGAAGCGCCTGATAATGCCCTGCGTAGATGCCAAGCGGGAGGTAGAGAAGAATTGCCCCGCCGTAGAGGAGGCAGAGTTTTTTCAGGATTTTTTTGATTCCTGCCTTTTCGGCAGACAGAAAGAAGCCGGTCACCATGAGAAAAAAGGGAACGGCAACTCTTGCCAATATGCGCGTGAGAAAAAAGTCGGCTTCGCCGCTCAGGGAAGCAAGCGGCGAGGTATGTATGGCGATGACAAGGAATGCGGCGATGAGCCGGAACCGGTCAGGCCGGGTGTAATTTTTTTGTGTGTATATCACTGGTTGGAACCTCCATTTTGTGCAGTCGGCGGCTGCGTTACGCCAGGGCATCTTCGAGAATTTTAGTCAGGACTTCCGTAAAGGAATACCCGGCTGCCTTCATCATGCCCGGATAGCGGCTGTGCGCGGTAAAGCCGGGGATGGTATTGACCTCATTAAAGACAATTTCTCCCTCGGGAGTTAAGAACAGATCGACTCTCGCGAAGCCGCTGCAGCCGAGGGCGCGGTAGATGGTTTTGGCAGCCTCCTTTACTTCAGCGGATTTTTCCCTGCTGATCCGCGCCGGAACATGAATCGCGGAGGTCTTTAGGGTATACTTTTCCGTGAAGTCAAAGAAGCCGCCGGAAAGCTCGATTTCATCTGCCTCTCCCGTGAGCAGCTCCCTGCTGCCGAGCACGGCGCAGCCGACCTCAAAGCCCTCGATGTTTTCCTCAAGGATAATCCGGGTATCATATTGAAAGGCAAGCGGAATTGCCGCCGCCAGCTCCTCCGGGGAATTTACCTTTGTCACACCGTAGGAGGAGCCTGCCCGGACGGGCTTTACATAGAGCGGAAATTTTACTTCGCAGACAAAGTCCTGTGCGGCGGCAAGGTTCTTTTCTGCCGCTTCAGGATCCTTCGACTGATTCAGAACGATAGCCTTCGGTACGCGGATGCCGGAGAGACTGACAAGGCGGTGCGCTCTGTCCTTGTCCATGCACAGCGCGGAGGCAAGCGTGCCGCAGCCCGCGAGCGGCAGTCCGGCAAGCTCGATCAGCCCCTGCAATGTGCCGTCTTCGCCGTTTCTGCCGTGCAGTACGGGGAGCGCAACATCGACCGGAATGCGCCGGATACCTTCTTTTTCAAGAACCAGAAGCGCCCTTTCGCCGCGGTTCGGGGAGAGGACGGCAGGGGTGCAGTCCGTTTCGTTTAACCAGGTATCGTTTAAGATGCTTTCAACTGATCCCGTATAAAGGAACCATTTCCCCTCTTTGGAAATGCCTACCGTGACAGGAGAAAAGCGCGTTTTGTCCAGATTTTGGATGGCGCCGGAGGCAGAAGAGAGGGATACACTGTACTCGGAGGAACAGCCTCCGAAGAAGATCAATACATTTTGTTTTTTCATAAGAATCTCCATTTCCGGGTGGCAGAGCGTTTCTGCACGAATCCCAATTTTGCGCATGTCCTGCATGAGAAGTTTGTGCCGCGCGCAAGGAACACAAATTTTACGGGCGTGTCAGGAGAACATAAAAAAGCCCCGTCCGACACAGTCAGTGTATCAGAACGGGACGTTTCATCCTTTTCGGCTCTGTTTCCAAAAGCCTAAGAAACTATGTGGAAAAGCTTACGAATTTCTTACGGTGTATTTACAGGGGCAGGATAACCGTAAAGGTAATGCTTTCGTTTTCGCTGGCGGCGAGGATCGTACCGCCGTGTTTTTCGACGATCTCCTTTGAGATCGCAAGTCCGAGACCTGATCCGCCGGTCTGGGAGGAACGGGAGGAATCCAGTCGGAAGAACTGCTCGAAAATTCTTGTGAGCTTATCGGGCGGTATGGTCTTTCCATGGTTGCTGACCGTGACGACTGCCTGTTTTTTGTCCTGCAAAATAGTTAAGGCAAGACGGATTTCGGTCGCAGGGTAGCTGTAATTTACGGCGTTCCGGATGAGATTGTCGAAAACGCGCTCCAGTTTGTCCGGGTCACAGACAAGCTCCGTATCCGGTGTAAGCTGTAAATCCCAGGAAAGATTTTTTTCTGCGAGAACGGGGAGAAATTCGCTTGTTACCTGCTCTAACAGACGGCTTAGGTTGATGCGCTCCCTTTCCAGTGTGAGCGTTGTCAGGCTGAAACGGGTAATGTCGAAAAATTCGTTGATCAGATCTTCCAGCCGGAGCGCCTTATTGAAAGCGATTCCGGTATATCGGGCGCGAAATTCCGGGGAGAGCTCCGGCTCTTCTGACAGTAATGTCAGATATCCGATCACACTGGTCAGCGGCGTTTTCAGGTCATGGGCAAGGTAGACGATAAGGTCGTTTTTGCGCTGCTCTGCTTCTTTTGCAAGCAGTGCGTTCCGGAAAGCCTGTTCCCGCACCAGATTCAGGCTGTCTTCGATGCTTTTTAAAGAGGGGGACAGACTGATCGGCGTATCCGACGGGGAGGTCAGCTTTTCTGCTGCCGCAACAACCTCGTCAAGCTGGCGCAGGGGTCTGCAGACAAAGTGCCAGGTCAGGATGATCCAGCCGATCACGCCGATCACGATTGCCCAGAGGGGAAGGGTTTCCCGGACGATCTGGGCGAACCAGAAGATCCAGCTCGATTCGTTGTTGGAAAGTCTTCTGTAATAATAGTACAGATTCATGAGAAAGAGGAACAGCAGAAAAAACGCGGCGGGAAACAGGATGATGGAAAGTGCATACTGGATGATCAGCTGCCACGCCGCCTGTCTGCTGAATTTTTTCCATTTTCCGGAATTTTTGTCCGGCTGTCTGTGTTTTTTGAAAAAAAGCTTCAGGTTATTCAATGGTATATCCTACCCCCCAGACTGTTTTAATATATTTCGGCTTTCGCGCGGGTTCGTGCAGCTTTTCCCGCAGCCTTGCAATGTGTGTCATGACCGTATTGTTGCTGTCGAGGTACGCCTCGCCCCAGACTGCGGTGAAAAGATCTTCTGAGGATACGACGGTACCCTGATGCTCGCAGAGATACCAGAGGATGTTGAACTCCAGCGGCGTCAGCGCAAGCTCTTTTCCGTTCAGACTGCATTTATGGCTGTTTTTCGAGATAGATAAGCCGCGGATGGAAAGCTCTTCGGCAGCAGACGTTTCTGCGGTGTTATAGCGGGTATAGCGTCTTAACTGGGTCTTTACCCGCGTAACCAGCTCGAGCGGGTTAAAGGGCTTTGTGATATAGTCGTCCGCGCCGAGCGTCAGCCCTGTAATTTTGTCTATATCCTCAACCTTGGCGGTCAGCATGATGATAGGAAAGAGATGCTTTTCCCGGATCTTCCGGCAGAGCGTGAAGCCGTCCATGTCCGGCAGCATGACATCCAGAATGGCAAGGGAGAGCGTCTCCTGCTCCGTACAGCGGAGAGCATCCGCCGCGTTATAGAATTTGCGGACCTCAAATCCCTCGTTTGTCAGATAAACCTCAACGAGATCGGCAATTTCCTTTTCATCATCTACAATCAGGATCGTTTCGTTCATGGCTGCTGCCCCCATAGCTGTCTGTTTTATGGAACCGTTATTAT
>CAZVWN010000128.1:0-6902 GCA_964631065.1 uncultured Acetatifactor sp.
GAATTTACCTGTATTCCGAAAAAGGAAACACAAGTATAATTGTGTTACAAAAAAACTGCCGCTTCCCGATTTAAGGGAAACAGCAGTTTTCTTTCTTCCGGCTCTGTACAGAATGGAACAAAAGTACTATAATAAAGGTGTAAGGGAATCACAGACCCCCAAAACGTTCTGACCGTTCACAAATATATTCCCGGAATCTTCTGAATGAAGCATTTCGAGACTTCCGGGAGTATATACAATACATGGGAGGACGAATATGCAGAAGGATACGCATCTTATCAACATTTATCTGAAAATCCACAACCGGAAAAATCTCACCATGGACGATCTGCGCTATCTGGCAAAGTATTCGCCGGAATGCTTTGAAAAAACCTGCAAAAACGTAATCTATAATCTGCCGGAAGCGAAACCCGTCATGGATCCCCCTGCGCCGCCCGCGGCTGCGAAGCCCGAGCCGGATAACAGCGCTACGGATAAGCCGGATATCGATCATATCCTCTCCGGCATAAAGCGTCTGGACGAAAATCCCTATACGGGTATTGATGCGGATCAGGTAAAGACCCTGCTGGGGAATCTTTATATGGAGCTGTTGTTTCCCCACAACGACCGGGATACCTTTTTCAGCGGCGAAAAGGACGAAAAGCGCTCTCTGTTTGATAAAAGAGCCTGACTGCACGGTCGGATGTGAAACTGTCGTTTTTGCGAATGCAGCGGCTGAGCCGTTGCGCTCTAAAGCCGGATATCCCGAAAAATCTTATCCCGATCCTCCTGCTCGATTCCCAGATACCGCTTTGTCACCGCATAGGAGGAATGGTTATAGATGCTGACGAGCAGTACGGGCGAAACGCCCTGCTTCCACGCGTGATAGCCAAAGGTCTTCCGCAGGGAATGACAGCATATGACTCCCGGAATATGGTAATATTCTGCGGCTGCCCGGATGATCCGGAATGCCTGTACGCGCGAAATGGGAAGGTTTTTGTTGCTGTGGGAAAAAAGGTAGGTTTCCGGCTGTATCTCCTTCCCTCTCCGAAGCTGCCGGCTGTATTCCTGCAGGGCAAGAAGAATTGTCCGGTTCAAAAAAATCGTGCCTGTTTTTCCGGTTTTCTGTTCCGTCAGAGTGAGATGCTGCCTGTAGTCGTTTGCCGCGAAGTCATACACATCCTTCCATTGTAACGACAGAATATCCGAAATCCGAAGCGCACTGTTTAAGCCGAAAATAATCAGCAGATAATTTCTTGGATTGGGACGTACTTCCCGATAATAGTTTTTCATGTTTTCTAAATCTTTTGCATCGCGAATGGGCTGTGCCGTGTTCATATAAAATCTCCTTCTTCTGTTTAGTGCCTGTACTTTTTCATGTCTGTACCTTGCCTGAAGCCAAAGCCGGAATAACGGCGCGAAAAGAAAGAAATCAAAAAGAAATGGAGAAAGAAAAGAAAGAAAACTTTTTTTGAAAACGGGGTTAAGTTTTTTCCACGATAACCGATATTATAAATAGCTAGGCAATGTAACACAATTATACTTGTGTTACATTTTTTTGTCTGTAGTTTTCTGCGGAAGCTGTACCAGGACAATCGCCGAAAAAATCAGTGCGCAGCCGAAAAGCTCTCTTGCTTCAAGACTTCTCTGCAGAATCAGCCAGTCTGCAAGCACCGAAAAAACAGACTCAAGGCTCAAAAGCAGGGATGCCACGGTCGGGTTCACGCCGTCCTGTCCGATGATCTGTAACGTATAAGCAACCCCGCAGGAGAAAATACCCGCATAGAGAATGGTGATCCATGCGGCAGGATCCGCAAAGGCCGCCAGACGGGCTTCCATCCCGCCCGACGGTCTGATTTCTAATAGAAACATCGGAATCAGGCTTAAGATCCCGCATACGAAAAACTGGATACAGGACATTCTGACCCCGTCAACAAGCGGCGAAAAATGATCGATCACAAGAATATGTACCGCAAACAGCAGCGAGCACGCCAACAGCAGCAGATCGCTGCGCTGCAGCCGCAGGGATTCCGATACGCAGAGCAGATACAGTCCGACCACCGTAACCGCCATCCCCGCCCAGACACGCAGTCCGCACTTCTTCTTGAAAAACAGTCCCAGCACGGGCACAAGCAGAATATAGCACGCCGTCAGAAAACCCGCTTTTCCCGCAGACGTTCCGAAAAAAATCCCGAGCTGCTGCAAAGAGCTCGCCAGAAAGAGAATCACGCCGCAGCTGATTCCGCCCGCAAGAAGCCTTTTCCGATCCGCCTTGGTAACAGGCCTCCGCCCCGTCAGCTTCCTTTTGTCCAAAAAAAGAATGACCGGAAGGAGCACGGCTCCGCCGATCAGGGAACGGACACCGTTAAAGCTGAACGGGCCGACCGCATTGCCGCCCTCGCTCTGCGCAACAAACGCAATCCCCCAGATAAATGCCGTAAGAACCAGCAGCACGGATTTTCCCAACTGTCTGTTTTTCATCATACAATCCTTTCCTTCAAACCTCTGAATTTCCTGACCGCTACTTCTGCCTGTAGTATTGCAGCAGAAGCCGCACCACCCTGCCATAACTCATTTTTCCGTCCGCCACACCGTTTATCTTCAGACTGGTATCGACCAGCGCATCCACCGTTTTGTCCACCGTTTCCGTATCAAACAGCGCCTCTCTGTCAATGCGCTCCCACTCCTCCTCCGATACAAAGATGTTATCCGTCCAAACCTGCTCTGAAACGGAAACCGGCGCGCACTTCAAGACAGCCTCCTCATAGAGCGCAGGGTAATCCCGATACAGCTTATATACGTCATTATAGAGATAGGTCAGTACGCTTAAATTTCCCGCATATTGAAAAAACGGATTCTCCGACCGGATACAGGCAAGATACCCGATCAGATTTGCCTCATCCTCATAGATATACCCGCGCAGATGCGCCAGCTCATGACACATTGTCGCCGGAATATTTAAAATGTGCATGACATCATTATAATTTGCCTCCATGGAAAACGGAAAATAGTAACCCTGCATATACTGCTGGCACATAAAATCCGAAAAATGCAATGCCTTCGGCCGCGGATACCAGCCGTCCAGCTGCGGATAGTCCTCTCCGAGCTGCCGCATCAGGCTTCGCGCCTCGTCCGCCATGGCAGTCAGCCCCTCTTTCCACCCTTCACCGTCACGCTCCGAAATCATGGCGCCGTCCGGCGCAACGTAAACAGCCGTCCCTTCCTCATTCCGTCCGATCAGCTCCGCAAGCCGGTTACATTCCGATGCCACAAGGTTGTACACGGTCAGCAGCTCCTCTGCGGTATATTCGCCGTCGTCTCCGCCGAAATAATGCTCCGAGAAGGTTGACGCATGATAGAGGAGAAAACAGTTCAGCGTCATGACAAGCCCGACGGTCAGAAGCGTCCACGCAAAAAATTTGTAAAACCTCCGGCGGACGCGCCGGAAAATCCACATCAGCATTGCCGCCGCGACAAGGAAAAGTCCAAGGACGATCATGCACTCCCCGACGGAAAACGGAAAAATCCCGGTAACACGCCCGAGCGTGTTGACCCAGACGGGAAAAACATATGCGATATACCAATCGCAGAAGGCGCTGCTCTTCCACGCCGCAAGATTCAATAGCAGAATGAGCAGCAGAATCCCCAAAAAGAGAAATCTGCCTGTCCTTTTCTGATTCCCGCCCTTTTGCTTCCATGCTTTTTTATCCTGCACTCTTTTTACTCTCCCCGCGCGCCTTCAGCTTCGGCTTTTTCCAGATGCCCGTCAGATATAATATGTACAATATTACCGCAGCAATACCATTGCTGACAACAACGGAATACCAGATGCTGCGGACACCGAGGTGCAAGATGCTCTCACAGAACCAAAGCGTTGCAAAGCGGAAGATCCAGAGCCTCGCCGCGCTGACCGCCATCGTCACCTCAGTATGCCCCGTGCCGTTAAACAGCCCCGTCGCGGAATTGTACACGCCGTTCGCAAAGCACCAGAACGCCATAATACTTAGGAAATCTGCCGCCATCGCAATGACCTCTGCATCCTCGGAAAAAATGGAGACGATTGCCGTCGAAATCTTATCAAGCGAAAGAATCCAGCCCCCGACCAGCAGAAACACGACGGAAATCCCCATGGAGATCCGATATCCCTTTCCTGCCCTGTCCGGACGCTCCGCTCCCATATTCTGTGCGACAACCGTAGAAACCGCAGACCCGATTCCGTTGGTCGGCAGCGTGATGAGGCTGTTTACCTTATTGCCGATCCCGTATGCCGCCATCGCCTGTGTGCCATATGCGTAAACATTACGGCTCATCAGCAGAAAGCCGAGCTGCATGGTGCTTCCGCCGATCGCCGTGGGAAGACCGATCCTAAGGATCAGTCCGACGCTTTCGCGCTCCAGGCGCATACAGCTTCTCTCGAGCAGAATCTCCCCGCTGTCGGAACCGTTCCCCTTCCGCGTCAGCAGATAAAACGCGGCAGCGGCAGGAACCAGCTTCGCCGCAACCGTCGCAAGAGCCGCCCCTGCAACGCCCATATGACAGAGAACAATCAGTCCCGGATCCAGAAGCATATTCAGAATCACGCCGAAAAGATTCAAAAACATCGGCGAAACCGTGTCGCCCTGTGACTGGTGCACAGCCGAAAAAATATTTACCATAAACAGAAACGGCATATCCCAGATCACCAGCCGCAGATAAGTGACCGCGTGGGTAAAGGTTTCCCCGTCCGCGCCCAGCCAGCCTACGATCGCCGGTGTCAGCAGAAAACAGAAGAAGGCACAGATCACCGCAAAGCCGATCGCGCAGACAAAAATCCGGTTTGCGATCTCCTTCGCCTTCTTCTGCTCCCCTGCGCCGATATACTGTGCAATCAGAACCGACCCCGCCACCGTAATGCCGGAGCCGAAATTGATCACGATATTCTGTACCGGAGAAACAAGGTTGATCGCTGCGAGCTGCTCCGTTCCCAGCTTTCCGAGCCAGTAGGTATCCGTCAGATTATACATCGTCTGGATGAAGCTGTTTAAAAAAACGGGAACGGCAAGGGAAAGAATGGCTTTCCAAAGACTCCCGTTTAAGATTTCCTTTTGGTTTTTTAAAGCGGATACTCTCATTTCGTGTACCTCCTCTGATCACAGAGCTATTGTACAACAAAATTTCTGTAGTATCCGCTTTCATTTTTGTATTATTCCGTTAAAAGTACTGTTTTTTTATTCCCAGGACATATACTGCGCATAATCATCCCAGATACAGCAGATCCAGGTCTTACCCTGATTCAGCACGATCTCATTGCCGGACTTATCATAATATTTCGTCGGCGAATTTTCCCCTGCACGGCTCCATGTAGCCTCGATCACCTTGCCGTTCGTGAAGACATAAGCCGTTCCGTTTCCGATCGTCTCAAATCCGAGATAGTCGTAATTCGGATCATCCGGCAGTCTCTCAAAACCGTCGCAGACCTTGAAGATAACGTTTGTCACCGTCAGCTGCTCGTTATTCATCCCGTCAATATGCGCTGATCCCCACTGGGTACGATAATAGAGCCTGTCGCTCTCGTTGTACGCAAAGCAGGGGGTATGGCTGCCGTAGCCGCCGGAATTGGTCTGCGTTCCGCCCGGATATACCTTCGTTGCATCCGCACAGTCATCATAGGTAGCAAGATAGCCGTCGTCCGCAAATTCAAAGAAATTCTCCTGCCCGGCATCATATTCCGCAGCATAACCGCGCGCGCTGACACCCTTACTATATCCTGCCACATCGACATATCCCGTAAATTCCGTAATCGCATCGGGAATGATATTCTTGTCCCGCTTAAATGCCGCATCGTACCCGTTATAAATACCGTCAACGGCTGCACTGATATTGTCAACCCTGTCGGAATTGATCAGCTCCTCCACCCAGGGACGTGCAAGACCCCAGTTGACATAGATCGCGTCAAAGCTCAGCGCCTCATAGACATAGTAATCACGGCTGGAACGAACCGGTCCGACGGTCTGCAGACCGTCATAATCCTCAAAATATGCCATCAGACGGCTGATCCGTCCCTCGACGGGAGCCTCATAGATAACGCTCGCATACGAAATGCCATACTGATGAAGCAGCGGAGAGGTGGACTTATATCCGGCACGCCGGTTGTTCGGCATCATAACCGCCATGCTTCTTCTCTTCGCCACGGAAGCATCCTTCCATTCTCCGGTCAGCCGGCTCTGCATCTTCCCGTCGGTCTCGGTTCTGCTTCCGATCGTATGGGTCTCACCGCCGGACTGCATCCCGTCGTCATACACAACCGGTTCCTTTTCTACAATAGCCTCCTCAGAGGATGCTTCCGCAGATACGTCTCCGCTCTCCCCCGACCCGTCCGGCTCGTCCGTGATGATCGGCTGAGGATTCAGCGTGGACACCGGCGAAATCGGACCGGCATCTTCTCCGCCGCATCCCGCCAGAACACCCATTGCCATTGCTATAACAAGCGTTGCTACAGTTTTTTTCTTCATAAGGTATTCCTCTCTTTTCAATATTCCCCTCTATTTTAGCTCTCAAATTGCTTTTTGTCCATTCATTCGACATAAATTGCCGTAGAAAAATTCTGACAAATTTGTTCAAAATGCCCAAAGCTCCCCCGCCAGATACCGGCGGGAGAGCTTCCTTAGGTACTTTTTGTTTCCGTGAATACCGTTTAGCGGCGGCTCGGCACGATACATGCCGCGATGATATAAGCAAGGATACCGCTTCCGCCCGCGAAGCAGAAAATCACCCATGCAAGACGGATCCATGTCGGATCAATCCCGAAAAATTCACCGATACCTCCGCACACTCCTGCAAATACAACATTTGTTGTAGATTTGTATAACCTTCTGTCCATTCTCTTTTCTCCCTCCGTAATATTCCTGTTGACAGATTCTGTGAATCGTACCCGTTCAGCCGTC
>CAZVWN010000129.1:0-6822 GCA_964631065.1 uncultured Acetatifactor sp.
AGCCCATGAAGGTATCCTTGTGAGTATAAGGGAATTTGCCCTCGATGGCTTCCTTGTACATATCCGCCGGTACGGAGTTGTTGATATCAAGCAGAGTAACGGCATCCGCGCTGACGCAGGTTCCGATGAACTCGCTTAAGCAGCCGTAGATATCAACCTCACAGGAAACGGGGATGCCCATTCCGGTGAGACGGCTGTTTACATAGCAGGGAACGAAGCCGAACTGCGTCTGGAATGCCGGCCAGCACTTTCCTGCGATGGCAACATACTTGCGGTATCCCTTATGCGCCTCTACCCAGTCGAGCAGGGTCAGCTCATACTGTGCCAGCTTCTCAAGAACCTCGGGCTTCTTATTTCCTGCGCCGAGCTCCTCCTCCATTTCCTTAACCTTTGCAGGGATTCTCTCGTCTCCGGCATGCTTATTGAACGCCTCGAACAGATCCAGCTCAGAGTTCTCCTCAATCTCAACGCCAAGGTTGTAGAGCTGCTTGATCGGTGCGTTACATGCAAGGAAGTTCAACGGTCTGGGACCGAAGGAAATGATCTTCAGATCGGAAAGTCCGACAATCGCTCTTGCGATGGGAACGAACTCGTTGATCATGTCCGCGCACTCCTCGGCAGTGCCGACAGGGTACTCGGGGATGTATGCCTTAATGTTGCGCAGCTTTAAGTTGTAGCTTGCGTTCAGCATACCGCAGTATGCGTCTCCTCTGCCGTCCGCAAGGTCGCCCTGGCTCTCTTCTGCCGCTGCGACAAAGATGGTCGGTCCGTCAAAATGCTTTGCAAGCAGGGTCTCGGAAATTTCAGGTCCGAAGTTTCCAAGGTATACGCAGAGCGCGTTACAGCCTGCCTTTCTGACATCTTCCAGAGCCTGTACCATATGGATCTCGCTCTCAACGATACAGATCGGGCACTCATAGATGTCCGCTGCGCCGTACTTATCCGTATACGCCTTTACCAGAGCCTTTCTTCTGTTGACGGAAAGACTTTCCGGGAAGCAGTCACGGCTGACAGCCACAATACCGATTTTTACCTGGGGTAAATTGTTCATTTCTTGTTCCTCCTGTTTTTTGCCATACTCATTCAGGCGATGCCATGCACGCCGGAACTTCTGATTTGATTATAACCCTTTATCTGACGGATTTCTACTCATTTGTTGCGGATTGTCACACATTGTTTTACGCATCCGCTTTGCCGCTCATGCGCGCAGGCACGCCCGCCGCAGTCGCAGATAGTTACGGTCGGACCGTTACGCGATATCCGGATTTTCACCCTTCAATCCGATAAAGCTGCCCTCGTCCAGTCCGCCGTCCGGATGCCCGATCAGCCACTTGTTTACCGCCGTAATCAGGCAGTCCTCATTGTCCGTCGTGTTGCCCGTCGCTCTGGGATGCTTCTTCTGCAAAGGATAATTCGTTCCCTTCGGCAGTACGATCGCAACCTGAAATCCTTTGCCCTCAACGCTGCACGGCGCATAGTGAAGCGTTGTCGCATAAACCTCGACCGCCGTTCCCGCCGGAACAAGAAACGCCTCGATCTTCGCCGTGTCATAGGTATGATCTGCCTCGACATCCTGCAGCAGCCCCAGCATCAGGATCGCATCCGTCGCCGCCACGTTGATCTCGGAATCCCTGTGATATTCTACGGCGTTGAGCTTCGTATTATGACCGTTGCAGTATCCGATCTGGATAGGCATGCCGCCGTACACAATATCCGTCAGATCCTGCATGACAGGCAGCGCCTCCAGCTCTGCGATGCCCGGCTCATACACCACGCCCTCCGGAACGGGCGTCGCCTTCATGGCTTCCACAAGTCCGCTAAAATCCACATTGTCCACAATCCGTCCGTACTTTTTAAAAGCAGGATCGTTTACGCTTAAAATCTTCATTTCCATGTACTCCCTTCCTTTTTATGCTGCCGCCGGACGGCGCTTCCCTGAAACCGCAACAGTTTACCGCCGCATCCCTGAAAGCGCCCGCCCGGACAGCCGTTATGTTCTTTCAACCTACAGCAGCTTCTCGAAAACAGGCCTGCACGCAGGGTAAATCTCCTTAAACTGCGCATAGCGCTCCTCATACTTTGCGACAAGCTCCGGATCCGGCTCAACCGTATCCACGATCTTTACAACCTTCGCCGCGATCTCCTCAACGCTTGCGTACTCGCCGCACGCTACCGCCGCGAGCATTGCGCCGCCCATCGCGGGACCTTCCTCGCTCTCAATGACATCCACCTTGAGATTCAGGATATTCGCGATCATCTTCTTCCAGAGCGGGCTCTTCGCGCCGCCGCCGCAGATCTTTGTACGCTTTAAGTCGATGCCGAGGGACTTCGCAACCTCAAGGGAATCTCTCAGCGCGAAAGCAACGCCCTCTAAAACCGCCTGCGTCATATCGGCTCTCGTCGTATCCATCGTCATACCGATAAAGGTCGCTCTTGCATTCGGGTTATTGTGAGGAGAACGCTCTCCCATCAGATACGGCAGGAAATAGACATGGTTCTCACCAAGCTTTTCGATCGCCTTCTGCTCGTCTGCATAATCCTTTGTTCCGATGATCTCATCCATCCACCACTTATTACAGCTTGCGGCGCTGAGCATACAGCCCATCAGATGATAGCTGCCGTCCGCATGGGCGAAGGAATGCAGGGCATTAAACTTATCCACGCCGAACTTCTTTGAGGAAATGAAGATCGTTCCGCTCGTTCCCAGAGAGATATTGCACATATTGTCGCCGACCGTACCGGTTCCGACCGCAGCCGCCGCGTTGTCGCCGGCTCCCGCCGCCACCTTACAGCCCGCAGGGATGCCAAGCTCCGCCGCAATTTCGGGAAGCACGGTGCCGACCGCCTCGTAGCTTTCGTAACATTTCGCAAGCTGTGAAACCTTTACGCCGCAGATCTCACACATCTCTTCCGACCATTTCCGGTTCTTTACGTCGAACAGGAGCATGCCTGACGCATCCGATACATCCGTGCAGTGTACGCCCGTCAGCTTATAGGCGATATAATCCTTCGGCAGCATGATCTTCGCGATCCTTGCAAAATTCTCCGGCTCATGGTTCTTTACCCAGAGGATCTTCGGCGCGGTAAAGCCCGCAAACGCGATATTTGCCGTATATCCGGAAAGCTTTTCCTTTCCGATCACATTGTTGAGATAATCCGTCTCCTCCGTCGTCCGCCCGTCATTCCAGAGAATCGCGGGACGGATCACTTCGTCCGCCGCATCAAGGATTACCAGTCCGTGCATCTGTCCGCCGAAGCTGATTCCTGCGACCTGACTCTTATCCGCGTCCTTGATCAGCTCCTTTATGCCGTCCATCGTCTGCGCATACCAGTCCTCCGGCTTCTGCTCAGACCAGCCCGGATGCGGGAAATACAGGGGATATTCCCTCGAAACAATGTTTACGATCTTTCCTTCGCTGTCCATCAGCAGCAGCTTGACCGCTGATGTTCCCAGATCAATTCCTATGTACAGCATAGACAACCTCCCAATCTGCTTTTTTACCCGTTTTTCCGACACCCTCCGCGCGCCGCGGTCTCTTCCGCAGCCGTATCCGTGTGCTCGGGCACGCTATATTCTTATGATATCTGCTATTGAGAAAAAATGCAAGATAATTTTCGCCGGAAAGTGGCTTTTTACGTCCGACTGTGTTAGTCTGAAAAAGGAAGAAAAAAAGAAAACGAGGCAGACCATGGCAACCATAAAGGAAATCGCCGCGCTGGCGGGCGTATCAAGAGGAACCGTTGACCGCGTGTTAAACCACAGAGGCAGCGTCAATCCCGCCACGGCGGAAAAAATCGAAAAAATTGCAAGAGAGCTGGACTATAAGCCGAATGTCGCAGGGCTTGTCCTCGCCGCGCAGAAAAAGAGGCTGAAGCTCGGCGTCATCCTGTTTTCGCCCGAAAATCCCTTCTACGTCGACGTCCTCGCCGGCGTCACGGAGAAAGCGGAGGAGCTCGCCGGATATAACTGTACGGTTCTGATCCGCCAGATCACGGGCAGCGTGGCGGAACAGTTACGGGCGATCGACGAACTGGTCGAAGAAGGGGCAAACGGCATTGCCCTCGCCCCCTTCAACGACGACGCGATCCGCGCGCGCATCAATGAGCTGTACTGTCAGGGCATCCCTGTCGTCACTCTGAACACGGACATCGAAAATTCCCGCCGGATCGCCTACGTCGGCAGCAATTACACCCGAAGCGGCGCGACTGCCGCAGGACTTTTACAGCTCATGACGCACGGTCAGGTCAACGTCGGCATCGTGACGGGTTCGCCGAACATCCTCTGCCATACGGAGCGCATCGCCGGCTTTACGCAGACCTTAAAGCCCTACGGCGATACCATCCGCATCGCGGATATCATCGAGGTTCACGACGACGAGATCGAAAGCTACGAAAAAACGACCCGGCTTTTAAAGGCGCATCCCGAAATCAACGCGCTCTACTTTGCCGCGGGCGGTGTCTACGGCGGCTGCCGCAGCGTCAGGGCGTCAGGCTTACAGGGTAAAATCCGCATCATCGCGTTTGACTGCGTTCCCACGACAAAGGAGCTGCTGAAAAACGGCACCATCGCCGCCATCATCTGCCAGCAGCCAAAGCTTCAGGGCAGCAAGCCCCTCTCCCTGCTGTTTACCTATCTGACGACAGGCGGACTGCCGGAGAAGGAATACAACTATGTCGCGGTAGACATCCGCATCCGGGAAAATCTGTAGCGGTCAGAGGTTCGCATCTGTCTGCGCCTTCAGCTCCTCACCCAGACGCTCATCTCTCCCTCGCCGCGGTTGTTCCACGCGTAATAGGGAATCAGGGTCAGCTCCGTCTCCTCTGCGGTTTCCAAAGAAAGCGGCGCATAGAGCGGCGCGCTGTCCCCGTCTGCCCGCACGCGCTTTCCCGGAACCTTTAGGATGCACATCTCATGTCCGAGCGCGGAAGTCTTCTCCGCCCTGACCGCGTTCTCCACCCCTTCCGCAAGCAGCTTTTCCGTGTTCACCCGCAGAAGATGCAGATCTTTCCCGTTATCCGCCTCTTCCATACAATAGCAGACGGGACCTCTTAAGAATGCCGCCTTCCCGATATCCTCCCGCACGGCAGTGTTCGCGCGCACACAGCGGACCGTCATCGGGAAATCCAGCGCAACCGTATCCCCGTCCTTCCATTCGCCCGTCAGATACAGATATCCCTTCTCTTCCCGTCTCTGCATCCCTTCCGGCGCGTCGCACGCATACGCGCGACACCACCCGGGAATCCGGAAAGCGAGCGTTCCGACCGCAGCTTCCTTCGCATGAACCGTCACCGTTACCTTCCCGTCCCACGGAAAGCCGCTCGCCATGCGCAGCTCCACCGCCGTTTTGTTTAACACGGTGTCAAATGCGCTCGCAATATATAAATGCGTATAAACCGTATCCGCATTCTGCGTGTATACATAAGAGCCGATCGAGCTGACGATCCTCGCGATGTTCGGCGGGCAGCATGCACAGCCGAACCACTTCTGGCGCACCGCTTTTACATGTCCCTTCCGCTCATCCTTCCTGCATGCCTCCGGATCGGTCTCCAGCGGATTGACATAGAAAAAGCTCTTCCCGTCCAGCGCCATTCCCGCAAGCACCGTATTGTAAAGCGCCTGTTCCATCACGTCCGCATACCGGCTGTCCGCCTCGAGCTCCAGCATCCTCCGCGCGAAAAAGGCAAGTCCGATCGCCGCGCAGGTCTCCGAATACGCCGTATCATTCGGCAGATCATACGCAAAGGAAAACGCCTCGCCCAGATGCGTCGCACCGATGCCGCCCGTAATATAGAGCTTCTTTTCCGCGATGTCATCCCAGAGTCTGCGGCAGGCGTCAGCCAGCTTTTCATCTCCCGTCAGCCTCGCGACATCCGCCATCCCGCTGTACAGATAAACCGCGCGCACGGCATGCCCGGTCGCCTCCGTCTGCTCCCTGACCGGCAGATGCGACTGGTGATAGAAATGGCGCAGCTGTCCCGGATCCGGCGTCCGGTAAGGTCTGCCCTCATACGCCGCGCGCTCCTGCTCCTCCAGATCAAAGTAATAGGGCTTTGTTCCGCGCATATCGAGGAAAAAGCTGCCAAGCCTTAAGTACCGCTCCTCTCCCGTCAGCTCATACAGCCTTGCAAGCGCCATCTCTGCGATCTCATGCCCGGGATATCCCTTGCACTTCCCCTCTTCGGGACCGAATTTTTCCGCGACAAAATCCGCGAAACGCTCCGCCGCCTTTAACAGCTTATCCTTTCCCGTCGCCTGATAATAGGCGATCGCGCCCTCGAGAAGATGTCCGAGACAGTACAGCTCATGATGATCCCGCAGATTCGTAAAAATACGGTCCATCCCGTTTATAATATAATAGGTATCAAGATAACCGTTCTCCGCCTGTGCCGCACAGACAATGTCAATCGCCTCATCCGCCGTCTTTTCCAACTCGGGATCCGGATGGTTGACAAGGGAATAAGCGACCGCCTCGATCCACTTTGAGAAATCGCTGTCCTGAAATACAAAGCCGTAGAACTTATCCGGCTCCGGATTTTCCGGATCCTCGGGCAGCGCCTCAAAGCCGCGAAAGGTATAGACCGGCGCGACAAAATGCGTTTTGTCCTCTCTTTTCCGTTTCATCATTTCCCCGGCAACCTTAAAATTCCGCATGCAGTAGCTGGGTGCGGCATCCGGTATCCTGTCGTTGAGCGCCTCCCACTGATAGGGAATCACCTCTTTCCGCACAAGCTCCTGCTCCCTGCCCCAGAACGCATCCGTGATCCGTACCCGCCCGGGCTCGGGCGGCTTGCTGAAATTTTCCCGTCTCATGTCTTCCTCTC
>CAZVWN010000130.1:0-6792 GCA_964631065.1 uncultured Acetatifactor sp.
GCGTATAGAGCGCGAAGCGCGATGAAGCAGGCTCGGAGAGCCTGCGAATGCACAGCGGGAGCCCGGGGCGTAAACCGGCGGTGAAGCTGCCGTGCTTGCACGGGCAGCGAGACGAGCTACAGTTCAGTTCTCGCATTCACAAAAGCGTCTGCTGTGCAGACGTCGCTGCCGGGGCAGCTTCTCTTTTGTTTCATGCGAGGGCGTTCCGCCCATGAAAATCGAAATACACTGTCTTGTGTGCAAGCACCCAAACAGTGCATTCGATATTTCGTGGCTGAACTGTTATGGCATATAGAGCGCGAAGCGCGTTTATTTTTCTTATAAAAACAGATATGGAGGAAAAACGTAATGTCAGAAACGATAAAGAAACCGATCAAGATTACGGAAACCGTGCTGCGTGATGCACACCAGTCCCTGATCGCAACCAGAATGCCTACCGAGTTCATGCTTCCCATCGTGGAAAAGCTCGATAAGGTCGGCTATCACTCCGTAGAGTGCTGGGGCGGCGCGACCTTTGACGCTTCCCTGCGTTTCTTAAAGGAAGATCCCTGGGACAGACTGCGCAAGCTGCGCGACGGATTCAAGAACACAAAGCTGCAGATGCTGTTCCGCGGACAGAATATCCTCGGCTACAGACCGTATGCAGATGATGTTGTAGATGCGTTTGTACAGAAGTCCATCGCAAACGGTATTGATATCATCCGTATTTTCGACTGTCTGAACTATCTGCCGAATCTGCAGGAAGCGGTAAACGCGACGAATAAGATGAAGCAGCAGGAGGGCAGAGGACATGCGCAGGTTGCACTGTCCTATACGCTCGGCGACGCTTATACGCTGGAGTACTGGGCTGACACGGCGAAGAAGATCGAGGAGATGGGAGCAGATTCCATCTGTATCAAGGATATGGCGGGGCTTCTTGTTCCCTATAAGGCGAGCGAGCTGATCAAGGCGATGAAGGAGAATACAAAGCTCCCGATCCAGCTGCATACCCACTATACCTCCGGTGTTGCAAGCATGACATACTTAAAGGCTGTTGAGGCGGGTGTTGATGTCATTGATACCGCGATCAGCCCGTTTGCAATGGGAACCTCCCAGCCGGCGACCGAGGTTATGGTTGAGACCTTCCGCGGAACGGAGTACGATACCGGCTTCGATCAGAATCTGCTTGCAGAGATCGCGGATTACTTCCGTCCTTACAGGGATGAGTGCTTAAAGAGCGGTCTGCTCAACCCGAAGGTGATGGGCGTAGATATCAAGACACTGCTTTATCAGGTACCCGGCGGCATGCTTTCCAACATGGTAAGCCAGCTGAAGGAGCAGAACGCAGAGGATAAGTACTATGATGTGCTGAAGGAGATCCCTGAAGTCCGTAAGGATCTCGGTGAGCCGCCTCTGGTTACGCCCTCTTCCCAGATCGTCGGTACTCAGGCGGTATTCAACGTTCTGATGGGCGAGAGATATAAGATGGCGACGAAGGAGACAAAGGCAGTTCTGCGCGGCGAGTACGGTCAGACCGTAAAGCCGATGAATCAGGAGATCATTGATAAGGTTATCCCCGGAGAAAAGAGACTGACCGGACGTTTCGCGGATACCCTTCCCGCAGAGATGGATAAGCTGGAGGGCGAGATGAAGGAATGGAAGCAGCAGGATGAGGATGTTCTCTCCTACGCGCTCTTCCCGCAGGTTGCAACGGACTTCTTCAAGTACCGTCAGGCACAGCAGGATAAGGTTGACATGACACAGGCGGACACCGCAAACGGCGCATATCCTGTCTGAAAGCAGTAATATTGTAAAAAAGGATATCTCCCGAATGATGTCGGGTCAGATATCGGAGCAAGGTATATTTTTATTAGGGAAAACGGCATAGTCAGAGGATTATGCCGTTTTCCTATGTATCATTGTTTTGTAAATGAAAAACGTAATGAAAAGCGTAATGAAAAGCGATAATCTGTATAACTTGAAATCCTTACTGACAAGTAATATAATGATAAGATAAATTCAGTTCGTGATTTCTTCAATGAAAAGCGTCTGTGGAGCGGGGATTACTGTGGTGAAATCAGATAAGTATAAGGTTGTGGATTTATTTAGCGGCGCCGGAGGGCTGGAATTAGGGTTTGAACAGGCAGGATATGATGTGGTATTTTCTACGGATTTTGATGAAAACTGCGAAAAGGTTCATTTGAAAAACCGCCCTAAGATTCCTTTTTTGAAAATTGATATTCACAATCTGGATGAAGAATTATTGGATAGATATGTAAAAGGAGAAATAGATGTTCTGGTGGGAGGACCTCCCTGTCAGGGCTTTTCTACAATCGGTAAGAGAATTTCGTCAGATCCCGATAAGCGTTGTCAGAAGGATCCCAGAAATACATTGTTCAGGGAGTATATTCGTGTATTAACGTACCTGAAGCCTAAGTTTTTCCTGATGGAGAATGTTGAGGGGCTGCTGACCCGTGACAAAGGAACGATTTTCGAGGAGATTAAGAGAACTTTTGCGGCTACGGGATACGAGTTTCATTATGTTATTCTGAATGCGGCAGATTACGGTGTGCCGCAGATACGAAACCGTATTTTCTTTTATGGAAACCGTGTCGGCGTAAAAATGGAACCGCCGGCGCCAACGCATACGGAAAACGGGGTTACGCCGTGGAATACGGTTGGCATGGCAATCGGGGATCTTGCGGACAAGGATCAGAGTCAGGCATATAACCATGTACCGTTGAAGCATGGAGAAATAAATATCAGACGTTATAAATTGATTCCGGAAGGGGGACGGCTGCCTGAAAAAGATCTGCCGCCGGAGCTATATAGGAAAAATTTTGGAAATACGTTCAAACGGTTACACAGAGATAAACCGTCTCTTACGATGGTTCCCGGGCATAATGCGTTTCCGATACATCCATGGTTAGACAGGAGTCTGACTGTCAGGGAGGCGGCGAGAATCCAGACCTTCCCTGACGATTATATCTTTGTCGGACCACGGGACAGACAGTGTATGCAGGTCGGGAATGCTGTTCCGCCGCTGATGGCAAGGGCATGGGCAGAGCAGATCAAAAAGGAGCTGGACGAATACTATGAGTCAGGAAAAGGGTAAGCTTACTTTTATAGACTTATTCAGCGGCGCCGGCGGATTGTTACGAGGTTTTATGGAAGCGGGATTTCAGCCTGCTTTTTCCGTGGAAATGTGGAAGCCGGCAATTGAAACACATAACAGGAATTACCCGGAGGTTTTGCTGCGGGCTGAAGACATCAGAAAAATCAGAGACGATGAGCTTATACCGTACAGAAATAAAGTGGATGTTATCGTAGGAGGACCGCCCTGTCAGGGCTTTTCGACGATTGGGAAACGATTGGTTAAGGATCCGAGAAATGAACTGGTATTTGAATTTATCCGATTTGTTGACACGATTCAGCCGAGCGCTTTTCTGATGGAAAATGTGCGCGGCTTACTGTCTTCTGACGGTGGAAAAATTAAGGCGGCGATTGAAGAGGAATTTAATCGGATAGGGTATACGGTGATTTCAAAAGTGTTATGCGCGGCAGATTATGGAGTTCCGCAAATGCGTAACAGGGTATTTTTTCTTGGCGTGCGAAAAGAGCTTGGTATGGATATTACGTTTCCTGAAAAGACACATACAAAGGAGTCTTATGTTACTGTCGGGGAAGCAATCAATGATCTGGCGGGAAGAGAAAACGAAATTCCGAATCATGTTCCCATGAAACATAATCCGATCGTGACGGAAAGAATAAAATATATCAGGGAAGGGGAGGGCATACCTAAGGAGGGGCTTCCTGCCGACATTGCCTACGGTTCCCGGAGTGATTATGCAGGAAATGAATTGAAAAATTTCAGCCATGTCTATAAACGGTTAAGCCGTTTCAGACCTGCAACCACCATGGTTCCCGGACATAATGCGTTTCCGCTTCATCCTGTCGAGAACAGAAGTCTGACTGTAAGGGAAGCCGCAAGGATTCAGACCTTTCCGGATGATGTTGTTTTTTGTGGGACGAGACAGGATCAGTGTATACAGGTGGGAAATGCCGTTCCGGTTAAGCTGGCATATCAGTTGGCGGTACATATTGAAAGAATGTTGAGAGGAGAGGTTGAGGATGGGGGAATTACATGATGCTTCTGCGACTTTATACGGGGATGCCATAATGACTAAGATCCGTCATGCGGATCAGAAATTTCAACAGATTTTTTCAACGTCGGTCGTCAGAACCGGCGATTGGGACTGGCCTCGTCCTGATTATGTCTGTTATGATGAGGAACAGAATGTTACATATGCCTTGGAATTTAAACCGCCTTTTCAGAGTAAGAGAGAATATCTGACCGGACTTGGTCAGGCACTGGCATATCTTCAGAAGCATATGTATTCAGGACTTATTGTGCCTTATGCCGCAGATGACGGCTTTCGTATTGCGGAATTTATAGCGGATACGCTGCGGGCTCCCGAATTCAGCGCAGTGGCAACATCTCTTTATGCCTATGATTACCATACTGCGGACATTGATATTTTACGTCCTATTACTGTCTCGAGAAAGGATATCCTGATCAAAGATAAGAAACCGGAAGTAAAAACCTTCTGGTGCTGGTGGAGAGATATCAGTCATTATGAACTTTACGAGCTGTTGAAGCTTAGCTTTTTATATGATGACTGTAGGGGGGATATTTATACGGATTATATTTATCCTGCTTTTTACAAAATGATGACAGCCGGAGAAACAAGGCAATGGGACGGAACGCCGCGTGCTAAGAACGCTTCGGATGCTTCCATGAAATCAGAAAAGCAGAATTATAAGATTCCGCTTGTGCAGCTGGAGCTTTGGTCGCGGGAGGAGTGTCGTTTAACCGATTTGGGATACGAGCTGTTGGAAATCGGAAAGAAATTCGGGCCGGACAGCAAAAAGTTTATGGACAGGCTTACTTATCTGATACTTGTGAACGGGAGACACCTTGATCTGATCAATATAGTGGAAAAATTTCAAAAGGCAGAGGAGGTCGCTGCGACGAGCGAGGTGTATACGGTTGCGCTGGAAACATATTTAAGTCAGAATGGCTGTATCGGGAAAAGAAAGCCCACGGCAGTGAAAACCGGAGCGAAGAACAGCTATATGCGTGATGAAATGAAGCTTTGGAATAAGCTTGGATTATTGTATCCGTACAACAGACGTTCCTATTTCTTTCCGGGAAAAGGATATCAGTTTAACTGGAACCGCATTACGGATGTTTTGGTATCCGGCAGTCGGAGCGGCTGAATTCATGTGAAGACTGAAAACGGGAAATATTTGAGCTGCATAGAAAAAATGGATAGCAGGGAGGAAATGTAATATGCCGGAAAAAAGATTGAGCGATACGCAAAGGAATAATCATACCGCATTGATGGGGCATACGCTGGAGGCGGCAATTGTTGCGGTATTTTACGCGGTGATGTTTCTGGAAGGAAAAAGGGGGCTTCCCTATACCCTTCTGATCGTGGCGCTCGCGCTTGCGCCCGTGGCATTGGGGTGGTTCTTTTTTATGCGGGACAGGGAGACGCCCATGGTACGGCATACCGTCGGGATCGGTTTCGCGATCACTTATACCGTTATGGTGCTGACGACGCAGGAGGCGTATATTTACGCGCTTGTCATTCCGATGATTCTTCTGGTTACGGTATTCAATGATGTAAAGTATTCCATAGAGATCAATATCGGAACCGTGATCTTAAGCCTGATCATGACGGTCGGCGGGGCGGTCACGGGAAAATTCGGATATCAGGGGAGAGAGGCGGCGGTCGTTCAGGTAACGGTTATGATCCTCGTCGGTCTCTATTCGGTCTGCGCGGCGAAAACCTCTGATGCAAATGCAAAGCAGAAGCTTGATGATGTCAGCAGTGCACAAGAAAAGACGGAGGCGCTTCTGAGCGAGATTTCTGAGCTTTCGCAGCAGATGCAGACGGGAATGGAAGAAATTTACGGAAAGCTGGAGAGACTGAATGAGTCCTCCGGTATGACAAAGAATGCGATGAACGAGGTCGGCAGCGGTACGACGGAGACGGCGGAGGCGGTGCAGAATCAGATGCGCCAGACGGAGGAGATCCAGAGTAAGGTTGCGCTTGTAGGCGGCGCGGCAGAGCGGATCGACAGCAATATGATGCAGACAATGCAGACGCTGGAAAGCGCCGGAAGAGAGGTGGAGGAGCTGGTCGCACAGGTCGGACATTCCGTGGAGCGGGGATCCGATGCGGCGGGTAAGCTGGAGACGCTGGATCAGTATATGGAAGAAATGCACTCTATTGTCGATATGATCAGCGGCATTACCTCACAGACGAGCCTTCTTGCACTGAATGCGAGCATTGAGGCGGCGAGAGCCGGAGAGGCGGGAAGAGGCTTCTCGGTCGTCGCGACGGAGATTTCCCAAATGGCGGCGCAGACAAAGACGGCGACGACGGATATTACGAAGCTGATCGGGGAGATTTCTGCCGCCATCAGCGAGGTCGTAACGGTGGTACGCGAGATGATCGCGGCGATCAACAGGGAGAAGCAGTCGACGGAAAATACGGCGGCGCATTTTTCGCAGATCCACGACAACACGCTGGAGATAAAGCAGAACATCGGACAGCTGAATACGAACGTAGAGGAGCTGAAGACGGCGAACGCACAGATTGTGGATTCCATCGGGACGATTTCGGCAATTTCCGAGGAGGTTTCCGCGCATGCAAACGAGACGGTCGCGGCGCAGGAGGAGAATGCGGAGGTACTGGAGCGGATCGCGGAGCGCATGCAGCAGCTGCTTGAGATTTCGGGGAA
>CAZVWN010000131.1:0-4233 GCA_964631065.1 uncultured Acetatifactor sp.
GCAGCATAAACCGCAGCGCCCTTTTTCTTCAGCCATGCGTACAGAATCCCCGCAAGAAGCGCCGTAATCAGCGCGCAGACAGCCAGATACAGTCCGGCGCTCAGATATTTTCTCACAAGAAAGAACAACCCGATCAGCGCCGCCTCATATCCCCAGCCGCCGAGCAGCGCGAGCATAACGCTTCCGCTCTGCTTGATCGGCGCAAGCTCATTCGTCCATGTCAGGTTCGGCATCTTTAAACCGAGGAAAAGGTCAAAGCATGCAGACAACAGGGTATACAAAAGAACAACCGCAACGATCAGCGCCTTTATCAAAAGCTTTTCCGGCAGGATTACAATCGCACAGACTGCGGTAAACAGCGCGGGAATCAACGTCAGGATGATATGCACGGACAGCTTTGCGCCAAGCACCTGCCAGGCGGAAACGGGAAGCGACTGCGCAATCCAGAGATTCTTTCCCTCAAGCGAAACGGACGGCGTTGCCATATCGTTCATCGACGAGAGCACACAGACGCCGAGACAGAGCACGACGGGAATCGCGGAAGTATACTCTCCCAACGCTTCATACATCGGCAGGATCAGCTCCTCCCCCTTTATCAGCAGAAATACCCCGAGAACCGGCATCAATACCGTTCCGAGACCGCAGTTTAACATATAGTTCGCGCTCGACGTAAACCGCCCGAACTCCCTGCCAAGCAGCGCAGTACGGATTCCCCGCACACGCGCCTGTTTTTCCTGATACTTTGTCTTCTTCGTCCCGTCCGCAGCAGTCGCCAGACTGACAAAGCTGCGCGACAGCAGATACCATACCAGCGCAAAGGAAACCGCGACAGCCGCCGTTACGACAAACATTGCAGGGACATCTCCCGTTCCCGCCGCGCCGAACAGATAGAGCGGATACGCCGCCCCGCGGATCTTTTCTCCGTAGATCATGACATTCTGCATCAGCTCGGACAAAAGGGTCTGCGCATGGAAAAAGAAGAAATAGTATGCGCCGAAGAAGAGCAGCGCCGCCAGAACCGTGAGAAAGCTCTTATATTTCAGCTTCCTGCTGATCTTCGCGACCACCCAGCCCAACAGGCAGGATAAAACCAATACAAAAACAGAGATCAGAAACGTCAGAAGCACCGGTCCGATCAGCCTTCCCACGGAAATCGGCACCATGATCCAATACACGATCACGGCGGGCACAATCACGACTGCCGAATACATCAGTCCCATGAGATACACCGTCAGCAGACGGGAAAACATGATGTATCGCACGGGAATCGGCAGGGAAAACAGAAGGTCGTTATCCTTCGCAAGATACAGTCCCGCATAGGTATTGAACACGCTTCCGAAGCTCCCCAGCAGAATGGCAATCAGCCCCATCAGTGCAAAATACATCCAGTCCATCCCCGCTCCCGCAAGGACAGGACAGAGTACAACCGACAGCATCGCAAAGATGCCGCCCAGAAGTCCGACCATGAGCAGTACGAACAGCAGGATAAACATCGCCGTTGATGCCGCACTGCGCTTCCGGTTCTTCTTTTCATCATAAAAATAGCTGCGGAATATTTCCGTCATTTGTTTCTTTACCAATAATTTCAGCATGTTTACTCCCTCCCGCGGACATCATTCCTTTTCTTTCTCTTCCGCCAGCTCAAGGAAGACCTCCTCAAGGGAATCATCCCCCCTGACCTCCTCCATCGTGCCAAAGCGGATCAGCTTTCCGCCCTTGATGATCGCGACCTTATCGCAGAGCTTCTCCGCCACCTCAAGAACGTGCGTGGAGAAAAAGATTGCGCCGCCCTCATCACAGATTTCCCGCATCATTCCCTTCAGGATGTGCGCCGCCTTCGGATCAAGTCCGACGAACGGCTCGTCCATGATGATAAGCTTCGGCTGATGTATCCATGCGGAAATAATGGCAAGCTTCTGCTTCATGCCGTGGGAATATGCCGCGATCGGCTGCGCGAGATCATCCGTCAGCTCAAAGAGCTCCGCATATTTGTGAATGCGCTCCTGACGCTCCTTCGCCCCCACCTCAAAAACATCCGCGATAAAGTTCAGATACTTAATCCCGGTCATAAACTCATACAGATCCGGATTATCGGGAATATAGGCAAGCTGCTTCTTACAGCCGAGCGGATCCTCCTTCACGGATTTCCCGCCGATGGTAATTTCCCCTTCGTCAAACTGCTGAATGCCGACCACGGATTTTAAAGTCGTCGTCTTACCCGCGCCGTTATGTCCGATAAAGCCGTAAATTTCCCCCGGTGCGATCCGTAAGCTCAGATCATCCACCGCTTTTTTATCTCCATAATTCTTTGTCAGATGTTGAATGTTCAGCATTTCTGCTCCCTCCTCTTGATGTCAGATGTTATACAACATAAGTTATTATATACTTCATAAAGCCCCCTGTCAACCGTCAGCCTGCTGCGCACGCTTTCCTGCGGTCACGCTCCGGGCCGGTTTTCAAACAGCTCATCCACCGCGATCCGATATTCGCTAAGATGCTTTGCTTTCCGGATTTTTTTCAGCGCTTTCTCTCCGTCAGGAAAACTTTGGATCAGAAACGTCCAGAGATCCTTCATCTTATAAAGGGTGTTGGTATCCCCCGACATGATTTCAGCATATCCGTCCAGCAGTTCGGCATGGAACGCATAGAGCTTTCCATAATCGACAGGCTTCCGCTCACCGCTCTTTAATTCCTCCAACAGCCCGGGATTCCGTAAAATCCCGCGCCCGATCATGATCCTTTCCGTCCCAGGCAGCTGTTCTAAGAGCTTTCTCTGCGATTCGTCCGACACGATATCTCCGTTGTAACAAAGCGGAAAGGAAAGCGTCTCCTGCGCTTCGGCAAAGGCTTCCCAATGCGGTGTTCCGCCATATCCCTCGCGCTGTAAGCGCGGATGGATGATCAGCTCCTCCATCGGGAACTTCCGGTAAACGGAAAGCAGCCTGTTCCATTCCTCCGTGCTTTCCATCCCGATCCGTGTCTTCACGGAAATCTTTAAGCTGCACGCCGCAAAAATTTCATCCAGAAATCTCTCCAGCTCCTCCGGCACGCTTAAAAATCCCGCGCCGCGCTTTCTTGCGACCACCGTACCCGACGGGCAGCCGAGATTGAGGTTCACATGACGGTAACCGTAGTCGGCGAGCTGCTCCGCCAGCTCCAGAAACTCCTCCGCGCGGTTCGTCAGAATCTGCGGCACGGTATCCGCCCCGATATTATGCTCCGGCAGAATGTCATTCCGCTCCCTGCTGTTCATATGACGGTTCGACAAAAACGGGGTAAAACAGCAATCCGCCCCGCCGTAATATCTGTTCCATGTACTGCGGAACAGCCATGTTGTCAGCCCCTCCATCGGGGCAAGGTAATATTTCATAAGGTCTCCCTCCCACCGTATTTTACTTCTTTATCGCCCTTAATTCAATATACCCCCTTGTCCCTATCGGCTCTAACTGAATACGGGGATTCCCGTTATCCCACCGGTATCCTATTACGGACGGATCATAAGTGTTGATGGCGTGTTGCACGGAGCGGATTGCTTCGCAGTAATCCTCCTCGCGAAAGGGCTGTCCCTGAAACATTAAATAATCGGTCTCCGGCAAAGGAATCACATCAAAGCCTTCCGGAACAATTCCCATATAATCCTTTTCCACTTCAACTCCCTGCACATAGGTAGAGGTATTCGGTTTCTTAAATTTTTCAGGAAGCCACAGGCAGACCGGCTCCCCCGACAACGATTTCATGCTCAGAAGAAGCCCCCATACATCACAGGATACTTCCTCGCAATATGAAAAATAATCTTCCGCAGTAATCCCTCTCTTTATCATACATAACCTCTCCGGTTTATGCACGATCTGTACAAAAATGCTCTGTGTATCTGACATCTCAGCCTCATCCTTTCTCAATTCTCTATATTTCACTCCATAGGGAACAAACAGACCTATGGGAACCGGATTTCTGACATAATCTCCGGGATTACAGCCAAACTCCTTATGAAACGCCCTTGTAAAACCATCCACACTGCCAAATCCGAGTTCATATGCGACATCAATAATGCGATATTGTCCGTCCCTGATCCGAAGCGCCGCTTTAGAAAGTCTTAGTTTTCGGATATATTCCGCGATACTGATTCCCAGACTCTCCCGAAACAGGCGATAAGAATACCATGGTGAAAATAAGGATACCTTTGCCATATCCGTAAGCGTCAGTTCCTTATCCAAATTTTCCGCGATATAATCC
>CAZVWN010000131.1:4333-6731 GCA_964631065.1 uncultured Acetatifactor sp.
GATATAATCCGCCTGTTTCATCACATCCGTGTTATGCTCGATTACAATTACCGTGTTGCCTTTTTCTACAAGCCTTTCCAGCAGCTTCATAATACTTTTTATATCAGAAGCATGAAGCCCTGTTGTCGGCTCATCCAGAATATAAATATTTCCCTGCCCGTTTATATCCTTCGCAAGCTTTACTCTCTGCCGCTCCCCGCCTGACAATGTTGACAGCGGCTGTCCGATGGAAAGATACGGCAGACCGACCTCCATCAACGCCTCTAACTGTCTGCTGATCTTTGTATTATCCCGAAAGAACCCATGCGCCTCCTCTACGGACATATTCAATATCTCAACCACGTTTTTTCCGTGATAAGAATGTTTTAATGCCTCTTTGCTGTAACGGGTACCCTCGCATTCCTCACAAACGGTCGTCACGGGATCCATGAAAACAAGCTCTGTTACGATATTTCCTCTGCCATTACATATCGGACATGCGCCTTTTCCGTTAAAGGTGAAAAGGGAAGCATCCTGATGATTCTCCTGTGCAAGCACCTTCCTGATCTCATCAAAAAAGCCAAGAAAGGTTGCCGGCGTAGAACGCCCCGTGGCGGTGACGGGCGACTGATCCACCAAAACCACCCTGTCTGCATACTGTTTTGCGAAAACATCTCTGATCAGGGTACTCTTTCCCGAACCCGCCACCCCTGTAATCACGGATAACACATGAAGCGGGATATCCACGGAAACATTTTTCAGATTATGCAGATTTGCATTCCTTATAGGAAGAAATTCCTTCGCTTCCTTCGGGTTTTCCTTGACAGGCACCTCTTCCTTCATGGCATTTCCCGTCCTTGTTCCTGAAAGCAGAAGCGCTTCATAGCTTCCCTGAAACAGGATCTGCCCGCCTTCCCTGCCCGCCAACGGTCCCACGTCGATCACTTCGTCCGCAATACGGATAATATCCTTATCATGTTCTACTACAAGCACCGTGTTCCCTTTATCCCGCAGACTTCTAAGAAGCTTTACCATTCTATGTACATCCCGCGGATGCATTCCCGTGCTTGGCTCATCAAATATATAGGTCATTCCGGTAAGAGAGCTTCCCATATACCTTACCAGCTTTAACCGCTGTGCTTCACCGCCGGACAATGTTGACGATTCCCTGTTCATACTAAGATACGGGAGCCCGATATCTATCATTCGGGTAAGCGAAGCCACCAAAGCTTCGACGACCGTAGCCGCTCTTTTATCTTCAATGCGAAGCAGAACCTCCCGCAGCTTTTCAAACTCCAGCTCACACATCTCATCTATCCCGTATCCCATGACCTTACATGCAAGAACGGTGTCATTTAACCGCTTGCCGTGACAGCATGGACATTCTCTTTCTTCTACCAGCTCAGAGATCATTTTCTTCACGCCGGCGCTCTTTACCTCCTCGCTGCTTCTTTTGATCAGCTGCCTGTTAAAATGGCAGGCAATTCCCTCGACCGTCTTAGAAATCTGAGGATCTCCCTTATGCTCTGCACCATACAGTAAAATATTTCTCTCCGCTTCCGTAAAATCCTTATACTTTTTATCACACGGAATGATCCCCGACTCCGCATAGCGCTTCCAGTAATAATTTCCAATATGAAACGCATCCAGATCAGCCATTCCTTCCTTCCATGTTTTCTCCGGATCAATTCTGCTTTCCACATTCACCGTCATCACTTTTCCGATTCCAAAGCATTCCGGGCACATTCCCTTCGGGTCATTAAAGGAAAAATAGGATGCCGTTCCTACATACGGTTCCCCGATCCGTGAATACAAAAGTCTGACCGCTGAATACAGATCGCTGATCGTCCCTACGGTAGAACGGGCATTTCCGCCAAGTCTGCTCTGATCTATCAGAACGGAAGCCGTCAGATTGTCAATATAATCCACCTTTGGCTTTTCATATTTCGGAAGCCTTCCTCTCATAAATGCCGTATAGCTCTCATTCATCTGTCTTTGGCTTTCTGCCGCCACCGTATCAAAGACAATGCTTGATTTCCCGGAACCCGAAACGCCCGTAAATACGACAATCTTTTCTTTCGGTATTTCCAGCGAAATATTTTTTAAATTATTCTGTCTCAGTCCCCGTATTACAATTTTATCCGTATTCATATATCTCCTGCCTTTCCGAATCATTCTGTGATATATGATACGTCTCTTTCCGGAACTGTTCTCGACTTTTTTTGCCCTGTTTCTTATTCCTGATCCATATTCATAAATACTGCTGAAGAAACTCCTGCAGTTGCGGAATTTCTCCAAGTGAATAACAGCTTCCGTCTCTATTCCTCTCCAACAGACGCTTATTGTACAGCTCTCTGCGAAGCGTTGCCGGATCATGAAAGGTTGTCCACTGATCAATTTCCCGGTTCAGTTCCTTCTC
>CAZVWN010000132.1:0-2463 GCA_964631065.1 uncultured Acetatifactor sp.
TTCCGGATTCCCAATATACTTCAGGTTACAGTTAATTGTTCTATTTCCTTTTGCAGGTACGCAGCTGACTCCATTCTCCCTGTTACTTCAAGGAAGCTGACTGCCTGACGGTATCTATAAACTGCCTCATTTATCCTTCCTGTTTTCTGATATCCTAATCCGCTATAATATAAAAGATCCGGAAGGCAGTTAAGCCTGTTATTCTGCACACAATACGCAATTCCCTTTTCTGCATAAACCAGCATTTCCTCCATGCTGCCTGTTTCTTCTAACGTCCGTACCAGATTATGAACCAGCATCGGATATGTTTTATTCTTTATTTCCACATCCATTTCGTTTTTTTCAACAAACTCTACCAGAGCCAGAAATAATTGTGATGCTTTCATCATCCTGTTTTGTTTTACATATACAATCCCCAGATTATTCAAAAGCTGAATTTCCGTGTTGGTATATATTTTCGCGTAAAGACAGGACGCATCGGAAAAATCCGGCATCGTCAATCGGATTGCCGCAATAATCTCTTCCTTTACCTTTTCCAAGCTCCATTCCCCTGTATATAAACCCTGCACCGCGACAGCCATTTGCACAAATTGCTTCTCCAGCATCATTTCTGCTCCTCTTGTCGCTAACAGTCCGACATATTCTTCAATCAAATCCTCTAATCTTTCATAACGCATGATTCGGATCTGAATTTCGCTCTCCAGACGATGCTTTCTGACTTCTGTTTCATCGGCATAAACAACCAGATTCTCCGCATGATATCCAAGTCGTTCCAGCAGTGCCTCTTCAATTTTCAGAGACGGCTTCTGCATACCGTTCTCTATTCTTGACAGAGTAACCGGTGAACAGATTCCATCGCTCAGTTCTTCCTGTGAAATATTCCTGCGTGTCCTCGTCTCCCTGATTATTTTCCCAATGTCGTAAGTTTCCATTTCAGCTCTTCTCCGCTATCGGTTTTATATGTCGTGTTTTTTGCTTATCGCACGCTTTGATTATACTGCAAAAGCAGTATCGCCGCAAGTTTTTTCATTTCGGCTTTAACCTCCGGACAAGCTGATTTTCTGATAATGGAACTGTCAAAAAAGCAACGATTCCAAGAATGAAATCGCTGCTTTTTTTGTTATCCCTATTTTCTCTCATCCGGATAAAGCTGTACGCGGTTCTGAATCCACCTTTCCGCTTTGCATATCATGGCAGACAATCATCGTTCTGTTCAGTCCGTCGTATCGGAAACCTGGCACAACAAATCTGTAATAAAATCCCAATATTTCCCGGTGTCCAGCTGCGTAACAAATGAAATATCATGCTCTCCAGCAGAAGCATTCAGAATGAGTTTCCCGTACTCCGCGCTTGCCGTATCATCGTTTATGTCCACACAATAATTTTGAGACTGCATCACGACGGACGGCATTAAACAGACTGTTGCAGCAATCGCATCGGCACAGCTGTCTGTCCGATCCGCATTCCTGCGATACAGTCCTCCCTGATTATCGACCCAGAACCTCGAAATCTGCGTCGTGCCCTTTTCTTCCAGCAGATCATATACCGCCCTGTTCACCTGTACGTCCTTCACCACTTCGTGCGGAATCATCGTTTGCTTCAAAAAATCCGCATGCAGACATACCTTAAAAGCGGTTGCGTCATAAAAACAGTTAAAATCCGCATAGGGCGTATAAGTTCCTTCTTCTCCAAGAATACCGCCAAGATATATGATTTCCTTTACATTCTGCGCAAAACCGGCATCCTGCTGACAGGCTGAAGCAATACTGATCGGAGAGCCGACTGAAATAATGGTAACTTCATTTTTATGAGCGGACACAAGCTCCAACAGAAATTCGACGGCAGACTCTTCCTGTGGTGTTGTCTCAGAATACCCCCATTTCCTTTCGTAATATTTTCCAAGATCATGGAAATTTTGGGGCTCCACATAGTTGTCCGGATCTGCCATTGCTCCCCAGTTATCAATAAATCCCACTATTTCACGCTGCTCTTCAAGATTCCGAAATCCGTTTAGGGGTTCATCAGTACCTATATACACCGGTATGTCTGACCGCCCCCAAAGCTCAAGCTGCCGTAAAGCGGCATTGGTGCCGACTGATACAAAGGAATTTCCACCGGTAATCGTTACGCCGGCCAGATCAATCAAGCCGATATTGTCTGCCTGAACTAAGATGGACAGACAGAAAGCATCATCTCCCAGAAACGTCATATCCGTATCCAGAACAACCTTCGGCTTTTCTTCAGATACGCTGATACCGTATGTCTGTGAAAGATAACGCAGTGACGCATTATTTTCTTCTTCGGTAAATCTGATCACCGTTTCCGCGGGATCAGAGGCTTCAGCCGGCGTTTCTGCGCTGCTTTGGCTGTCTGCATTTTCCGCATTGAAATAATCGGTCCGGCTCGAGCAGCCTGTCAGAAAAAACAACAAGAGCAGTACCGCCGGAACATAAAAAGGGGATT
>CAZVWN010000132.1:2563-4863 GCA_964631065.1 uncultured Acetatifactor sp.
TATTTTCTCTCATCCAGATAAAGCTGTACGCGGTTCTGAATCAGTTCTGCCGTCTCTTCCACGCTTCTGTCTGAAGAAAAATAAGCCTCCGCCTCTTCCATAATCAGCCCGAACAGATCTTCCATATCCTCTCCGGCGGGCACGGCGCTCTCAACAAACGCAAGATACGCTTCCAGATAAGAAGACTTGTCTTCGGCATCCGGCAGCTCCACATTGTTTCCGTCCGGATACGCGAGATAATAATGCTTTCTGTTTTCGTCATACCGCAAAAGCTTCTCCGGTACATCCCTTCTCACACTGATCTCATCCCGGATGCGCAGCTGCGTCTCCTCCCCGAACAGCATATTTAAGAATTCGCTGACACCGGGCTTATCTGCCGCGTTCCGGTTTATGGCGATCACACCCTGCGCCACCAGATAATTCCCGCTTTCGGCATAAGTCGGATACCCGACCGTCCGGAAATCCTTTCCGAGCTTTTCCTGTAGAGTTCCATAATCCCGCATTCCGAACACAGTCCAGCTGATTCCCAGAATCTCACCGTTTTTTAACATATCCGCCAGCTCCGCAAGAGAGCCCGCCGCAGAAACATTCCCGGATTTTTCCCTGACAACCCGCAGCAGCCGTTGAAACGCCTGTGTGTCAAAATATGCTTCCCCATCGCGTAAATATCCGGAATTACTTATATCCTTTCCAATCAGATCATACAGATTATAATAAGGATCGTCCTGCCCGAAGGAAGTGACAAACAGACTCTTCAGCGCCGCATTCTCCTCCGCAAGCTGCAGCACCTCTTCCTGCGTCCATGTACTGTTCTGCAGATATGCGCCGTCCGTCAGAAGCGTATGTACGGAAAAGGAAAGCGGAAGACACCAAAGCTCTCCGTTCCTGCTTCCATACGCCTTCACCCCGGGCAGCAGCGCCTCCTCATTCTCCGCCGAAAGCAATCCTTCCATGCTCGCGAGCGCCTGATTTTCCAGCAGCTCATCCAGCTTCTCCACAGGCAGATACAGGATATCCGGTCCGCCGCCGTTTACCATCTCCATCAGCACCCTGTCAGTCTCCTCCGCCGTACCAAAAGCCTCCCGGTATTCCACCTCGTACAGCGGCTCTTCTCTCGAAAAGGTAATCACACGCCCCTTTAAAAAGGAATTGTCCCCGCTGATATTGGCAACCGTCAGACTTCCGCTGCTCTCCGGCTTTTCCTCCGAGAAAGCCAATACATACCGCTTCCCCTGATCCGTTACCAGCATACTGATCCTGCCGTCCGTAACGGCAAGCGTCACCGCCTCCGGCGCACTAATCTCATATTCCGCAAACCGGAACAGGATTTCCCGGTTCCCGGTCTCGATATTCCACCGCACCAGTTCAGCATCCGTCGCATAAAAAATACTGTTTCCCCACAGTCCGTACCATTTTCTGACGAATGCCTCATTTTCCGCAGAAAAGCTCTTCAGCTGTCCATCCTCCGCGGACAGCCATAAAAAGCTATGTCCTTTTTCCTGCTCCGCTACAAACAGCACCTCGCCGCTGTCACAGCGCAGGACGGAAAGAGCACTGTCCGAAGCCGGATAAGAACACTCGCCGATTTTCTCACCGCTTCTGTCCAGAAGAAGGATCCGGCGGCTGTCCGTATCCCAGAGATAAAGATTCCCCGCTCCGTCGCAGACGATATCCGTCGCCCCGTATTTCGGCGTGCTTTCCGCCCAGATTCCCTCGCTCCTTAACTTTTCCGTCAGTTCAAGGCTCTCCGACAGCTTCCCCTCTTTATCCGTATACACCGCAAAGAAACGCCCTGCTTCCCAGACGCCGTCCGCATTCTCCCCATACGCGCTCCCGACAAAGAAAACCGGTTCGCCGTCCGCTGTTACATCCTGCTTCAGTACAGAACCCTTTTCAATTCCCCAGACGGACGTTTCCGGCGCAAAGCTCAGCTCTGTTCCCCCGTCTGCTCCGATCCTGTAAAACGCGCGGACATCCCCCGCAGACGTATAAAAAATGTCCAACGCATAAAAAGCATCTTCCGCAGGACGGACGCACAGACTCTTCCCCACAGACACGTCCGGCTCCTGATATTCCGCCCGTTTATAATCCGCCGCATACAGCAATGCTTCCGTCTCCTGCCCGCCGGAAGCAAACCCTTTTTCCTTCCAGTTATAGGCGGACGCGGCAGCGCCTCCTGTCTCCGGGACAGTTTCTTTCCCGCAGGCTGTCAGCAGCAGCGCCGCAAACAGACCGGCAACCCATACTCCGTGAAGCTTTCCCCGCATCCTGTTCATCCCGTAATTCCTCCTCATGTTCTT
>CAZVWN010000132.1:4963-6539 GCA_964631065.1 uncultured Acetatifactor sp.
ATTATCATTATATTTTTTCAGAAAAAACTTTACCATGACGTTTGACGAAAATTTATTTTTTCATCATACATCATGGTATTGCACGGTTTTCGCATGAAAATCATTTCACACTTGTCTTTTGCAGTTTATCTATTTCTTTCTGCAAATATTCCGCAGATTCCATCCGTCCCGACAGCTCCAGCAGGCTGACTGCCTGACGGTATTTTTTGACCGCTTCCTCAATACTTCCCGTATTCTGACAGAAGAGTCCGCTATAATAGACAAAATCCGGAAGATTATAGAGACGACCATATTTCAGGCAATAGGCGATACCTTTTTCTGCATACTCTCCTATTTCCTGCATACTGTCTGCATCTTCCAACAGACAGATCAGATTATAGACGAGCATCGGATAGGTCTTATTCTTCGTCTCCACATCCATTTCATTTTTTTCGATGTATTCCACAAGGAAACGGAATAAACTGATCGCTTTTGAAGTTTTTTTCTGCTTTGCATATACAATTGCCAGGTTATTCAGCAGTTGAATTTCCATATTGGTATACAATCTTCTTACGGTAAAGCATTCTTCGTCATAATCAGGTATTGTCAGTCTGATCGTTTCGAGAAGCTTATCCCGTATTTCCCGCCATGAAACTTTATCGTCATGCATTGCCTGTATCGTCTGCGTCATCTGTACAAACTGCTTTTCCAATACTGTCTCCGAACCGCGTACCGCCAGAAGCTCCATATACCTTGTCAATAAAGGCTCTATATCTTCCCGTCGATGTGCCAGCCTTATCCTGATCTCACTCTCTAAATAATGCTTTTCGACCTCTTCCGCTGCTGCATAGATAACCAGATTTTCCGTATTATGTCCAAGCCGTTCGAGCAAAGCCTCTTCTACCTTCAGGGATGGTTTCTGCGCACCGCTTTCAATTCTTGATAACGTAGCAGATGCGCAGATACCCTCGCACAATTCCTCTTGAGAGATATTTTTCCGGATACGTTCTTCCCTGATAATTGCACCGATCCTGTATGTTTCCATTTTCTCCCCCGTTAGATTTCCCGTTTATTTTCTCTCGTCCGGATAAAGCCGTGCGCGGTTCTGAATCAGCTTCGCCGTATCCTCTCCGACCTTCTTTCCGGACGTTCCGTCATGCCAAAAGCTGCTCCGTTATCGCGCGCATATACTGTTTACAAAGACAATGTAGCATGCGAAATCACCAATCCGCTTACGGTTATAGGGATTCTCGGCTTCATCTCCCAAAGCCTCACGCCAGTCCGCTTCCCTGCCCTGCATTTTCAGATACCGCGCCAGCTGATTAAATTTGACGATCAGCCCATTATGACAGATTGTGCGGCTTTCATCCTTCTCGAGTTTTTCTTCTCTGCCGAATATACACCAGCCCGCCCGGAACGCACTGTACTTATTCGCCGCCGTAAGCAGCTCCTCATACAGCTCCAATGCATCCGCATCACTTCCAATTTCCTCCAGCATCCGGCTGTGCAGCTTTCCCATCTCTTCAAAGGAAAGACTTCCTTCCATCGGTATGTATTCTTCATAAACACAATATTTCATTTTCCCGTACCTCTCTTT
>CAZVWN010000133.1:0-6445 GCA_964631065.1 uncultured Acetatifactor sp.
TCCCCGATCGGCGCCTGGATCAGCAGATCGGCGTGTTCGTCGCGCGGTGTGGGCGCTTTGTTGATGACGATCAGCTTATCGCCCTGAAAATAGTCGATCAGTCCTGCGGCAGGATAGACGGCGAGTGAGGTGCCGCCGATGATCAATACATCCGCCTCATGGATATAGTGTACGGCGGCGTTTAAGGTTTTCTGATTCAGCCCCTCCTCATAGAGGACAACGTCCGGCTTTACCGCGCCGCCGCAGGCCTCGCAGACGGGAACGCCCGTCGAATGCAGAATATAATCCAGGTCGTGAAACCGTCCGCACGCTTCGCAGTAATTGCGCAGTACGGAGCCGTGAAGCTCCAGCACGTTTTTGCTGCCCGCAGCCTGATGAAGACCGTCGATGTTCTGGGTGATGACAGCGCGCAGCTTTCCGGCTGCCTCAAGCTCCGCCAGCTTTTTGTGCGCGGCGTTTGGCTTTGCATTCGGGAAAAGCATCTTATTGCGGTAAAACCGATAAAATTCGTTTGGATTTTTGCGGTAAAAGGTGTGACTCAGGATTGTTTCGGGCGGATAGTCGTATTGCTGATGATAAAGCCCGTCAACGCTTCTGAAGTCGGGGATGCCGCTCTCTGTGGAAACGCCGGCGCCGCCGAAAAATACAATGTTATCGTAATGTTCAAGAATCTGCTTAAATTCGTTTATCAGTTCCTGTTGTTTCATGGTTTCTCCTTTCGCTGTCAGAGGATATGGAACAATGCGAAGCCGGTGTTTCCTCTGTCGGGATACGGTTTCTCAAAGCGGATTTATGATTTGTGCGTTTTGCAGTCAGCTGTCGGCGGTTATGCGTCGGCAGCGCCGTTGTCCCGGGCTTCGGCGATCTGAACTTCGGCGAGTGTGATCTGGTGTTCCTCGATCCGCAGGACATGTATGGATAATCCGTCGTAATCCAGCCGGATGTCCTGTTCCCCGTCGTTCGGGATTTCATTCAGGCGGTCGAAGACAAGACCGGTAAAGGTATTGACCTCCTCGACGTTGAACGCAACCCCGAGCGCTTTTTCGATATCGCCAAGCTCCGCGTTTCCGACGATCCGCCATGTCCGTTCGTCAAGCTGTTCTATGCGCGGTGTATCGGCATCCTCCTCGTCCGTATCCTCACGCAGTTCCCCGACAAGCTCCTCGACCAGATCGTTTAAGGTGATGATGCCGGTCATGCCGCCGTATTCATCCAGCACGACGGCAAGCGGACTGTGTGTCTTTTTCATATTTCGGAACAGGATATCCGCCTTGATGGTTTCGGGAACAAAATAAGCGGGTTCTACGGCGGCTTCCATGACCTTCGCGCGGCTTCTGTCGTCCAGTCGGAAATAATCCTTTGTATTCAGGATGCCGATTACATGATCCGGAGAGCCGTCGCAGATCGGGTATCTTGTAAAACGGCTGCCGCGTATGGTTTCTTCCCAGACGGTATCTTCATCCTCGAGCCAGAGGATCGTGATATCCGTTCTGTGCGTGAGGATTTCGCCGGCAGTCAGATCATCAAATTCAAATACATTCTGTATAAAATCCTGTTCCTCCCGGTCGATGGCGCCTTTTTCGCCGCCTGTTTCAACGAGCAGACGGATTTCCTCCTCGCTGACCTGATCGTCCTCGACATTCGGGTCGATGCCGCAGAGGCGCAGGACGGCGTTGGTAGAGACGGAGAGCAGCCATACGATAGGCTTGAACAGGACGGAGATCGCGCTGATCAGCCCTGATACGGAAAGCGCGAGGGCTTCCGACTTTTTCATTGCGATCCGTTTCGGAACCAGCTCGCCGAAGATCAGTGTAAAATAGGAGAGAATCAGGGTGATGATAACGACCGCGATGGTATCAAGGGTTTCGCGGGAGAGCGGGATTCCCCATCCTAAGAGAAGATCTACAAGGGGATCGGAAAATCCGTCTGCGGCAAAAGCGCTCCCGAGAAAGCCGGATAATGTGATGGCGATCTGGATAGTGGAAAGAAATTTTGCGGGTTCGCGGGTCAGCTTAAAAAGCCGCTTTGCCTTTTTGTCACCCTGTCCTGCAAGCCGTTCGAGCTTTGCCTCGCTGACGGACAATACCGCAAGCTCCGCGCTTGCAAAGACTGCGTTTAATGCGATGAGAATAACCTGAATCAGTAATAAGGTTCCGATAGAACTGCCCATGATAATTCTTTATTTTCCTCCTTTTGAATTGCGATGTGCGTTTGGATTAGCCCTGTGCGGTATCTGAGCCGTCTGTATTTTCTGCCGCGCCGGAAGATACGGGAACGGAAGAAGGCTCCGGCACGGATTTTGTACGGACAAATTCGCTGACCAGTGCATAGATGACGGAAAACACCGGAACGGCGAACAGCATGCCCGCTACGCCGAAAGCGCTGCCGCCGACGGTAACTGCGACGAGTACCCAGAGCCCGGGAAGTCCGACGGAGCTGCCGACAACCTTCGGATAGATGAGATTGCTCTCGAACTGCTGTAATAATACCAGAAAGATTAAAAACCAGAGCGCCTTTATCGGGGCATCAACGACAATGAGAAATGCGCCGATGATCGCGCCGATCCATGCGCCGAAGACGGGAATCAGCGCCGTAAAGCCGATAACGACGGAGATAACGGGAGCATACGGCAGTCGGAGAACAGACATGCCGATGAAACAGAGCGTACCGAGGATCAGCGCCTCCGTTACCTGCCCGCTGACGAATTTGGAGAAGGTATTGTCCGTCAGGGAGAGCAGCTCCAGAACGCGGTCGGCATGCTTCTTTTTCAGAATGACATACAGCAGCTTTTTCGCGTTGCTGCCGAGTTTTTCCTTTTGTGCGAGCACATAGATGGAAAAGACGAAAGCGAGCACGACGTTCATGAGCACGGATGCGATCGACATGGTAATGCCCATGGTGGTATTAAACAGATAATCGCTGTTTCTGGAGAAAAAGTCGCTGACGCTTTTCAGAATCTTTTCAATGTCGGGTTCGAGAACGGGGAGGACAACGCCATAGCCGTCAAGGAAAGCAACCAGATCCGTCCACCACGTTTCCAGATTTTTCATCGCGCGCGGCAGCATGGCGTAGATTCCGGAAAAGGTCGTCTGAAGCTGTGGAATCAGGATAAAGAAGATGGCGGAAATCGCGCCGAGAAACAGCAGTACGCTGACAATGATGCAGACCGGGCGTTTCAGCTTTGCGGAAAGCTTTCCCGGTTTCTTTCGTTTTGCGCCCAGCTTTGTCCAGCCGCGCTCGAGCGGACAGAGTATCAGGTTTAAGATAAAGGCGACGCAGAGTCCGAGGAGAAACGGCGCAAGAAGACCGAACAGCCCGGACAGAAGAGAGCCGACAAGGGTAATGTTGAGCAGCACCCAGGCAAGCACCAGCGTAAAGCTGATGAGGAGCAGGATACATTTCATGTTTTTTCGGTTAAATTCCATTTTCTTTCCTTTCTCAGGTGTTTTTGATGATGATCTGTTCGATGACATCCGCAGCATGCTCGCACAGATCGCAGCATTCCTCGAGGCTCTCATAAATTGCCTTTGCACCGAGCAGGGTCTTACCGTCGGTGGAGGATGCGAACAGCTGATAAATGGCATCCGTGTAAACGTTATCCGCCTCAATCTCGATATCATTTACCCTGATTAACAGCGCCCGCAGTTTCCCGGGCTTTTTAAAGTTCTTCAGTTCGCCCGCCGCCTCATGCAAAGCCCTGACACATTTGTTGACGATCTTTGAGAGCTCGGCGGTTCCTGCGGGAATGATATCGACATGGTACATGTACACGTCGAGGATCACCTCGTCCAGTGCGTCCGTGATGTCATCAATGATCTGTACAAGGCGTAAGATGTCCTCCTGATCGATGGGAGTGATAAATTCCGTCGAGAGCTTCTGGAGGATGTCATGGTGGATTTCGTCTGCGGTATGCTCAATATCGTGCATTCTGCTGCGATAGGAGACGATATCCTGTGCGCGGAACTGACAGAGGATCTCCTCCAGAAGGTTCGACGCTTCGACGCAGTACGAGGACTGTTTTTGGATCAGCGCAAAATAATCGTTTTTCTTAGCCATTTTTCTTTTCTCCTTCTATTATACAAAGTGTACTATGCAAAAATCAATAAAAATAGTTTTGCCATGCCAAAACCGAGGATGCCGCAGCCGGGAAAGGTGAAGACCCAGGTAAGTACAAGCTCCTTTACGATGCCCCAATTGACGTTGCGCATTCTGCGCGCCGCGCCGACACCCATGATGGCGGTCGTCTTTGTATGGGTCGTGCTCACGGGAATGCCGGTAAGGGAGGAAAAGAGAAGACAGAGCGTTGCGGCAAGATCTGCGGAGAAGCCCTGATAAGGCTTGAGCTTTACCATGTCCATGCCGACGGATTTAATGATGCGGTAGCCGCCGATAGAGGTTCCGAGCCCCATGACAGCCGAACATAAGACCATCAGCCAGAGCGGAACGGTAAAATGGGAGACGTCCGACTGCCCGCCGGCGAATGCCGCGCCGAGCAGAAAGATTGCCATAAACTTCTGACCGTCCTGTGCGCCGTGCATAAATGCCATGGCTGCGCCGCCCGCGATCTGCGCCCCGGAGAAGAAGCGTTCCGATTTCAGCCGGTTGCGGCTGCGGAAGCAGAAGACGGTCAGCTTCGAGCAGAGGAAGCCGAGCAGGAAGCCAAGGAGCGTGGAGAGGACGATGCCGTAGAGAACTTTTACCCATTCTGCGGCATTGATCCCGGAGAAACTGTTTTGAATGGCGACGGCGGCGCCGGAAATTCCTGCGATCAGCGCGTGGCTTTCACTGGTCGGGATGCCGAAGTACCATGCGGCGGTCGCCCAGATCACGATCGCTGCCATCGCCGCGCAGAGGGCGATCAGGGAGACGCGGGCATCTCCGCCGAAGTCTGCCATATTGTAGATCGTCATGGCGACGGAGGCATTGAGCGAGGTCATGATCAGCACGCCGAGAAAATTGAACACGGCAGCCATGATGATCGCCGGGCGTACCCCTATGACTCTTGTGGAAACGCATGTGGCGATCGCATTCGGCGCGTCCGTCCAGCCGTTGACAAGGATTACGCCCAGCGTCAGAACCGCCGATACCGCCAGCATGGGATTTTCCGCAAGCTGACCGATAAATGCAGACATACTCATAACATTCAGATTTTCCTTTCTTTGATTCGTCAGATACTGCCTGTGGCAGATCGCCTAAAGTATAGCACAGCGCAGATGAAAAAGCAGTAAAAACACATCGCGTAGGAAAATGTTTCAAAAAGTAAAGTTCAGAAAATATTAAGAAATCCGCTCTCCGCGACTATTGAGGAAGCAGCGGAAAATATGATATACTGACCTTATTCCGGAGCGGGAGACCGCCGGATGAAAGAATAAGGCTTTCCGGAGGGCTGATGAAGAGAGAAAAGAAGCGGTTAATTCCATTTGAAGAGAGCAGACGGGTAATCCGGCTTGACAGACGCGGGAAACGGCGGAACAAAAGACTGCCCGCAACGATTCTGTCGGAGCTTCTTGGCGCGGGCTGTCTTCTTTACTGTGCGGCGATCGCGGTTATGGGATTCGGAACCCTCTTTTTTCTGATCTGGGGTGTGCTGGGACTTCTTTTTATCGGCGCGGGCATCCTGCTGCAAAGCGCGCTGATGGCGCGGATACCCGTCGGGATAAAAAGAACGGCGGCGGTGTTGTTTACGGTGTTTTTTCTGATATTTATTGCGGTAGAAGGGCTGATTTTTTCCGGCTTCGGCAGTCAGGCGGCTCCCGGAGCAGAGTATTGTATTGTCTTGGGCGCACAGTGGAAGGCGGACGGACCGGGCGAGGCGCTCCGCAGGAGACTGGACCGCGCGACAGAATATCTGGAGGCGAACCCGGAAACGGTCGTGATCGTGTCGGGAGGTCAGGGATCGGACGAGCCGATTTCCGAGGCGGCGGGGATGAAGCAGTATCTGTGCGATGCGGGAATTTCCGAAGAGCGCATTCTGATGGAGGACAGATCGAAAAATACCCATGAGAATCTGGCTTTCAGCGCAGAGCTGACTGACGGCGCGGACGGCAGGGTCGTGATCGTGACGAACAATTTTCATGTTTTCCGCGCGGTATGGCTTGCGGGGCGGCAGGGATATGATGCGGAGGGGCTTGCGGCGTCTTCCGTGACGTGGATGCTTCCGAATAATATGCTGCGGGAGTTTTTCGGCGTCGTAAAGGATTTTGTCGTGGAAATGCTGCCGTGAGAAATTTTTTGATGAAACGGTTATGAGATATGCCTTGGAAACGGAGGAACGGATGGAAATCAATATCGGCGATATCTTAAAATTAAAGAAACAGCATCCCTGCGGCAGCAGGGAGTGGGAGGTTCTGCGTGTCGGCGCGGATTTTCGGATCAAATGTAAGGGCTGCGGACATCAGGTCATGATCGCGCGGAAGCTCTTGGAGAAGAGCGTAAAGGAAATCTG
>CAZVWN010000134.1:0-4714 GCA_964631065.1 uncultured Acetatifactor sp.
TCATCCGTCCGCATATCCTGCCTCCGTATTCGCCGGACGCTTTGCTTTCCTGCATGCCGGCACGCCTGATTGCAGTCGCTGCTATTTATGGCTGACTGTTACATAATTCTGCCGCACGACCTCATAGGCGAGAACGCCCGCCGCAACGGACGCATTCAGAGAATCAATATTCCCTTTCATGGGGATTGAAGCGACCATATCACATTTCTCCTTTACGAGTCTGCCGACACCCTCTCCCTCGTTGCCGATCACAAGCCCGATCGCGCCCTTGAGGTTCAGGTCATACATCGGCGTTCCGTCCATATCCGCGCAGACGAACCAGATGCCCTCTTTTTTCAGGTCTTCCATCGTCTTTACAAGATTTGTCACCTTTGCAACCGGCGTGTAGTTCAACGCTCCCGCCGAGGTTCGCGCAACCGTCGCCGTCAGTCCGACCGCACGGTTTTTCGGAATGATCACGCCATGCGCTCCCGCAAGGTTCGCGGTACGGATGATCGCCCCGAGATTATGCGGATCCTCAATGTTGTCGAGCAGAATGAGAAACGGCGGCTCTCCCTTATCCCTCGCTGCCTGAAGGATATCTTCAACAGACGCATATTCATACGCCGCCGCGATCGCGATAACGCCCTGATGCTTTCCCGTCTCCGACAGCTGATCCAGACGCTCCTTCGTCACAAATTTAATCAGACAGTCCTGCTTTTTCGCCTCGCGCTTAATCGTCATGACCGGCCCGTCCTGACAGCCGTCGAGCACATAGAGCCTGTCAATCGTCTTTCCGGCACGGAACGCCTCAATGACCGCATTCCGTCCCTCTATCGTCAATTCCTGATATGCCATACGTTTTCTTCCCTTCCGTTCCTTTTTTCGCAGACTTCACTTTTTCTTTTCACAAAAGCTTTCCGGGATCTGTCCCGCTCTCTTCGATTCCCGCCCTGACAAGCGAAAGCAGCCGCTCCATCTGATCCGTCAGATATAAATAACCGATCAGTGCCTCAAAGCCTGTCGCCTTAAGATATTCCGCCGCCGTCGCGTTTTTCGCCATCGTGTGCGGCTTCGCGTTTTTCCCGCGCCGAAAGACCGCAAGCTCCTCCTCCGTCAGCCTCTCCGCCAGCGCATCCGCCATTTTTGCCTGTGCCGTCGCGCTGACATATTTTACCGTGATCCTGTGCAGCGCATTCGCCGGACGGTTCGCCCGCTCCACGACCAGCGTGCGGATGACCATGTCGTATACGGCATCCCCGATATAGGCGAGCGTCAGCGGAGAATACCCTCTGACATCCTGCCGTTTTCCCGGGAAATGCGCACGGATCTGCCGCAGTACGCTTCCTGCCCCGTCGTCCTCAGCCGCAGAAATCTCCTGTCCGGTCAGTTTTTTTACGCTTTCTTCCATTTCACACCCTCGCGCGTATCCTCGATCACGATTCCCTTCTCAAGAAGCTCTGCACGGATGGCATCCGCCTTTGCAAAATCCTTCTCCTTCTTCGCCGCTTTCCGCTCCTCGATCTTCTCGAGCACATAGCTCTCCAGCTCTGCATCCACCGCATTGTCCGCCGTCTTCTTTTCATGTGCCGTCGTCAGCGCAAGGGAGAGCACCTCGTCAAAGCTTTCCGCCAGCGCGTATTTCGTCGCGTCGGAAATATCCGCCTTCAGCATATCGTAGAGCACGGTGATCGCCATGGAAGAATTCAGATCATCGCAAAGCGCCGCCTCAAACTTCTCACGGTACGCCGCAAAGCGCTCCCCGTCAACCTCGCCGTCACGGTCAAGCGACGCGATCCGCTTTACCAGCTTCTCATACGCCGCGCTCATGTTGTCGAGCACCTCATACGAAAATTCCAGCGGCTTGCGGTAATGGGACTGTAAACAGAACAGCCTGTACACAAGCGGATCATACCCTTTTGTTTCCAGCAGGGAAACCGTCAGGAAATCTCCCTTCGACTTACTCATCTTTCCCGTCTTGTCATTCAGATGATGGACATGAAACCAGTAATTACACCATTTATGCCCGAGATACGCCTCGCTCTGCGCGACCTCGTTTGTATGATGCGGGAAAATATTGTCCACGCCGCCGCAATGGATGTCCATATATTCGCCGAGATGCTTCATGCTGATGCAGGAGCACTCGATATGCCAGCCCGGATATCCCACGCCCCACGGACTCTCCCATTTTAATTCCTGATCGTCGAACTTGGACTTCGTAAACCAGAGTACAAAATCGCTCTGGTTGCGCTTATTCCCGTCCTCCTCCACATCCTCCCGCACGCCGACCAGCAGCTCCTTCTCGCTCTGGTTGGAAAATACATAATATTCCTCCAGCTTCGACGTATCGAAATAAATATTGCCACCCGCCTCATAGGCAAAGCCCTTTTCCAGAAGCGTCTCTATCATATGGATAAACTCCGGAATGCAGTTCGTCGCAGGCTCCACGACATCCGGACGCTTAATGTTCAGCTTCCGGCAGTCCTCAAAGAAAGCCTCCGTATAAAACTTCGCGATCTCCATGACCGTCTTGTGCTCTCGCTTTGCGCCCTTGAGCATTTTATCCTCTCCCGTATCCGCATCGCTCGAAAGATGTCCGACATCCGTGATGTTCATGACACGCTTTACGTCGTATCCGATATAGCGCAGCGTCTTCTCGAGAAGGTCTTCCATGATATAGCTGCGGAGATTTCCGATATGTGCAAAATGATAGACCGTCGGTCCGCAGGTATACATTGCAACCTTTCCGTCCGTATTCGGCACAAACCGTTCCACCTTTTTGGTCAGCGTGTTGTAAAATGATAATCTGTTTTCCATGCCTCTGCTCCTTTTCTTTCCCATCGCATTTTCTACTGCTTATCCGCCGTGGTTTCCGAACCCTCATCCCATGCTTTTGCAGACTTTTCCTTCCGCAGAAGCCGCATCTGTTCTTCCAGCTCCAGAAGCCGGTTCGTCAGCTCGGAATTTGCCCGCTGTAAGTTCGCGATATCCTCCTTTACCGGATCGGGAAGATCCGTCTGGTTCATCGTCTCCTGCGGCAGCGCCGTATTGCCGCGCTTTACGACACGCCCCGGAACGCCGACCACCGTGGAATTCGGCGGCACCTCGCTTAAAACGACGCTCCCCGCCCCTATCTTGGAATTATCTCCAATCGTAAAGGATCCTAATACCTTCGCACCCGCGCTGATCATGACATTATTGCCGACGGTCGGATGACGCTTTCCGTGCTCCTTGCCCGTTCCGCCGAGCGTTACGCCCTGATACATCGTGACATTATCCCCGATCACCGCCGTCTCGCCGATGATGACCCCGTTTCCGTGATCGATAAAAAGTCCTTTCCCGATCTTTGCGCCGGGATGGATCTCGATCCCCGTTTTGCGCACGCCCCGCTGCGACACCCATCTCGCCCAGAAATAATGTCCGCTTTCATACAGCCTGTGTGCGACGCGGTAATGCAGCATCACTTTAAAACTCGGATAAAGAAAAACCTCCATGGAAGAATGAATCGCCGGATCGCGTTCGCGCACGATTCTGATCTCATCCCTGACATTTGCTATCAATCCCATACCAATCCCCGCTTCCGATAAAAACATTTGGCAATGATACCTTTCAACCACTTATGAGCGAGCTCATGTGGTTGAGAGACCTTTTGCCCCTGGTATCATAAAACAAACCGCGCACAAATTCCTCCCAAGAGACGAATTTATCCGCGGTTCCACTCTTCTTAAAGACAACAGTCTTTCCCTCAAAGCATTTAACGCGTGCCAACGTGTCTGCCTCCCCGCTGCAAACCGCTTCGGCAGACCTGCTCCCGGATGCACTTTCCTTTTCCTTTTGTGAAGAACGCTCCCAGCCGCCGGCGCTCTCTCTCTGACACCTCCGAAAAAGTACTCTTTCCGTTCCCTGCATTTTTCTACTAACCATCATATGCAACTTCAGAACTTTTGTCAACCAAATCCTGCCATTTATCCCTCCGGCGTGTTTTCCCTGCGGCACCCTGAGCACCCTGCACAGCCGCCGGATATCTGCTGCGCCGTGAGGTCAAACGGGCTGGTCAGCATACAGATCGCCTGTGCGGAAATCCCCGCTCCGGCGCCCGTAAAGCCGAGTCCTTCCTCCGTCGTCGCCTTGACATTGACACAGCGGACATCCAGCTCCAGCTCCCTCGCGATGTTCTCCCGCATGGTATCAATATACGGACGCATCTTCGGCGCCTGTGCGATGATCGTCGCATCAATATTTTCTATGAGGAAGCCGTTCTCCTGAAGCAGCTCTCCGACCTTTTTCAAGAGAAGCATCGAAGAAATCCCCTTGTACTGCGGATCGGTGTCGGGAAAATGCTTTCCGATATCCCCCAGCGCCGCCGCGCCGAGAAGCGCATCCATCACGGCATGCAGCAGCACATCCGCGTCAGAATGCCCCAACAGCCCTTTTTCATACGGTATCTTTACACCGCCGATGATCAGATCTCTCTCCTCCGCAAGCCGGTGTACATCATAGCCCATTCCTATCCTCATAGACCGCTCCTTTCACTGCTTTTATAACCTTTATCTTCTTTTTTTCGGACGTGCGAACGCGATGCCGCGCTCACTTCCGTCAAGGCGGAGATCCTTCGGCTTTCCGGCATCCCCGTGCTCTGCGCGTCGCCTTGCCATGCGTCCTTCGCCGCTTCCGCGTCCGTCCTCGCCGCGCCGCCTTACCTTACGTCCTTCTTCGCGTCCGTCCTCGCCGCGCC
>CAZVWN010000134.1:4814-6408 GCA_964631065.1 uncultured Acetatifactor sp.
TCGCGTCCGCCTTCGCCGCGCCGTCCGAAGCGGCTCCTGCTCACCGGTCTGTCCTCTTCGATTTCCGGTCCTTTATCTCCTACCTGAAGCTTCAGCATTGCCGCCGCAAGCTCAAGGATATCACATTCCTCTTTCTCCATCATACTCTGAAGATAGTGCTTCATCAGCTCCATGTCCTCATGCTCATGAAGCTCCCACGCCTTGGTAAGATAGCTGTTCGCCTTTGCCTTCAGAACCTTGGAAGCGCCCGGCAGCTTTTTCTCCTCAATGGTCGTATGACAGATCCGCTCAATCTCACGGATACGGTAAAGCTCCCGCGCAGTCGCGAATGTAAAGGAACGTCCTGTTCTGCCCGCACGCCCCGTTCTGCCGATACGGTGAACATAATACTCAATATCCTGCGGAATGTCATAATTGATGACCGCTTCCACATTGTCGACATCAATGCCGCGCGCCGCAACATCCGTTGCGATCAGGATATTCGTGCTGCCCGCCCGGAAACGGTGCATCGCCACATCACGCTGATGCTGCGACATATCCCCGTGCAGTCCTTCCGCGCGGAAGCCGTTCTTCTTCAAAATCTCCGCAAGCTCGTCCACCTTCACCTTCGTATTACAGAAGATCAGGCAGAGCGCCGGCTGATAATACTCCAACAGCCGGATGCACGCCGCATCCTTATCCTGTCCCTTTACCTTATAATATCTCTGCGATACCAGAGGGATTGTCAGCTCCTTCGCCGCCACCTTTACCAGCTTCGCATCCTTCTGAAACTGTCCCGTTATCTCAAGGATCGGCTTCGGCATGGTCGCCGAGAACAGCGCCGTCTGATGCTCATTCGGTATCTGTCCTAAGATCAGCTCCATATCCTCCCGAAATCCCATGTTCAGCATTTCATCCGCCTCGTCCAGAACGACCATACTGACATCGTCCAGACGGATCGTGTGACGACGCATGTGATCCATGACACGCCCCGGCGTTCCCACGATGATCTGCACGCCGCGAAGCGCGTTGATCTGCTTCCCGATCTCCTGTCCGCCGTAAACCGGAAGCACCTTGACCCCGTGCATATATTTTGCAATCTTCCGAAGCTCCTCTGCCGCCTGGATGGCAAGCTCTCTCGTCGGGCAGAGAATGACGCACTGCAGCTTTTTCAGCTCCGGATCGATCCGCTGCAGCGCAGGGATACCGAATGCCGCCGTCTTTCCCGTTCCCGTCTGCGCCTGTCCGATCATATCCTCGCCGCCAAGCAGACAGGGAATCGCCTGTTCCTGAATCGGAGAAAATTTCTCAAAGCCCATTTCCCGCACTGCCTTGAGAATGCGCTCATCTATCATATCTTCCCAGCTTTCCGCCTGAATATCTTCCGTTTCTTCCAAGATGTCCTCACGGCTCTCTTCTGTTTCTTCCCATACCTCGTATCCGTTCTGATTCTCCACGATTTTTTCCCTTTCCATCAAACCATTTTTGTGTGCATACGAAAACTGCCCACCCGTGCCATCCTTCGTCAGACGATACAAGTGAGCAGAATCCTCCATTTCTTTTCCGGCAGTTGATAAGTATATCATGAGCCGCCGCAAATTGCAAGCAAAGTCCG
>CAZVWN010000135.1:0-6341 GCA_964631065.1 uncultured Acetatifactor sp.
TTTTCACGCCTGTTTTTGCTTACCCTTTTACGGCTCCTGCCGTCATACCGTTTACCATAAATTTCACAAGACAGAAATAGAGAATGACGATCGGCACGGCGATAAACACCGCCCCCGCCGCGAATCTGGAAAACTCCGTCTCTCCGAGGCTCATCAGTCCGACCGCAACCGTATAGAGATCCTTCTCCTTCAGCAGAAGCTTCGGCAGGATAAAATCGCTCCACGGGAAGGTAAAGGACGTCAGCGCCGTGTAGACGATGATCGGCTTAGAGATCGGAAGATTGATCTTCGCAAATACCTGAAAATTCGTCGCGCCGTCGATCCGCGCCGCCTCGTCGATCGAGGAGGGGATCGTATCAAAAAAGCCCTTCTGCGTCAGATATCCCATCGGCGCATTCGCACTGTAGATCAGGATCAGTCCCCACATCTTATTGATCAGCCCGAACTGGGTCATGATGATATAAACCGCGATCATCCCCATAAACGACGGAAACATCCCAAGGATCAGCGTCGTCTTCATCATTGCCTTACGGGAACGGAATGTAAAACGCGACATGGTATACGCCGTCAGGATCGTCAGAAACGTACCGATCAGACAGCTCATCACCGCGATGAACAGCGTGTTGGCAAACCAGCGCGGATAATTGTACATCGCCGTATCCGTAAAGAGCATCCGGAAGGTATCCAGGCTGTAGGCACTCGGGAAAAATCCGTCAAAGGAATAGATGGATCCCGACTTGCTGAAGGAGGCGAGGATCAGCCAGAGGCACGGAAAAAAGAAAATAAAGCACACGGCGATCAGTACGATATATGTGACAACAGTGTCAGCAATTTTAGATGTCCTTCTACTCTTCATCGGAACGTGTCCTCCTCCTTGTAGGATGAACTCCTCGTATAAATGAACAGCGAGATCAGGGAAGTAATCAAAAAGATCACAAGGCTGATCGTTGCGCCGATATTGTAGTAATTATTGTTGATGGAAAGATTGTAAAGCCAGTTAATCAGAAGATCCGTATCGCTCGCGAGGAAATATCCGTCAATATACAGACCGCCCCGCAGGAAATAAAACACGCCGAAATTGTTAAAGTTTCCGATGAACTGTCCCAGCAGAACCGGCGTCGTCGAAAAGAGGATAAAGGGCAGCGTGATCTTCTTAAACTGCTGCCAGCGTCCCGCGCCGTCGATCTTTGCCGCCTCGAGCAGCGTCATATCCCGGTTCGAGAGCAGTCCCGTCGCCAGCAGCATGATAGACGGAACGCTGACCCAGGCGTTCACGCCGAAGCCGATCAGTCTCGCGATCCATTTTGCGTCAATGTCCAGAAATCCGATCGCCTTATGCCCCGCCGCCGTGATCAGCTGATTGATCGGGCCGCCGTAGGAAAACATAAACTTAAAGCCGAGCAGCGTGATAAATCCGGGAACGGCGTAGGCAAGGATCGGGAACGCGCGCCAGAATACCTTTCCCTTTACGCAGTCCTTATTTAACAGCAGCGCAAGCCCCAGTCCGGCGAAATAATTCAGCGCCGTAGAGCAGACCGCCCAGAGCAGATTCCAGCTAAGGATCTTTCCGAAGGTCGGCGCAAACTGCGACAGCGTCATGATCTGTACAAAGTTATCAAGTCCGACCCAGTCCACCAGCTTCGGCGGCACGATACTCCCGCCGTAATTCGTAAACGCGATGGCGATCATAAACAGGATCGGCAGGATATTGAACACACAGACCCCCAGCACGGGCAGAAAGAGCACGGTCTTATAAAATTTTCTGTCGAGAAGCTGCTTTGCGTCCTCGATAAAGCGTGCCGGTCTGCCGCCCCGCGCAAGCGTCTGCTGTGTCTCCCATGCGTCTCTGATGTTCGAGAGATGAACCGCAAAAAGCAGCAGCAGGGCGATCACGGCAAGGATGCCCATGAGCAGCATCACGACGGAATTATCGCCTTCGATCCCCAGCCAGGTATCCGCCTCCTGCGTGCCGAGCGTAAACAGACCGACAAGATCCCTGCCGCCGCGATACACAAAATAGCCGATGCCGCAGCCGAGCACGGCGAGATAGAGCAGTCCTTTCCCGATCTGACCGTAGAGGAGCTGTCCAAGCCCCATCAGGCACATGCTGGCGCGCACATTTTTATTTGCTTCCTTAAAGGAGAGCTTCGATGTTTTCTGTTTCATATTCCCTCGCCTTCTGCTGCGCTCTTAATCCGTACCCGCCAGCGTATGGATCGCATCATAGATCCGGACATCCACAGCCTCCAGTCCGCTCTGTATGTCGGAGAGCGTCTGATATTTCTTCTCGTCGTCCGGACGGAAAGCATCCTTCGCAAGATCCTCAAAGAACGTCTGTCCCGGCGTCCAGACCTGCTCGACCGCACGGATGGACGGCATGACCACAATATTTCCCTCGTCCAGATTCTTATAAATGATCTCCGAAAGCCCGCCGACCGCCTCCGCCGCATCGTTTCTCGCGGGAGCGATCCCGAGCGTTTCATTTCTCTTCACCGTCATCTCATACCCCGTCGCAAACTCTACAAAGGCGAGACAGGCATTCGGGGCTTTCGTATAAGCGCTGATCGCGTAACCGTTGACGCCGCCCATTGCCTTTAACGGAATCAGCTCCGGATCCTCCTCCGTAAGATCGCCGCTTGCGGGCAGCTTCGGGATATCCGCCACGACAAGATTCTCCTTCGCCAACGCTTCCGCCGTCTCTTCGTCCATCCCCTCTTCCTCATAAACGAGCGTCAGCTCCTTTATAAACTTCGTATACACGTCCGGCGTCGTCATGGTCGCAAAATAGGTTCCGTCCGCAAGCTTGCTGTAGGCGTTTACCGTGATGGAATCGTCGATACAGCCCTCGTTCATCAGCTTCGCCTGCTGCAGCAGGACATTCGCTCCGGTCGCGGCATTCCCCGCCGAAAAGCCGATATCCTCCGCATTCGTATTGTTGTCGCCGAAGACATATCCGCCGTAGGAAAACAGAAATCCTGCGGAAAAATAGACATCATACAGGGAACGCATATACCCGTAATGCCCGTCGCCCTTCTCCAGAATCTCCTTGGAATACCGGTACATGGCGTTCCAGCTTTCTACCATATCCGGAACCCCGTTCCCGTCCTGATCCCATGTGCTCTCCCAATCGTCCGGAAGCAGATCCTTGCGGTAATACAGCAGCGAGGACTGTACGTTGACCGGAACCCCCATGTAATATTCCGTTCCGTTCACCTCTGCCCTGTAGGCATTCCATGCGTTTTGTGAAATATGGGAATAGCATTCGAGACTTTCAACGGGAATCGGATAAATATGCTTCCCCTCCACATATTTCATCAGCACATCGTTCGCCTGATACAGCACATCAGGACCGTAGCCGTAAGGTCCGTCGTCCGCAAGATTGCTGTACTGATCCATGTTGGCATCCACTGCGACAATGCCGTACTCCGCGTACTTCTCATTAAAGGCATCGATCAGCTCCTGAAAATATCCCTGCTCGATCGCCGTATCATTCTCCAGCACGCGGATCGTCACGTCGCGTTCAAGCTCCCCGCTGTAAATGTTAGAAAGCGCCTCTGCCGTCGTCGCCTTTGTCTCCCCGCTCTGCGCCTGTCCGCTCCCGTCAGTCTGCGTCTCCCCGCCGCAGCCCGTCAGCATTCCCGTAACCATCAGTCCCGCCGTCATAACCGCTATACTTCTCTTTTTCAAATTCACGCCTCCTTCACCTGAAAAACCACAAACCCGTCCGGTGCAAGCTCCCCATCCGCGTAACCGTTCCCGGTCAGGACGTTTCCGTTCACCGCTATGCCGCATGCCTTATCCGTCCGATTGCAGTAAAGCACAAGCTCCGATGCTTTTAAGAACCGTCGCAGCACAAACAGTCCGCCCTGCGCGTACATCCGGATTTCTCCCGTCTGTACCGCCGCTTCCTTCCTGAGCGCCAGAAGCTGCTTTATCTGCTCCATAAATCCCTCGTCCCACTGCTCCCTGTTCCAGTTAAAGCAGCGTCTGTTATCCGGATCGTAACCGCCCTCCAGCGGAAGCTCCGTTCCGTAATAGAGACAGGGCGCGCCGACATACATCACCATGACCGCGACCGCCGCAAGCAGACGGTTTCTGTCCTTTCCGACCACGGTATAGAATCTGTCCGTATCATGGGAATCCAACAGATTCAGCATCATCCGGTTTACCGGAAGGGTATTGCGCATCAGCAGTCCGTTCAGCTTCCCCGCAAACTGCGCCGCATCCGCCGTCCGGAATGCGAAATAGTCCATACACGCCTTGGTAAAGGCATAATTCATGATGCTGTCATACTGATCTCCCTGTAAAAACGGATTCGCATCATGCCAGTTTTCGCCGATGATCACGCAGTCCGCTTTCACCGCCTTGACACGCTTTCTGAACAGACGCCAGAAATCATGCGACACCTCATCCGAGACATCCAGCCTCCACCCGTCAATATCATACTTCCGAACCCAGGAGACTGCAATATTCAGAAGAAATTCCTGTACCTCGGGATTTGAGGTGTTGAACTTCGGCATATAATCGCAGAAGGAAAATACCTCGTAATTCAGCGGATCCTTTTCCGGCTTCTCCCCCCGGATGATGAACCAGTCAAAATAGGGAGATTTTCTTCCCCGCTTACAGACATCCTGAAACTGGGAAAGCTGCTCGCTGCAATGATTAAAGACCGCATCCAGAACCACACGGATGCCCCGCTTATGTGCTTCCCGTACCAGTTTTTCAAAGTCGGCGTTTGTCCCAAACCGTTCATCCACGGCATGATAATCGTAGATATCATACTTATGGTTAGAGTCCGACTGAAAAATCGGCGTCAGGTAAAGCGCATTGATTCCCATTCCCCTGATATAGTCCAGCTTCTTTGTAATCCCCGGAATATCCCCGCCCGCATAACTCTTCGGCGTAGGCTTATCGCCCCATTCCAGATTGATATAAGAAGCATCCTTCGCTTCAATCCCTCGGCAGAAGCGTTCCACAAAGATTTCATAGAACACGGCATCCCGCATCCACGCGACCTCCCTGTGGATATCGGCAGGGTTGATATAAGGAAGCTGAAAGAAATTGAAATACGCCAGTGCAAAATCATAGCTGCTGCTTAGTCCGTCCTCCGAATAATACAGGGTCTGCCCCGCTTCCTCTATGCGGAAAATATAGCTGAAACGGACATCCTCCGGCACAAGCCGCAGCTCATACCATGCAAACAGACCGTCCTCATACTTCCGCTCCATCTCCCTGCTCTGCTGTCTTGTCTGGATCACATATTTATTTTCATAGACCACAAAAATTCCGTCCGGCCGATCCTTTCTGTCGATCCGCAGTCTGAGGATCACCTCATTTTCCGACACCGGAAAGCAATACCGGGAATCCGGAATATGTAACATCGCACATTCATTCATTCCTGTTTTTCCTTTAATATCCTTCTCTCTGATTGACAAAAAACAACTCACAGTATATAAATAAGCTATGAGTAAAAAATATACCATCCGGGACATCGCCAGACAGGCAGGTGTCTCCGTAGCAACCGTATCCTATGTAATCAACAACCGAAATGATCAGCGTATCAGCGAAGAGACAAAGAAGAAGGTTTGGCAGATCGTCAATCTCTTAGACTATCGCCCGAACTCGTCCGCAAAATCTCTTGCCGCCGGCAAGACCTACCGCATCGCGCTTTATATGACGCCGGAAACCTGTCTGTATAAGCGCTCCGAGCAGCTTGCAACCGCAGAGATGCTTGCAGATGTTTTGGGGGCTCACGGCTACCATCTTCTGCTGCAGCGTGCGGACGACATCGCGCAGACAGATTATGCGGACGCCATCCTCTGCTATGACGCGGATCGGGCGTTCTTTACCCGGATCGGCGACAATAACCTCATCCCGCTGCTCGCCGTCGATATGCTCACTCCGGAGCAGACGCAGATCTTTTACCAGATCTGTACGGATTATGCCGGTGCAAAGAAAGCTGCCGACGACCGCTTCGGCACGGACAATTATACCTATCTCTGTCTGCAGCCGAATAATGAGGAGCTGAAGGCGCTGATTCTGGAAACGTTTCCTGCCGTCGTCTTCGTCTCAGGGACGGCTCCCGCGCTTCCCTCCGGAAATATCGTCTATCAGCAGGACTGCCTTTCAGGCATTGCCGGCGAAAACGCATACCGGATTCCCTGCGACAGACGCCGGAAGATGGAACAGGTCTTCTCCTGCTTTGAACTCGCTGTATGCCGCGCGGACGGCTGTGCCCACCGTTTCTTTATATGAGCACAGCGCCGCTTCTTTCCGTAGGCTTCTGCTCCCGTCTTCCCCTGTTGCAAACCCTGTTTTCGTGCTCCGGCAGCGGCTGTAAA
>CAZVWN010000136.1:0-6304 GCA_964631065.1 uncultured Acetatifactor sp.
AAAAGGGAGAACACATGCTTATTCAGGAAATCAGAACGATCGACGAGCTGCTTCAGTTTATGAGCGGGCTGTACGAAAAACACGGCAGACGCTTATGGTACCGGGGTGAGGAGGATGCCTCCCTGACCCTGATCCCTTCGATTCAGAGAAGCAGAAAACGGCTCGACGTCGAACGGTATATCACAAACGACTTTTACACACAGGCACGGCAGATCACGGACAATCCCCCCGCAAAGCATAATTATGCCGCATGGGTATCGCTGATGCAGCATTACGGGCTGCCGACAAGGATGTTAGACTGGAGCGAATCGCCGCTCATCGCCGCCTTTTTCGCGACAGAGACCTATCGGACAACCTCGGACAGAGACGCCGGGATCTGGGTGCTCGCTCCGGATCTGCTCAACGAAAAGGAGGGCTTCGGGCGCTGTATCTACCCGATCGACGCGGACACCACGCAGGAAATGCTGCTGCCCGCCTTTAAACATAACCACCATAATCCCGAACTGGTCGACCGGATCCTCGCATGCAGCTCGACGGAAAACAATCTGCGCATGTATTCACAGCACGCAAACTTTACGGTTCACAATTCCCTGCAGCGGCTCGAGGACATCTGCGACGAAAATATGCTCTACAAGATCATCATTCCGCGCGACCGGAAAAAATATTTCATCGAAAGTCTCCGCGCCTTCGGCATTACGGAGAGCTTTGTATATCCGGATCTTGAGCATATTTCCAGCAATCTGCGGGAAACCTACGGCATTTAAACAGCTGCCGTCAGTACCGGAGATATCGGCGGACGCAACGCGCTGCCGCCCCGGTATCATCAACTATCTTCGCCGCAGCTGCGGCAGAATGTGAGGAAGTATGAAAATCGTATTAGAACACCTGACAAAGAAATTTCCAAGCAGGAACAGAAAAGAACACAGTGAGGTAACTGCCGTCGGCGATTTCCACTTTGAAATTCCGGACGGAAAGCTCGTCGGTCTTCTCGGTCCTTCCGGCTGCGGAAAAAGTACAACCCTAAATCTGATCTGCGGTCTGTTAAAGCCGACGGAAGGGCGGATTCTCTTCGGAGAGGATGATGTCACGGATCTTCCCGCCGAAAACAGGGGCGTCGGTCTGGTCTTCCAGAATTACGCGCTCTATCCCCATCTCACCGTGGAGAAAAACATTCAGTTCCCGCTGGAAAATCTGCGCGGTGCGGACAGGCTTTCTAAGGAAGAGATGAAAAAGCGCGTCAGCGAAGCCGCCGCACTGGTTCAGCTGGAGGGACTGCTGGAACGAAAGCCGAACGAGCTCTCCGGCGGTCAGCAGCAGCGTGTCGCCATCGCGCGGGCGCTGGTCAAGACACCGAAGGTACTGCTTCTGGACGAACCGCTCTCCAACCTTGACGCGAGACTGCGCTTACAGACCAGAGAAGAGATCCGCAGAATCCAGCGTGAGACAAAGGTAACAACCGTCTTTGTCACGCACGATCAGGACGAAGCGATGAGCATTTCCGATCTGATCGTCGTCATGAAGGACGGCTATGTCCAGCAGATCGGCAGACCGCAGGAGGTCTATGACAATCCCGTAAACCTCTTTGTCGCAAAGTTTTTAGGCACGCCGCCCATCAATGTTTTCTCCGGCAGAATTAAAAACGGTATGCTCTTCCTCGGGGAAGACGCTGTCCTTTCGGTCGGGGCGCTTCCCGATCAGGAGGTCTATGCCGCCATACGCCCGGAGGGCTTTCTGTTACAGGAGGACGGCGCTTTGCGCTGCGCCTTAGACCGGCTTGAGGTAATGGGACGGGATGTCAGTCTTGTATCCGGACACCCCGCCTCCTTAAATGAGAACATCCGCTCCATCATCCCCGCCGAGAGCCGGGTGGACACGGATGCCTCCACTGTCCGCTTCGGACTGAAGCCTTCAAAGGTGTACTTATTTGATAAGGAAACGGAAAAAAGGATTCCTTTTTAAACAACGTTCCGTTATCTTCCAGTATAAGAAAGAACCGAGGTAATCCGCATGGAAAAACATAATCTCAAGGCATGGCTGTATCTGCTGCCCGCTTTTCTCTTTCTGGGCGTGTTTATGATCTATCCGCTGATCGACGTCTTTGTCTATTCCTTCGAGGAGGGATATAATTCAGCGTCCCAGACCTTTTTCGGCGTCGGCGGCTACAATTATTCCTATGTACTGCACGATCCCTATTTCCTGCAGGCCGTAAAAAATACGTTTCTGCTGGTCATTATCACAGTCCCCGTCTCCACGCTTCTCTCGCTGCTGATCTCGGTCGGCTTAAGCTCGATCAGACCGCTGCGGGAGCTGTTCCAGACGATTTACTTCCTGCCCTATGTCACAAACACGCTTGCCGTCGGGCTGGTCTTTATGATCCTGTTTAAAAAAACTGCTTATTCGGACGGACTGGTAAATCTCCTGATTTCCCTGTTCGGCGGCAGCTCCGTGGATTTCATAGACGGTCCTTACCCGGCAAAGCTCTTCGTACTCTGCTTTTACACAATCTGGGTTGTCATGCCGTTTAAGATCCTGATTCTGACGAGCGCGCTTGCCGGCGTCAATGAAATGTATTACAACGCGGCAAAGGTTGACGGGACATCACGCTTCCGGATTTTTAAAAAGATCACCCTGCCGATGATCTCCCCGACTGTTTTTTACCTGATCATCACCGGATTTATCGGCGCATTCAAGGCGTACAGCGATGCGGTCGCCCTGTTCGGAACGGATCTGAACGCAGCGGAAATGAATACGATCGTCGGCTATGTATATGACATGCTCTACGGCGACAGCGGCGGTTATCCGTCCTACGCATCCGCTGCGGCGATCATCCTGTTTGCGATCGTATTGACGATTACCTGTATCAATCTGCTCGTTTCCAAAAAGCATGTCACCTACGCCTGAAGGGAATGCGCGTTTTATCCTAAACATGGAGGTACAAAATGAGTCATCAGTCTGATTATGACCTGATATCAAAAAAAGCAAAGACAAAGAGGAGGGTCAGAAATGTTATCCTGTATTTCCTGCTCTCCCTCTGGGCGGTTATCGTCCTGTTCCCTTTTTACTGGATGGTGCTGACCTCCGTAAAGAGCTACGGCTCCTACAACGCGGAGCGGATTCCGTCCTTCTTTACGCTTTCGCCCACGCTTCAGAACTACGTTGACGCTTTCACGACGGTCTCCCTCGGGAAATACCTCTGGAACACGTTATTTTTTACCGTGATCACGACAGGACTCATGCTCATCGTCATCACGCTCGCGGCATTCGCCTTTGCGCGCTTAAGCTTTCCGGGCAGGGAGCTTGTGTTCACACTGTTTCTCTCCCTGATGATGATTCCGAACGAGCTGGTCGTCATCACAAATTTTGCAACGATCACGAACCTCGGACTGCGCAACACCTTTACGGGTCTGATCCTGCCGTCCGTAACGAGCGTATTCTATATCTATCTGCTGCGGGAAAATTTTGCACAGGTACCCGACGAGCTTTACTATGCGGCGAAGGTTGACGGAACCTCTGATCTGCGCTATCTGCGCAGGGTCATGATCCCGATCTGTAAGCCGACGCTGATCACGATCGTCATCTTAAAGGTCATTGAATGCTGGAATTCCTATGTCTGGCCGCGACTGATCACGGATGATCCGGATTATTACCTCGTATCCAACGGCATACAGGAAATCCGCGAAAACGGCTTCGGGCGTGAAAACATTCCCGCCATGATGGCGGCAGTCGTCGTCATTTCCCTGCCCCTGATTCTTCTTTTCCTTGTCTTCCGGAAAAAGATCATGGCGGGCGTTGCCAGAGGAGGTACAAAAGGATGAATCTTTTCAAAAAATCTGCTGCCGCACTCCGCAGGGCTTTGGGGCTTTCGCTCCCTGCCGCGCTCTGCGCCCTCGGGCTTACCGCCTGTCACGGCTCCAAGGGACAGGAAGCTTTTACCGTGCCGGAAGAATTTGACGCCTCGAAGCAATATGAGATCACCTTCTGGGCGAAGAACGATACGAATAAGCTGCAGACCGATATCTACAAAAAGGCGATTGAGGACTTTGAGACGCTTTACCCGAACATCACGGTCAATCTGCGCCTGTATACCGATTACGGCAGGATTTACAATGATGTCATCACCAATATTGCAACAGACACAACGCCGAACGTCTGCATTACTTACCCCGATCACATTGCAACCTATCTGACCGGCGTAAACGTCGTTGTGCCGCTCGACGGACTGTTTGCAGACGAAAAATACGGCCTCGGCGGCAGCGCGCTGCTGTATGACGCGCCCTCGCAGGACGAGATCATCCCGCAGTTTCTCGCAGAATGCGCCTTTGCGGATCATTATTATGCCATCCCGTTCATGCGCTCGACGGAAAGCTGTTATGTCAATAAGACCTATGTGGAGGCGCTCGGATACACGCTTCCCGAGACGCTTACCTGGGATTTTGTCTGGGAGGTCTCCGAGGCGGCAATGGAAAAGGATGCCGATGGCAATTACCTTGTCAACGGCCAGAGCGTCCTGATTCCGTTCATCTATAAGTCAACGGATAACATGATGATCCAGATGCTGAAACAGCAGGGCGCCGGATACTCCACCGCCGACGGCGGCATTGAGCTCTTTAACGACACGACGCGCGGACTGCTTTGCACGATCGCGCAGCACGCACAGACGGGCGCTTTTTCCACCTTTAAGATTTCAAGCTATCCCGCAAATTTCCTGAACGCGGGACAATGTATCTTCGCGATCGATTCCACGGCAGGGGCGACATGGATGGGAACGGACGCGCCGCTGTCCGATATCAGCGAGGATGCGCTGGTCGAATTTGAGACGGTCGTTTACCCGATCCCGCAATACGACCCGGAGCATCCGCAGATGATCTCGCAGGGTCCTTCCGTCTGCATCTTCAACAAGACGGATCCGCAGGAGGTACTCGCGTCCTGGCTTTTCGCGCAATACCTTCTGACAAATGATGTCCAGATCGCCTACGCGGAGACGGAAGGATATGTTCCCGTAACCTCCAAGGCACAGGACAGCGACGCGTATCAGGATTACCTTTCCCGCGCCGGAGAGGACAATGATACCTATTATGAAATCAAGATCCGCGCGTCGAAGCTTTTACTGGAAAATGTCGGAAATACCTTTGTCACGCCCGTATTCAACGGCTCGGCTTCCCTGCGCGACGCGGCGGGACAGCTGATCGAGAGCGTAACAAAATCCGTCCGACGCAAGGAAACCGTAGACGACGCTTACCTAGACGGACTGTTTGCGGAGGTCAGCTCCCTCTACCGTCTGGATCAGCGCGATACCGCTTCCCTCGGGAAGCAGGAGCTGGGTCCTCTTCCGTCCACTGCCGTCGTCCTTCTGGTATCGCTCGGCGTTGTCTGGCTTCTGATTATTGTTTCTGTATGCCGCGAGCTGGCAAAAAAGAAAAAAAGCCGTCATAATGCCCATTGATTTCCGGCAATTTTACGGTATAATTACATTGTTGCAGAAAACTTTTTAAGAAAAGAGGAGAAGTTATGAAAAAATTATTTGCAATGGGTCTGGCACTGACCCTTGTGCTTTCGTTCACCGCATGCGGCGACAGCAGCACATCCGGTTCCGACGTTTCATCCGAGGAGTCTTCCGCAGCAGCAGAAAGCTCTGCTGAAAACGTCAACGCAAAGTCCGAGGGCGTTATGACTTACGCGGAGTATGTCGCAGCAGAGCTCGAGTCTGAGGTTGTCATCGAGGCATATGTTCAGGCACATCAGTCCTGGTGGGACAACAAGCTCACGGTTTACGCTGCTGACGAGGACGGCGCATACTTTATCTACAACATGACCTGTTCCGAGGAGGACAGCGCAAAGCTCGTTCCCGGAACAAAGATCAAGGTTACCGGATACAAGACCGAGTGGTCCGGCGAGGTTGAGATCGCCGAGGGCGCTACCTTTGAGATCGAAGAGGGAAGCTACATCGCTGCTGCTGTTGACGTTACCGATAAGCTCGGCACGGACGATCTGATCAATTACCAGAATCAGCTCGTTTCCTTCAAGGGAATGACCGTTGAGGCTTCCGAGGGCGGCGCTGCTTACCTTTACAACTGGGACGGCTCCGGCTCCGCTGATTCCAACAGCGACCTTTACTTCAACGTTTCGCTGAACGGACAGACCTATACCTTTACCGTTGAGTCTTACCTTTGCGACAACACGACCGACGTTTACAAGACCGTTGAAGGACTTCAGGTCGGCGATGTGATCGACATGGAAGGCTTCCTCTACTGGTACAACGGCGTAAATCCCCACATTACGAACGTAACCGTAAAATAACGGATAA
>CAZVWN010000137.1:0-4526 GCA_964631065.1 uncultured Acetatifactor sp.
GCGGTTTTCTTATCCTTTCTTCCAAAAAAGTAACAGCCGAAAGGTGTTTTTGTTTCATCCGTCCGGGAATGGGGCTGTTGCACAGACTATGAGGAGGTTACCATGGGACTGTTTCAGAAAAAACCAAAGGTACAGACACCGCACCGCCGACCCGCTGACGCGAGTGTGGGTGAAGCATTCAGGAAGGGAAATCTGCTGACGAGACTTTCCCTTGTGGTTTTCGGTCTTGGCAATATCGTCAACAGACAGTTCGTCCGCGGATTTGTCTTTCTGGCGGTTGAGATTGCCTATATCCGCTATATGGTCTCCTTCGGAGCACAGGCGCTTGTCAATATGACGACCCTCGGCACGGTGGAGCAGCGCAAGGTTTATAATGAAGCGCTGGGAATTTACGAGTATGCAGCCGGAGACAACTCCATGCTGTTTCTTCTGTACGGTGTTATCACCATCATGATTACGCTTGCTGCGATATTTGCGGCATGCATGTCCATGAAGAGCGCCTATTGTACACAGGTGCGCAAGGAAAAGGGAATGCATATCCCGAAATTTATGGATGATCTAAGATCCGTCAAGGAGGAAAATCTCCACACGGCGATGCTGGCGCTTCCCATCACGGGAATCCTGGTATTTACGATCACTCCTCTGGTGTTCATGATTCTGATCGCGTTCACCAGCTATGACAGAGAACATCAGCCGCCCGGGAATCTTTTCGGCTGGGTCGGTTTAGATAATTTTAAGGCAATGCTGGCATCCGGAAGCAAGCTCGCTTCCACCTTCTGGCCGGTGCTGGAATGGACGCTGATCTGGGCGGTGTTCGCTACGTTCAGCTGCTTCCTGCTCGGTATGCTGCTTGCCCTTCTGATCAACCGCAAGGGAACAAAGTTTAAAGGGTTCTGGAGATTTGTGTTCGTGCTCTCCATCGCGATCCCGCAGTTTGTATCCCTGCTGAGCATGAGAACGATCTTTAACGCGAACGGTCCCGTAAATGTCATTCTAAGACATCTCGGTATCATCGGCATGACGGAGTCCATACCGTTTTTCACGGATCCGACGCTGGCAAAGATTACGATCATCGTAATTAACATATGGATCGGTGTTCCTTATACGATGCTTTCCACAACGGGTATTCTCCAGAATATCCCGGCGGAGCTCTATGAGGCGGCGAAGATTGACGGCGCGACGGCTCCCGTGATCTTCCGAAAGATTACACTGCCGTACATGCTGTTTGTCATGACGCCGAATCTGATTACGAGCTTTACGGGCAATATCAATAACTTTAACGTTATCTTCCTGCTCTCGGGAGGAGGTCCCGATTCCATGGAATACTATTACGCGGGAAAGACGGATCTGCTCGTTACCTGGCTGTACCGTCTGACGATCACGCAGAAGGACTACAACCTCGGCGCGGTAATCGGTATCATGGTATTCATTATTCTGGCGACTTTGTCACTGTTGACCTACCGGCACACCGGTTCCTACAAAGATGAGGGGGCGTTCCAATAATGAAAGCAAGAAGAGCAATTTCCAACACGTTATGTCATGTTTTGCTTGCGGTGCTCAGCCTGATCTGGGTATTGCCGATCTTTTACGTCATACTGACCTCCTTCAGAAAAGAGGGCGGTTCGTATAAGAGCTATATCTGGCCGAGGGGCTTTACGCTGGACAATTATAAGAATCTGTTCCAGCCGACCAGCCAGATCAATTTTACAAGATGGTTTTTCAACACGCTGATCATTGCACTGATCAGCACACTGATCGCAGCTTTCTTTGTACTGTGCGTTTCCTACTGTATGAGCCGTCTGCGGTTTAAGATGAGAAAGCCGTTCATGAACGTTGCACTGATCCTCGGGATGTTCCCCGGCTTCATGTCGATGATCGCGGTGTACTACATCTTAAAGGGTCTCGGCTTTTTGGAGACGGGGCTGTTAAAGCAGATTGCGCTGATCATGGTCTATTCGGGCGGTGCGGGCTTAGGCTTCTATATGGCGAAGGGCTTCTTTGATACGATCCCGAAGACCATTGACGAGGCGGCGTATATCGACGGGGCGACGAAGTGGGATACCTTTATTAAGATTACGATCCCGCTGTCGAAGCCGATCATCACCTATACGCTGATCACGACCTTCATGGGGCCCTGGGTGGATTACATTTTCGCAAAGGTTATCATGGGAAATGATACCAAGTATTATACGATTGCAATCGGTTTGTGGACGATGCTGGAGAAGGAATATGTGGAAACCTTCTACACGCAGTTCTACGCGGGCTGCGTACTGATTTCCATTCCGATTTCCATTCTGTTCCTGATTACGCAGAGATGTTATGTCGAAGGCGTATCCGGAGCGGTAAAGGGTTAAGACGCGCACTGAATGAAAAGCCGCTGCAGAATAAGGACGTTTATTTTGCAGCGGCTCATTTTTTGCCCGCAGAGGGCAAGGCTGCAACAAAAATAAGCGGCAGGGGGAGGAAAAACGTGAAAAATCCGGATTTTCGTTATACAAAGGAATTTGATCGGGAGTCTGCATATACCGGGAAGGATCTCGGCGCGGTATGCGGGGAAGGTGAAACCACCTTTAAGGTCTGGGCGCCGTTTGCGGATAAGCTGCGGCTTTGTCTCTATCGGGACGGCGGGGAGAGTATGACGCTTACGGCGGAGGATTCCCTGCGCGAGGCGGACAGGATACTGGAGATGCAGCGGACGGAGCGCGGCGTCTGGGCGCTTACGCTTCCGGAAGAGCTGCACGGCATCTGTTACGATTTCCTCGCGGAGACGGACGGGGAAACGGTGCGCTCGGCGGATCCGTATGCGCGCGGCTGCTGCTGCAACGGGCAGCGGAGCATGGTGGTCGATCTGCGAAAGACGGATCCGGCGGGCTTTGCGGAAGACAGAGCGCCCCAAAGACAGGCGGAGAACGTGATCTATGAGCTGCATATCAAGGATTTTTCCTATGATCCCGACAGCAGGATCCCGAAAGAATACCGGGGAAAATATAAGGCGTTTGCCGTCTGCCCGGCGGACGGAAGCTATCCGGTCGGCGTGGAGTATTTAAAAAAGCTGGGGATTACGCATGTCCATCTTCTGCCCTGCTATGACTTCGGCTGGCTGGACGAGGCGGGAGACGACAGACAGTTTAACTGGGGGTATGACCCCGTGAACTACAATGTGCCCGAAGGGTCTTTTGCGACGGATACAAAGGACGGAAGCGTGCGCATACGGGAATTTAAGGAGATGGTCATGGCGCTTCACCGGGCGGGAATCCGCGTTGTCATGGATGTGGTCTATAACCATACCTATGAGCCGGATTCCTGGATGGAGCGGCTTGCGCCCGGATATTTCTGCAGACGCAATGCGGACGGAACGCTGACGGACGGCGCGGCGTGCGGAAGCGACATGGCGGCGGGCAGGGAGATGGTGGACCGTTATATTTTGGATTCCGTCTGCTATTGGGCGGAGGAATACCATATCGACGGCTTCCGCTTTGACCTGATGGGACTTTTGACAACGGAGCTGATGAACCGTATCCGGGAGACGCTGGATGCACGGTACGGCGCGGGCGAAAAGCTTCTGTACGGCGAACCCTGGCGTGCGCAGGAGACTTTGATGGAGCCCGGTACGCATGCGGCGCTCAAGGACAACATTGCTTTTTTGGACGACGGCATTGCAGTATTTTGCGACGATACCAGAGATGTGATCAAGGGGGATGTCTTTTACCCGAAGATTCCCGGCTTTGTCAACGGCGGGAAGGGACTTGAGGACAGGGTTCTGGATGCCGTGACGGGATGGCGGGATGCCGTGGAGGGCTTCTGCCCGAAGAGCTGTAACCAGATCGTCAATTACGTTTCCGCACATGATAATTTTACGCTCTGGGATAAGCTGCTTCTGACCATGCGGGAGGATGCGGTAAAGCAGAAGGAAACGTGTCTTTTGCCGTATCCGGAGATCCTTGCCGCAAATAAGCTGGCGGCGCTTATGTATTTTACCTGTCAGGGACATCTGTTCCTACAGGCGGGCGAGGAGTTCGGCAGGACGAAATTCGGGGATGAGAACAGCTTCCGCTCCGATCCGGAGATCAATATGCTGCGCTGGGGACAGACCGTGCGCTTCGGAGAGCTTTTGGAGTATTACAGGGGGCTGATCTCCCTGCGAAAGAAGCTTCCCGGGTTATGCGATAAGAGCGCGGAGGCGCGTTACCGTGTCAGCGGAAAGACGGTACACCGCGAAGGGGTCATTTCATTCCTCGTAGACAACAGGGGCGGGGAAAACAGCGGCTGGAGCACGCTGTACATCGTGTATAATGCCTCGGCGAGAGCGTTTTGCGTGAAGCTTCCGCAGGAGTCCGGGGGGGAGATTTCCCCCGATTGGGAGATCCTTGCGGACGGGGAAATGGCGGACTGCTGCAGGAAAGCCGGCGAGACGGTCACTGTCGCGGCAGGAAGCGGGATGATCCTCGGAAAGCGCACGGGGCGGTAGGAATCGCGGGGGAAAGGCGATTGAAGCCCGGAGGCGTAGGAACGGTAGCCACCGCAGA
>CAZVWN010000137.1:4626-6299 GCA_964631065.1 uncultured Acetatifactor sp.
AAACGGATTACAAAAAGGGCTGACAATCGGACTTGCAGGGCTTTTACTCATGGGAACGCTTGCGGGCTGCGGGAAAGAGGCGGAGCCTGTCTATGTCGGGCAGAGTCTTGTCTCCGGACGTGAGGTACAGCCCCTTGAGCGCGCGGACAAATACAGAACCTACTATGAAATTTTTGTCGGCTCCTTCTATGACGGCAACGGAGACGGACAGGGCGACTTAAAGGGCGTCACGCAGATGCTGGATTATCTGAATGACGGCGATAACACGACGGATACCGATCTGGGCATCACGGGAATCTGGCTGATGCCGATCATGCCGTCCGATACCTACCATAAATATGATGTCATGGATTATACCGCCATTGATCCGTCCTATGGGACGATGCAGGACTTTGATGAGCTGATCGCGGCGTGCGATGAGAGGGGGATCAACGTCATTATTGATCTGGTGATGAACCATACATCATCCTCTCATCCGTGGTTTAAGACGGCGACGGCTTATCTGAGGAAGCTCGGGGATGCCGAGCCGGATCCGCAGGAATGTCCGTATGTGGCGTATTACAATTTTACGAAGACACCGTTAATCGGGTACGCGAACGTGAGCGGTACGGACTGGTATTATGAGTGTCCGTTCTGGTCGGAGATGCCGGATCTGAATCTGTATAACGAGGACGTCAGGGCGGAATTTACGGAGATTTGCAGATTCTGGCTGGACAGAGGCGTCGCGGGCTTTCGGCTGGATGCCGTGAAGGAATATGTCTCTGACAATACGGAAAAGAACGTCGAGATACTGACATGGTTCAACAGCATGGTAAAGGAGATCAGTCCCGACGCTTACCTTGTCGGGGAGGCATGGACGACGCAGCCGGAGTACGCGAAGTATTACGCGAGCGGGATCGACAGTCTCTTTGATTTTGCCTTTGCGGATCAGACCGGCAATATCGTAAAATTTGCTTCCGGCGTTTATCCCGCGCAGGATCTCGGCGGGTATTTAAGCCGTTCGGAGGAGCGCTTTGCCGAACAGGGCAGTCAATACATCAACGCGCCGTTCTACAGTAATCACGACATGGATCGCGCTGCCGGATATTACAGCGGAGACTACGCAGAGGAGCAGATAAAGATCGCGGGCGCTTTGAACATGATGATGACGGGAAATGTCTTTTTATATTACGGCGACGAGATCGGGATGCAGGGCAGCGGAAAGGACGAGAACAAGCGGCTTGCGATGCGCTGGACGGCGGACCAGGCGGCAGAGGGAATGTGTAAGAGTCCTGCCGCCGCAGACACAGGAATCGTGCAGAATTATCCCGCACAGGACGAACAGGCAGCCGATACGGCATCCCTCCTGACCTGGTATAAGAATCTGATCCGTCTTAGGAATCAGTTTTCTTCCATTCGCAAGGGCAGTACGCAGGAGATTGACGCGCTGTCTGACAAAGAGATATGCGCCCTGCTGAAAACGGACGGGACGGAGCGGGTCGTCCTGCTTTATAATCTTTCCGCGGAGGAAAGAACGGTTTCGCTCGAGGGCGTGACGCTTGCGGACGGAACCGGATTAAAGACAAGGATGCTCGAGGCAACGCTGGTGTCCGGGGAAACGCCTGTCACGGCAGAGGGCGACGGGATTACGCTGCCGGCGTACTCGCTGGCGGTGCTGTCAGTCAGCGAATAAG
>CAZVWN010000138.1:0-6121 GCA_964631065.1 uncultured Acetatifactor sp.
GGACAGCTCTGCTCTGTTTCCCCGTACTCCGCGCCACAGCTTGTACAATACATATTCGTCTCTCTCCGATTTTTCTCCCGCAGCCCTTCCGGCTGCTTTCCGACCGGATGCCGCAGCTTCTTCTGCCTTCGTCCGGCTCCGGATTCATTGTACCAAAAGGATTTCTTTTTGTCTACTCGGGAAAGGTATCACATGGTTTATAAGTATAAGTATATTTAGGATTGGAGATACAAAAAACAGCAGAAGCCCCATTCTACAAGGCTTCCGCTGTCCTTACATAAAGCTGCTGACGGGAATCGGACCCGTGACCTCCGCACTACCAATGCGACGCTCTACCGACTGAGCCACAGCAGCACACAATGTCTTATGGCATCCGCCACGCGACATTCTTCAACACAACCACCGTCACTCATTCTAGCAGAGGAAACTGCTTTTGTCAACAAAAAAACGATTCATCCGGCATCCGCTCTCTGCCTTTTTTTCATCCTGTTCCAGTTAATAAAACCGTAAATATCATTTACCAGAAACGCCGCGAAGCAGAAGACAACCGACAGATAGGATACATTTTCCATTGCGGCAAGCGTCCAAAGCACGATCAGCACGATATCATTCGCCGCATATGCAACCGCATAATACGGACTGCGCCTCGCCGTCAGGTAAACTGCCGCAAAGCTGGTCGTGACCGATATCGTGCTCGGCAGCATGTTCGCCGTGTGAAAATAATCCAATATAAAATAGAAGATCCCCGTCACGGCCGCACTCAGCCCTGCCATAAACAGAATTTCCCTGCCGCACAGCTTATTAACCTTTACCTCCGCCCTGTTGCCGTTAAAAGGATTGCGCAGCCATGTGACAAGCGCAAACACCGCCATCGGTGCAGTCATGCCGAGATAGGTGATCACTTCCCCGTAATAGGCGTACCGGAAAGATATCACGCCGTAAATCAGGGAAAACAGTACCATCAGCGCCTGTCCGACCGGATTTCCCTTCGCATTGAACACAAGCGAGGTCACGCCGATCAGGGAGGCGCAGAGCGTCAGATAATTCTGCCTGTCAAAAATCAGAAAGGTCAGTATAATAAAGCACGCTGACCCCGCCCACAGTAACAGTTCTTTTCCCGTAAAATAGTTTTTCATAAAATGCTCCTTTCCTGCACTGCCTCTCTGCTTCCGGGGATCTGCCGCTCAAAAAAAGCATCCGCACTCACATCTTCACAGACCTAATGATGTGAGAACGAATGCTTTCGCATTCCTACCCGGTGGCAGAATCCAATATGAAACAGACCGCTCCTGTAAATCGGATTTTCCGAAAATCCATACTGTCAAAGAGGAACGCACTCCGCTCTTTTTCCATACAGCGTATGCACTGACCGTCGGTGCATACCGCCGCTTACATAAATATAAACAACATCTGCTCCCGTGTCAAGCCTTCCGCTCCATTTTCCCTGCATTTTCCGCTAAATATCTGCCGATAACCTCATCACTCCAGATATGTGCTTCAATATACCTCTCAGGTCCATACTTTCCGTCCCCGTTCCATTCCTGCGGCAATCCATACTTCTCAATGATTTCCAAAATTTCGTCATAGGTATAAAGCTTCTTACGATACTCTTTTCCATCATTGACTCTTTCGCTGAACGTCGGATGCGAATCTCCATATGTAAAAGAAACCGTGCGCAGATCAAACTCCTCAATCGGAATTTTTATGAATGCGCTGTTCTCATACCAGCTGCTCAGCCACGGACTCTCTTCCACAACCATGTAGTGCGGCACTTTTCTCTGAATCAGACCACCCTTTTTCAGAAACTCGCTGCGCAATATATTTTCATAATAAACCCTTGCCCGCATATAGTCCGGACTTCGCTTTGCGCACTGCACCCCCGGCTTCGTGTCCGCTATTTCCCGAAGCACCCTGTCGGCGTCTTCCATGGATAAATCCGACAGATTTCTAAACGGTCCTGTCATTCTGTCAAAATAGTGATACAAAAACATTTCTGCACCTCTCTTATCAAATCTGCCGCAAATAAAAAAGTCCTTGAAAATCAAGGACTTTCCATGCAAAGCGCAAGCCTTGCCATAAGCTGCTGACGGGAATCGGACCCGTGACCTCCGCACTACCAATGCGACGCTCTACCGACTGAGCCACAGCAGCACGGATGACTGTCATTCCAACCGCCTTGCGCCCGCAACGACAGTCACCGCATTACATCTTAACAGACACTGTATCCGTTTGTCAAGCAGATTTTTTGTTTTTTCCGCGAACCGTTACGCTTCTTTTCTACTCGCTGCGCAGTGCGACAACCGGATCCTTCTTTGCCGCGCTCCTCGACGGGATGATGCCCGCAAAAAGCGTCAGAACAACACTGATCGCAATCAGGATCACAGCCACCTGCCAGGGCAGAATCGCGCTGAGATTATGGATTCCCGTCAGATGATGCAGGATCATGTTGATCGGGATGCACAGCAGATACGTGACGCCGATTCCCAACGCACCGGAGGTAAAGCCGATGATGACCGTCTCCGCATTGAACATATGGGAAACATTCTTCTTCGAGGCGCCGATCGCACGCAGGATACCGATCTCCTTCGTCCGCTCCTGTACCGAGATCAGCGTGATCACACCGATCATGATGGACGAAACGATCAGGGAAATCGCAACAAACGCGATCAATACATAAGTAATGGCGTTAATGATCGTCGTCACGGACGACATCATCAGTCCGACATAATCCGTATAAGTAATCCGCTGAAATTCATCCACGCTGTCGTTATACTCCGCGATCGCATCCTCGATCACATCCTTCTCTTCAAAGGTAGAAGCGTACAGATTGACCGTCGCGGGAGAATCCGGGTCAACATAGCCGAGCAGCCTTAAGTTATCCTCGTAGGTGGAATCCGAAAACTCCAGCACAACGTCATGGTACGCCGCCATCTGCTCCTCTGTATAAGTGTCCAGAGACATATCCAGCGCTCCCGCAAGCTGCTGCGTGCTCATTGCGGCAAGCTGCGCCGTTACGTTTGCCGCATACTCCGCCTTGATCTGCTCCGCAGCACTTTCCGCAAACAGCTCCATGATCTCCTCGTCGGACATGGCTTCAATGTACTCCTGTACCGTACTTTCCGCCATTCCCATCTGCGTCGTCATCGCCTGTATCATCGCCGCCTCGATGTCTGCGCGGGTCACGGAAGCCGTCGCCTGGGAAAGCATCGCGTCCAGCTCCTCTGCGGAAGGAATGCTCATGATCTCCATATACGCATCCGCTTTTCCCTTTTCATCAAGCGTGCCGATATACGTCCGAAGCTCCTCTGCCTTCTCGGCATCCGTCAGATTTCCCGTGTTTTCCTGAAAGGGAAGTCCCGTAAAAATATCCGTGGAAGCATCCGCAAGCTGTGCCGTTACGGCAGCGGAAGCCCTGTTCTTTTCGATCACATACTCCGTCAGCTTACTTGTATAACCGATACTGCCCGTCAGCATACCGGAAACCGCATCCTCATTCGGGCGGATGATACCGGAAACCTTGAGCACCGTTCCGTTGTCATACAGATATTTCAGACCCGTCTGCGTGTCCCGAAGGTCTGTATACAGTCCCGTCTTCTCGTCCAGCGTATAGCAGTCGGCGGAGAACACCGTGCGAAATTCCATGTCGCAGATTTCCTCATAGCTCCATTTCAGCGCGGGAACCTCTACTACCGTTCCGTCAAAGGCCGCCTGTGCCAGCTCGTCGATATCCTCCTTGGATTTGAGACCGAGCGCATACAGCGTCATATCATCAATCTCGTTGTTCTTATCCAGCACCAGGACGATCTCGTTATACGCGGTCGGCCAGGAACCGTAAACCACGTCATACTGCTTCTCTAAAAGCGGGCTGACAGGCTTTCCGTTCTCTCCGGGCAGCATCTCCTGCCAGAGAACCATCTGCGAGCCCATCGGCGAGAGACTCGTCAGCGAGCTGCTCTGCGTACCCAGCATGGACTCGCTCATATCCATCATGGAAGAAAGATTCATGCCGAAATACTCGATCAGAAGCTCCTGTAGAAGCTCCTGGGTATCTGAGCGCAGGATCGTTCCGTCGACATTCTCCGTATAGATCAGCATATCCATGTCATAAGTATACTGTACGCCGCTGACGGCATCATGGAGCACGCTGTCCTCCCTGTTCCGCTCCGCCTCCAGCCAGGTCTTAAAGGCATTCAGGTCGTTCTCGTCCGTTTCCATGGAGTTTAAGGAGTTGACAAGATCATAAAACATCGCCTTCTGATAAACGGCATCCTGCTCATGCGCCTCCCCCGACTTCGCTTTTCCGATAAAGCTCTCCAAAAGCGAGCTTAAGTCCATATGCTGCGCCTCGAGCGTCAGCGGATAGGAGGAAAGCGTATCCTCCTGTACGGTATTGATATAGGTCGTCATACCCTGTGAAACGGCAAAGATCAGCGCAATGCCGATGATGCCGATGCTCCCTGCGAAGGAGGTCAGGATGGTCCGCCCCTTCTTCGTAAAGAGATTTTTCAGGGATAACGAAAAAGAAGTCCCGAGCGACATGGACGGCAGCTTTTCCCGCTTTCCGGCAGTCTCCGCCGCTTTCAGATCTTTCTTCTGTTCTGCCGCATATTCCGCCTCGCTAAGCGGCGCGCTGTCGTCAAGCAGCTTTCCGTCCAGCATCCGTATGATACGGGTGGAATAACGCTCCGCAAGCTCCGGGTTATGCGTTACCATGATGACAAGGCGGTTCTTTGCGACCTCCTTTAAGATATCCATGACCTGTACGCTCGTCTCCGTATCCAGCGCGCCCGTCGGCTCATCCGCAAGGATAATATCCGGATTATTGACAAGCGCTCTCGCTATGGCAACACGCTGCATCTGACCGCCGGACATTTCCGACGGCTTCTTCCCGAGCTGATCTCCGAGTCCGACCTCCTCCAGCGCCGCCTTCGCGCGCTTTTTCCGCTCCGACTTTGAGACGCCGGACAGGCTTAACGCAAGCTCTACGTTCTGTAAAACCGTCTGGTGCGGGATCAGGTTATAGCTCTGGAAGACAAAACCGATGGAATGATTCCTGTAAGAATCCCAGTCCCTGTCCTTAAAATCCTTTGTCGATCTGCCGTTGATGACAAGATCTCCGTCCGTATACCCGTCAAGACCGCCTATGATATTCAGCATGGTCGTCTTTCCGCAGCCGGACGGTCCGAGGATGGATACAAATTCGCTCTCCCGGAAGCTGAGACTGACACCCTTCAGCGCATGTACCGTATCCGAACCCGCAGCATAGTCCTTTTTGATATTTTTTAATTCTAACATCACGCAACTCCTTCTGCTTTTTCTTCCCTGTAGCTTCTTCTGTCGCTGACAATTTTAGCTCCGTGCCTTTACAATGTCAATAAAAGAAAAATTAGAAGATTCTAAAATAAATGGAATGTTATCCCTCCCGCAGCACTTTTCTCGCCTTCATTTTCACACGCTGCAGCGCATTGTCCGTCGCCTTTTCATCCCTTCCCAGGACTTTTGCGATCTGTACATACCCCATCCCCGTCATGGACAGCTCCAGCACCTGACGTTCAAAGTCGCTCAGCTCCGCCTCGATCGCCCGCTCGAGAAACGCCGCCCGCTCCTTATCCAGAAACAGCTCCTCCGGAGAAAGCTCCGCGCGGTCGGCAAGAAGCTCCGCAAGCGTCCTTCCTTCCTTTCCCTCATCATCCTGCGCTGCACTTCCGCAGTCCAGCGAGACATAGGTATTTAACGGCAGATGCTTCTGACGCTTTGACGCCTGTACCGCCGTATACATCTGTCTGCTGATGCAAAGCTCCGCAAACGTATAAAAACTCGCGTCGCGCCCCATGTCATAGTCACGGACAGCCTTAAACAGACCGATCATACCCTCCTGTATCAGATCCTCGCCGTCCGCCCCCAGAATAAACATGGACTTTGCCTTGCTGCGGACAAGATTCTTATATTTGTCGCAGATATAGTCCACGATCGGTTCCTCGCCCCGTCTCAAACGGTCGATCAGCTCATCATCCGTACACTGCCCGTAATCCGCATATCTACCCGCCCGCTCCATTCCAACACCCCTCATCCGTCCGCATATCCTGCCTCCGTATTCGCCGGACGCTTTGCTTTCCTGCAT
>CAZVWN010000139.1:0-6116 GCA_964631065.1 uncultured Acetatifactor sp.
GTCTGCGGGCATGACAATTGCGCAGACCGTAACCCGCAAAACCGGCAGTGTCCCGTGGGAAAGCACGGCACGGCAGGAGAATTAAGAATAAGAAGGAGAACGGAGGAGATCCAAATGAGTGACAGAAATGACAGATTTGCCGCGATCAGGCAGGAAATTCTGGAGGGCATGGAGCAGCGCGCCGTTTCCAGGGCGTCAGCATTTGAACTGAGAAAGCAGTTTCTGGATTCCAAGACCGGAAAGATCGGTCAGATGATGAAGGAGATGAAGAATATTGCGCCCGAGGAGCGTGCCGGCTTCGGAAAGAGCGTGAATGAGTTAAAGGAGTGGGCTCAGCAGAAGTTTGTCGAGCTGGATGAGAAGCTGAAGGCGAAGGAGCTGGAGCTTCGCTACCAGCGGGAAAAGATCGACGTGACGATGCCCGCAGAGCAGACGACGTCGGGAAAGCTTCATCCGATCACGCAGATGCGGAATCAGCTGATCGACGTATTTGCGGGAATGGGCTTCGAGGTTGTCGAGACGAAGGAGATCGAGAATGATTATTATAACTTTACGGCGCTGAATACGCCCAAGGATCACCCGGCGAGGGATATGCAGGATACCTTTTATCTGTCGCCCGAGTTTCTTCTGGCGACGCAGACGTCCGCGGCACAGATCCATACGATGGAGAAGAAGCAGCCGCCGATCAAGATGATCGCAGCGCCCGGAAAAGTATTCCGTTCGGATGATGACGCGACGCATTCCCCGATGTTCCATCAGCTCGAAGGACTGGTGGTCGATAAAAAGATCACGCTCTGTGACTTAAAGGGCATGCTGGATGTCTTTGTACAGAAGATCTACGGGGAACAGGCGACAACAAGGCTTCGCCCCTCTTATTTCCCGTTTACGGAGCCTTCCGTTGAGGTGGATGTCAGCTGCTTTGAGTGCGGCGGAAAGGGCTGTAAGCTCTGCAAGGGAACCGGCTGGATTGAAATTCTCGGCGCGGGAATCGTAAACCGGAAGGTGCTGGAAAACTGCGGGATTGATTCCGACGAGTACAGCGGACTTGCCTTCGGTATCGGACTGGAGCGTACCGCCATGCTGAAATACGGCATCAATAACATTAAGCTGTTTTATGAATCCGATCTGCGCGTGCTGGATCAGATCGACGATAACTAAAGGAGACGGAGGGAGAGAAGATGTTAGTACCGCTTAGTTGGCTGAAGGAATATGTAGAGATAGAGATCACACCGCAGGAGCTGGAAAAGAAGCTTTTTTCCTGCGGCTTCGAGGTAGAGGAGCTGACGGAGGTCGGAAAAGAGATCAGTCAGGTTGTTGTCGGACTGGTCGAGGAATGCGAGCCGATCCCGGAGACGCATCTGCATGTCTGCCGGGTGAACGCAGGAGAGCATGGAACGTTTCAGGTCTGCTGCGGCGCGGACAATGTGAAGGCGGGCGGAAAATTCCCCGTCGCCCTAGTCGGCGCGACCGTGTTTATGACGGCGAAGGATCATAAGACCGTCGAGGGAACCATGACGATCAAAAAGGGAAAGCTGCGCGGCTATGAGTCTGAGGGAATGCTCTGCTCGGGCGTGGAGCTTGGCGTTACGGAAAATATGTATCCCGGAGCGGGATATAACGGGCTGCTCGTACTCCCGGAGGATGCCGTGCCGGGCGCGGACGTAAAGCCTATTCTCGGGCTGGACGACTGGATCTTTGATATTTCCATCACGGCGAACAGACCCGACTGTCAGAGTATTCTCGGGATCGCAAGAGAGGTTGCCGCAGCACTGGATAAGGAGCTGAAGCTGCCCGCGATGGATTATCATGAGACGGAAGTGAAAAAGGAAGGATTTACGGTCACGGTAGACGCGCCGGATATCTGCCCCAGATACATCGGACATTATGTTTATGACGTAAAGATCGGGGAATCCCCGCTCTGGATGAAGCGCAGACTGGCGCTGGTCGGACAGGATGCAATCTCTAATATTGTCGATATCACGAACTATGTCATGCTCGAGATGGGACAGCCCATGCATGCGTTTGACTGCGATTATCTGGAGGGAAATGCAATCTGCGTCAGACGCGCTGCGGAAGGGGAAAAGATCACGACGCTGGACTCTCAGGAGTATACGCTGAATCCGAATAACCTTGTCATCTGTGACGGCGTAAAGCCGGTTGCGCTGGCGGGCGTTATGGGCGGATTAAATTCCGAGATCCGGGATACGACGGCGGAGGTGATGTTCGAGTCCGCGAAGTTTGCGCGTGACAATATCCGTAAGACCTCGCGTTTCCACGGAAAGCGGACGGATGCGAGCGCGAAGTATGAGAAGGGCGTGGACGAATATTCGACGATCCATGCGATGAAGCGCGCCCTGCATCTGATCGAGGAGCTGGGCTGCGGAAAGGTTTCGGCGACGCATGTGGACGTCAACACGGGAAATACCGCAGAACCGAGAGAGCTGAAGGTAAGTATCAGCCGTGTGAACGACGTACTCGGTATAGAAGTGCCGAATGAGGAAATCCTTCATATTATGAAAAACCTTCAATTTGCGCCCTCGATCGACGGGGATGAGCTGACCTTACAGGTTCCCGCATACCGTGAGGATATGGAGGGATATCAGGATGTCGCGGAGGAAGTGATCCGTATGTACGGCTATGAACATGTCATCCCGACGTTTATGCCGGATGCGAAGGTGACGATGGGCGGACTGAATCCGAAGCAGAAAAAGGACAGGAAGGTAAAAAAGACGCTGTGCGGCACGGGGGCGTATGAGTGTATCCACTATTCCTTCATTTCACCCTCCGATCTGGATCTGTTAAGACTGCCTGAGGATGCGCCGGAGCGCAGGGCGATCCGGATCTTAAACCCGATCAATGAGGAGCTTTCCCTGATGCGGACAACGCTCGCGCCGTCCATGCTGAATGCGGTGGCGAGAAACCAGAAGAAGGGAAATCTTGCGGGCAGACTGTTTGAGGTCGGAAAGATTTTTGTCGCGGATGAGCTGCCGTTAAAGGATTATCCGGATGAGAGGGATACGCTCTGCATCGGTATCTTTGGCGCGAAGGAGAGCTTCTTTACGCTGAAGGGGATGGCGGAAACGCTGGCGGAGGCGATGTTCGGACATTTTGAATACGAGCCGGCAAAGAGAAGCTTCCTGCACCCTTATCAGACGGCGGAGATCTTCTGCGAGGGAGAGCAGGTCGGATATATGGGTAAGGTGGCATACGAGGTTGCGGAAGAGCTGGATCTTAGAACGGATGCGTATCTGCTACAGCTTGACTTAAAGAAGCTGTACGCGACGTATGAGAAGCGGGCTGCGTTTACGCCGCTGCCGAAGTTCCCGGAGGAGAACAGGGACCTTGCGCTTGTCATGGATAAGGAGATTACCTGCGGTCAGGTGGAAGACCTGATAAAGAAGTCCTGTTCCCATATCGGCAGCATCAGACTGTTTGATGTCTATGAGGGAGGACAGATTCCTGCGGATAAGAAGAGCATGGCGTTTACCGTGACGTTTGTTCCCGGGGAAGAGCCGTTTGAGGCGGATGCCGTGGAGCGGTTTGTAAAGAAGATTCTGAAAAACCTGAAAAATCAGCTGGATATCGAATTGAGAAGCTAAGAGAAGTAAAGAAAGGATGAGCGGAATGTTAAAAAAATGTGCATGGGAAAATTATGATGAGAAGAAGCTCAAAAAACTGGAGAAGCTTGCGGCGGAGTACCGGCAGTTCCTCGACAACGGCAAGACGGAGCGGGAGTGCATTGATACGATCGTCAACACGATCGAGGCGGACGGCTATCGTGAGCTGGAAGAGATCGTTAAAGAGGGCGGAAGGGTGAACGAGGGAGATAAGGTCTACAGCGTTCACATGAACAAGTCCGTCGTTATGTTCCGGATCGGAAAGAAGCCGCTGACGGAGGGGCTGAATATCCTCGGCGCGCATATCGACAGCCCGAGACTGGACGTAAAGCAGAATCCGCTGTTTGAGGATCCGGATCATGCGTTTGCCTATCTGGATACCCATTATTACGGCGGCGTCAAGAAATACCAGTGGGTGACGCTTCCGCTTGCCATCCACGGCGTTGTCGTAAAGAAGGACGGAACGACGGTGGAGCTGAATATCGGTGAGAACGAGGACGATCCCGTATTTTTCATCTCCGATCTTTTGATCCACCTCGCGGGAGAACAGCTGGAAAAGAAGGCGGCAAAGGTGATCGAGGGCGAGGCGCTGGATCTGATCGTCGGCAGTAAGCCGCTTATTTTCGGCGAGGGCGAGAAGGATACGGACGAGGGCAAGGAAAAGGCAAAGAACATTGTGAAGTCCGGCGTCCTTGACATTCTGAAAAAGAATTATGATTTTGAGGAAGAGGATTTCCTTTCCGCAGAGCTTGAGATCGTTCCTGCGGGAAAAGCGAGAGAAGCGGGCTTCGACCGCTCCATGATCTTAGCATACGGTCAGGACGACAGGGTATGCGCCTTTACTTCCATGAAGGCGATGCTTGACATCAGACAGCCGGAAAAGACGGTCTGCTGTATTCTGGTCGATAAGGAAGAGATCGGCTCCGTCGGCGCGACGGGGATGCAGTCCCGCTTCTTTGAGAATGCGGTCGCTGAGCTGATGAACCTGACGGGAAGCTATAGTGAGCTGAATGTCAGAAGGTGTCTGGCGAACAGCTGTATGCTTTCCTCCGATGTCAGCGCCGGCTTTGATCCCTCCTACCGCTCCAGCTTTGAATTAAAGAATGCGGCATGGCTGGGCGGCGGCATGGTATTCAATAAGTTTACCGGCGCGAGAGGAAAGTCCGGCTCGAATGATGCAAATGCCGAATATATCGCCCATCTGCGTAAGATCATGGACGACGGAAAGGTCGTTTACCAGACGGCAGAGCTTGGAAAGGTAGATGTCGGAGGCGGCGGAACGATCGCCTATATTCTGGCGCTGTACGGCATGAATGTCATCGACAGCGGCGTAGCCGTGTTGAATATGCACGCGCCATGGGAAGCGACGAGCAAGGCGGATATCTACGAGGCATACCGGGGCTATAAGGTGTTCGCGGAGCATGCGGACATGTGAGTCAGGGTGAAAAAGCATGGAATTAAAAAAATCGGATTTTTATTTTGATCTGCCCGAAGAGCTGATCGCGCAGGATCCGCTGGAGGACCGCTCCGCGTCGAGGCTGCTTGTGCTGGATAAGGAGACCGGCGAAGTGAGCCACCATATCTTTAAGGAGATCGTGGAGTACCTGAAGCCCGGCGACTGCCTTGTGCTGAACAATACGAAGGTGATTCCCGCCCGTCTGCTCGGCGAGCGGGAGGGCACGGGCGCGCATGTCGAGGTGCTCCTCTTAAAGCGGCGCGAGGCGGATGTCTGGGAGACGCTGGTAAAGCCGGGAAAGAAATGTAAGCCCGGGACGCGGCTGTCCTTCGGGGGCGGTATGCTGCGGGCGGAGGTCTTAGAGACGGTCGAGGAGGGAAACCGGCTGATCCGCTTCTTCTATGAGGGAATCTGGGAAGAGGTGCTCGACAGACTGGGCGAGATGCCGCTTCCGCCCTATATCACGCATAAGCTGCAGGATAAGAACCGTTATCAGACGGTTTACGCGAAATATGAAGGCTCTGCGGCGGCGCCGACGGCGGGGCTGCACTTTACGGAGGAGCTTTTACGGCAGATCGGACAAAAGGGTGTGACGATCGCGTATGTCACGCTGCACGTCGGGCTCGGAACGTTCCGCCCGGTAAAAGAGGAGAATGTATTGGATCACCATATGCATTCGGAATTTTATCAGGTTTCCCCCGAGGCGGCGGAAAAGATTAACGCTGCAAAGCGCGGGGGCGGACGCGTGATCTGCGTCGGGACGACGAGTTGCCGGACGGTTGAGAGCGCGGCGGATGCGCAGGGCGTTGTTCATGCGGGCAGCGACAACACGGAAATTTTCATCTATCCGGGATATCGCTTTAAGGTGCTGGATGCCCTGATCACGAATTTCCATCTGCCGGAGTCAACGCTCGTTATGCTGGTCAGCGCACTCGCGGGCAGAGAGCATGTGCTGAACGCTTACGAGGAAGCAATACGGGAGAAATACCGTTTTTTCAGCTTTGGGGATGCGATGTTTATATTTTGACACAAAATGTTACATT
>CAZVWN010000140.1:0-6049 GCA_964631065.1 uncultured Acetatifactor sp.
AAAAAAGGCTTGACTCTGACATTGTGTCATAGTTTATGGTAAGATTACCACAGAGAAAGAGGTGATCTGCATGATGACAGTACACGAAGTCAGCAAATTATCGGGAGTGAGTATACGCGCTCTCCACCATTATGACCGTATCGGACTTCTGCCGGCCACGGAAGTAACCGAAGCGGGATACCGGCTGTATGATGAAGCCGCGCTGGAACGATTGCAGCAGATCCTGTTGTTTAAAGAGCTGGAATTTCCGCTGAAGGAGATTAAGGAGATTCTGGACAGCCCGGACTTTGACAGAGGTAAGGCGCTGGAACAGCAGATCGGTCTGCTTGAGCTTCGGAAGGAGCATTTGCAGAATCTGATTGACCTCGCCCGTGGAATGAAAATGATAGGAGTGAAGCCAATGAGTTTTGAAGCATTTGACACAAGAAAGATTGATGAGTATGCCGAACAGGCAAAGGCATCCTGGGGAAAGACGGATGCGTATAAGGAGTACGAGCAGAAAGCAAAGGGAAGGAGCCGGGAGACACAGCAGCGGCTGAATGCGGAAATGATGGAGATTTTCGCAGAGTTCGGCAAAATCAGAGAGACAGCGCCGGACAGCGCAGAGGCGAAGGCGCTCGCAAAGAAGCTGCAGGACCATATCACGGAGAATTATTACACCTGTACGGATGAAATCCTGCTCGGACTTGGAACGATGTACGCCGGAGGCGGAGACTTTACGGTCAACATAGACAAGGTCGGCGGTGAGGGCACCGCAGTCTTTGCCTGTGAGGCGATCAAAGCCATGCTGGGAAAATAATGGGAAAGGGGAAGCCGCAGTGGAAACGCTGCGGCTTTTCGTGAGCGGAGCCGTTGAAATCGGCAGAGGGGTATTGTATTATGAGAGCGTAAGTTATATATTGGAAACGGAGAGCCGTAACGGTTTTCCGGCATTTTTAAACAGAGAAAAACGGAAAAGAGGCGGGAACGGTATGAAATTCGCCCGAGATAACTACTCAGTACAGTTGATGTAAACTGTTGGCAGATTGTGCTGAGGTGAAAAGAAATTTGCCGGCAGTCATTGACTGTACTGTCCTGATGATTGAAATATCACAGACAAAGGAGTACAGTTATGCGCTACGCGAAAGAAATATTAAAGAAAAACAGAATATGGGTAACAGTATATATCGGTCTGGGTATCGTGAATGCATTTATGGCGAATTACAAGGCTGATTATTTTCAAAAGGTCATTGACGGCTTAGCCGACAGAACGCTTGCCCTCGCAGGGGTTGCGGCATATGGCGTTATTCTGCTGATAAATTATGTCATGAATTATCTGGATAATTATCCTGAAAAGAAACTGGAACATGGTATTTATCTGGATTTTAAGCTGCTGTCACTTAAGAAAATCAGTACGATTGATTACGCGGAGTATCAGAAAACAGGTACCGGAAAGCTGGTTCAAAGGATTGAGAACGGTTCATCGGCAGGAAGAAACGTGTTATTCAATTTCCGGCTGTGCCTGATCCGGGAGCTGATTCCTACCATTGTTTTTAGTGTATACTTTATTTGGGAAATAGACCGCCGGATTACTTATGTACTGTTTGCGGGTTATATGATTATTTTTATCATCACTGACATCCTGCTGAAATTTCTATATAAAATAAAGGAAAAAATTTTGAACAGTGAGGAGCTGTTAAATCATTATCTGGTCAGAGGCTTTATGGAAATGTCGGTATTTCGCATGAACAGACAGTTCCCGAATGAAATAAAGAAATGTTGCGACGCAAAAGAGGATATTGTTTCGGCAAAAGTAAAAATGAATATGATTCATGAAGCATTTTTTACAATATTCGCGCTGCTTGTCGCAATGTTGGATATCGGCATTCTTTTTTACGCGTGGAAAATGCAAAGTCTTACGGTCGGTTCCGTAGTTGCCCTGATTACACTGATTGAAAATGCTTATACACCGATTGCTATTTTTAATGTGCTTTATGTTCAATATAAGTTAGACAGGGCATCCTACCGGAGATTTGAAGAATTTTTAGATCTGAAGGATGATGCGCAGTTACAAAACGGCAGCGCAGTAAATTCGGATGTCGGTGAAATAGTGATAAAAAACTTATCCTTTCAATATGAGGAACGGAAAATTATTGATGATCTGAGCCTGTCCATAAAGAAAGGTGAGAAAGTAGCCTTTGTAGGAGAAAGCGGTTCCGGGAAATCGACCCTGATCAAGATACTGGTCGGGCTGCTGAAATACGATCAGGGAGAAGTCCGTTTAGGAGACATGGAGCTAAGCGGAATCTGCCTCAGCCGTTTGTATGACAGAGTCAGCTATCTGTCACAGGATGCGCCGGTTTTTGATGGGACCATAAAAGAAAATCTGGTATTTGGGAAAACGGCTTCGGAAGAACAGATGCTGGAGGCATTGCGTGAAGTGCAGCTGGCGCACTTGGTTGAGAATCTTGAAAAAGGCTTACACACGGAAATCGGGGAGAAAGGTACCTGTCTGTCCGGTGGAGAAAAACAAAGACTTGCATTAGCCCGTCTGTGGTTTGAAGATCCCGAACTTGTCATTTTGGACGAGGCAACCTCCGCAATGGATAATATAACGGAAGAGACTGTCATGAAGGCAGTCATGCAGAGGCTGCAGGGGAAGACGGTCATTGCGATTGCGCACAGACTGAATTCCGTTGCCGGTTTTGACAGACTGATTCTCTTTAGAGAGGGGAAGATTGTCGGGCAGGGAACGTTTGAAGAGCTGTTGCGTACAGAGCCTTATTTTGTGGAATTGTATCATGCGAATTAAAGAAAGAGGAGTGCCTTTGGGGGCACTCCTAAATATTTTTCAGCCGGTCTATTTCGGCATAAATCTCTTCAACTTCACACCCTTCCGTGATATTCCATTCATTTTTCAGCACTTCCAACTGCTCATGGCAGCTTGCGATGGCAGCAGCATAGTTGCCCTGAATTTCATAAATGTGTGCCGCCGTAATCTGGGCATCACGGTATTTGGGAGACGGCTGCAGCTCAAAAGCCTTTTTATAGTAAGCGATCGCCTCATCATATCTGCATGCATAAGCCATGGCATCTGCCATATTGGCGTAAGCAAGCCAGTCATCGCTGTGATCCGAAAGCATTTTTTCCCAAAAGGCTTCTGCCTTCCGGTGTTCACCGCGAACCCAGGCAATTCTTCCGCGGTAGAAAGGAACACGGCAGCTGTCATCCAGAGCACTCATTGCGTCGCAGACGGAGTCGGCTTCGTCTAAACGGTAGTCTGCAATCAGCTCATCCATCAGCCATAAATAACCTCTTGCGTAATCGGGATTCTTTTTGATGAAATCCCTGTAGTAGGAAATGCGTCTGCTGTGGTTTGCAAAATCCCAATCGGGAATGGTTCCCTCCTGCGCACGTTGGAGATTGCTGTGATTCTGCTTTAACTCAGGCGCTAATTCCAGCGCTTCCTTCGCATACATTTCGGCGTTTTTTCTTAATTCGTCCGCCTTATGATTATATAATTCCGACAGCAGACGAAAAGCGTCGCTTTTACAGGAATCCTTGCTGAGCTTATCGGTTAAAAACTGTTCTGCCTGTGTAAATTCCTCCGCGCTTAATACAGACTGCATGTCTAACATGTTTTCAATACGCTCAAATTGAGCCTGTTCGGAAAGATTGAATAAATCGTCAATTGTGCAGCCAAAGTAAACTGCAATTTCCGGAAGCAGCTGAATATCAGGCATAGAGACATTATTTTCCCATTTGCTGATTGTCTGAAAAGAGACATTCAGGGCTTTTGCCAGGGTGTCCTGCGTAATTCCCTTTCTCAGACGGAGCTGTTTGATTTTATTTCCCAATTCGATATTCATAGGTGGTTTTCCTTTCTTTATGGAATTTTATCGGGCGGCTTGTGAGTTTCACAATTGCCGGTAAAACTTTATTGCAGAAAATTACGTCGGCCGATGCTTTCTGAATACAGTATAGGCTGTAAAATATGATAAAGCAATCACGGTGAAGGTTAGTTAAGTAGCAAATGAGGCGAGATATTGAAATAAATATACTTTATAAGGAAATGATTGTTGAAATAGTTATATTTCCAAGGTAAAATGTACAAAAGATTTTGAATCCGCAGATGATATAGGCAACTGAAAGGTGGAAAAATGTGTTTAGAAATTCTTTCATTTAGGATTCATAATGCAGTAAACTGCCTGAATAGAAAAGGGGGGCTTCCATGCCTTTTGAAATAGTAAGAAATGATATTGTAAATATGCAGGTGGATGCGGTGGTAAACACTGCGAATCCGAACCCTGTCATCGGCTCCGGCGTTGACAGCGGAATACATAAAAAAGCCGGACATGAGCTGCTTGCGGCAAGACAGAAAATCGGTCGCATTGAGTTCGGTGATGCGGTTATCACTCCCGGATTTGGCTTAGATGCCAAGTATGTTATCCATACGGCAGGGCCCGTTTGGGAGGATGGGAATCACGGAGAGGAGCAGATTCTGTCCTCATGTTACAGAAAGTCCCTGGCATTGGCGAAAGAGCATGCGTGCGAGTCTGTCGCATTTCCTTTGATAGCCACAGGAAATTATGGCTTTCCGAAGCCTCTCGCTCTGCAAATTGCCGTCCGTGAAATCAGCACGTTCCTTTTGGAAAATGAAATGCAGATTTACCTGGTTGTGTTTGGTAAAGAAGCCTTCGCCCTTTCGGAAAAACTGTTCAGATCCGTCAGCAGCTACATTGACGAAAATTATATCCGGAGTAAAACACTGGATGAATATGGAACGGAAAGCGTATATGGTTCCCGTCTTGAAACAAGGCGTGTTAGAGAACGGCTAAAACAAAGCAATCGAATCCATGAGGATATTTGCCCGTCACAGGCATTAGAAGAATGTCTTGAGATGTCGGAAGGGGCAGCAGTTTGGATGGATTCTGATGACTGGGGGCAGCTGCTGAACAGTCTGGACGCAGGCTTTTCTGAAACGCTCCTACGGCTTATCGACCGCACCGGAAAGAAAGACTCTGAAATCTACAAAAAAGCCAACGTGGACAGAAAACTGTTCTCAAAAATCCGAAACAATATGGACTACAGGCCATCAAAAGCAACCGCACTGGCTTTTGCCTTTGCATTGGAATTGGACATTAATGAAACAAAGGATTTTATAGGTAGAGCAGGTTTTGCTCTCTCCCACAGCAGTAAGTTTGACGTGATCGTGGAGTATTTTCTGATAACCGGAAACTACAATATATTTGAATTGAATGAGGTTCTGTTTGCTTTTGACCAGCCGCTTATCGGCGCATAAAAAATGTCGCATACCATGCGACCGGTCATTTTCCTGTTTTTCTTATAATGAAATCACAATAAAAACAGGAGGATTTCAACAATGACAGAACTTGTATTTATTTTAGACCGCAGTGGTTCCATGTCGGGACTGGAAAAAGACACGATCGGAGGTTTCAACTCCATGTTGGAGAAGCAGCGTAAGGAGCCGGGGGATGCCGTAGTATCCACAGTGCTGTTTGACAACGAAACAGAGGTAATTCATGACCGTGTTGCCATTGCAGATGTACCGAACCTTACGGATAAGGAATATTTCGTGCGTGGCTGCACTGCACTTCTGGATGCAGTTGGTGGTGCAATTCACCATATCGGGAATGTTCACAAGTATGCCCGTAAAGAAGATGTGCCGGAAAAGACCCTCTTTATCATCACAACAGATGGTATGGAGAATGCCAGCCACCGTTACACCTATGATAAGGTGCGCCATATGATTGAGCGTCAGAAAGAGCGTTATGGCTGGGAGTTCCTTTTCCTTGGAGCAAATATCGACGCAGCGGCAGAAGCCGGAAGACTTGGCATTGATGAAACGATGGCTGCCGACTACCATTGTGATGAGGCCGGAACTGCTCTCAATTATGAGGTTATCAGCGAGGCAATTACCAGCGCGAGAGCGTGTGCAGCACCGCTTAGTGCCGACTGGAAAAAGAAGATTGATGCGGATTATAAGAAAAGAGGCGGCAAGAGATAAATGAAGTTATTTATGATTTGAATAGTCAGATTTGAGAGTTTT
>CAZVWN010000141.1:0-2383 GCA_964631065.1 uncultured Acetatifactor sp.
GATGCCGGCTTAAAGTCCGACAGCCCCGTCACGTTCCATAATCTCCAGAAGCTTCTTTGCCGCCGCAGACAGCTTCGCCTTACTGCTTCTTGCGACGCAGAAGCTTCTCTTCGGCAGCATCTTATTAAATCTGAGCTCAAACAGTTTCCCGGATGCCAGCGCTTCTTTTGCAAAATCGCGCACGACACATCCCACGCCAAGGCTTCGCAAAGCAAACTGTACGATCATGTCGCTCGTCGCCAGCTCGAATTCCGGCTGTAGGACAATGCCGTTTCCCGCGAGATAGCTGTCCATATGGCTTCTTGTGCTGGTATTTTTTTCGAGAAAGATCATCGGCAGACTCTCCAGCTCCTGTAAATCCATGGTTCTGTTCTTATAAGAGATAAAGCGTCTCCCCGCGACAAAGATGTCCTCGATCTCCCTGACCGGCGTTATCCGCACATCCCCCGTCTCTTCTAACGGCGTACTCACGACGCCGAAATCAATCCTGCCGCTTTTCAGCGCCTCCAGCGTCTCCGGGGTCGGACCGTTTGTCACGATCACCTTGATATCCGGATATGCCTCATGAAATTTTTCCAGAAACGGCAGCAGAAAAAAGCGCAGGGTCATATCACTCGCGCCGATCCGTACCTCGCCCAGCTCCAGATTCTGCAGCTGTCGTACCTTCTCCAGCCCCAGCTCTATCTGCTCATATCCCTTCGCGACATAAGAATAGAGAAGCTCTCCCTCCGCCGTCAGCCGGATGCCTCTGGAGACGCGCTCAAACAGCGAAACGCCGATCGTTCTCTCAAGCTGGCGCAGCGACTGGCTGACCGCAGGCTGTGAAATAGAAAGCAGAGCGGCAGCCTCCGTCATGCTGCCGCTCTTTGCCGTATAGTAAAACACCTTAAAATATTCCAGATTTACCGTCATATTTTCTCCCGTTTCCGTAACCGTTACTTCAGGGCGCTCTCGCGATAAATGATGTCGTCTCTTCCCGGTCCGTTGCTGACCATGGTGATCGGATAACCGATCTGACTCTCGATAAACTCAATATACTTTCTGCAATTCTCCGGAAGCTCCTCATACTTTCGGATACCGCGGATCTCACATTTCCAGCCGGGCAGGCTCTTCAGCACGGGCTTCGCCTTTTCCAGCTTTGCCGTCACGGGAAATTCCGTCGTGATCTCCCCGTCGATATCATAGCCCACGCAGACCGGAATCTCATCCAGATATCCCAAAACATCCAGAACCGTAAAGGCAACGTCCGTCGTTCCCTGTAATCTGCACCCGTACTTGGACGCAACACAGTCAAACCAGCCGACACGCCTCGGACGTCCGGTCGTCGCACCATACTCGCCGCCGTCTCCGCCTCTGCGTCTTAACTCCTCCGCCGCATCCCCGAACAGCTCCGATACGAACGCGCCCGCGCCCACTGCGGAAGAATATGCCTTACATACCGTCACGATCTGCCGGATCTCATAAGGCGGAAGTCCCGCGCCGATCGCGCCGTATGCCGCAAGCGTAGAGGAAGAAGTTACCATGGGATAAATACCGTGATCGGGATCCTTCAGCGTTCCGAGCTGTCCCTCTAAAAGCACGGTCTTTCCTTCCTTCAGCGATTTATCAAGGAAAGCGGATACATCCGCGACATAGGGCGCTACCATATCCCTGTAGGTATGCAGGGTGTCGAGAAGCTCCGCCGGATCCAGAAGCGGCTTATGATACAGATGCTCCAGCAGAACGTTCTTCATCTCGCAGACACGCTCCACCTTCTCCTTTAACAGCTCTTCGTCGAAAAGCTCGCTCACCTGAAAACCGATCTTCGCATATTTATCAGAATAGAAGGGCGCAATGCCGGACTTTGTGGAACCGAAGGACTTGCCGCCCAGTCTCTCCTCCTCGTACTGATCAAACAAAATATGGTAAGGCATGACGATCTGCGCCCTGTCTGATACCATCAGCTTCGGCATCGGTACATTCCTGTCTACGATCGACTGTACTTCCTTGAACAGCAGCGGGATATTCAGTGCAACGCCGTTTCCGATCACGCTGGTCGTATGTCCGTAAAAAACACCCGACGGAAGCGTGTGCAGTGCAAACTTTCCGTAATTGTTCACGATCGTATGTCCCGCATTCGCGCCGCCCTGAAAACGGACGATGATATCCGCCTCCTGCGCCATCATATCGGTAATCTTTCCTTTTCCCTCGTCGCCCCAGTTGGCGCCCACGATTGCCTTTACCATATCTTTCCTCCATTCCCCGCCACACGGCAGGTTTTTCAAAAACTCCGGGTTTTTCACAAAAGAGCGGATGAAAGGTAAGCTTTCCATCCGCTCTTTCTCTTACAGTATAGTATAAATCCCGCCATAAGTAAAATCAATATATTTTATATTTCTTATAA
>CAZVWN010000141.1:2483-6010 GCA_964631065.1 uncultured Acetatifactor sp.
GGCGGATTCCCGTCGAAGCCTTCCATGCCTTCCGGCAGCTCGGGTCTTTCCCCGTCCTGCTTTCTGTCGCCCCCGCCAAAACCGCCGAAGCCGCCGGGACGTCCGCCGCCGAAGCCGCCCATGCTGAAGCCGGTTCCGTAGATCAGCTCCTCCAGCGTCACCTCATACGCTTCCTCCCCTGCCGTCACCGTATAGGTATTCCCCTGCTGCAATGCCGGACAGCTTACCACAACGGAATTGAAACGGCTTTCCGCTGTATAAGTAAGCAGGACATTTCCCTCCGCATCCAGAAGCTTTACCTCCGTGCCGGCAGCACAGTCCGACGTGCTGACCAGAATGGAGCCCTGCGTCGAGGTATCCCCGAAATTCATCGCCATACCGGAGCGTCCGACCGCGACGAGGGTTCCGCCCGTAATCTGCCCCGTTCCGTCATAATCCAGCGCGCCGTCTCCGTCCGTCTCCGGACCCGACACATAAACCGTTCCGCCCGTCACGGTCAGATCGCCGTTGGAATCAATCCCGTCTCCCGCTGCGTTGATATAGATCTCACCGCCGGAAATCAGAATTGAGCTGTCGCTCCCGCCAAAGCTGCCGCCGAACATCCCCCCGAAGCCGCTTCCGTCGTTTCCGCCCGCCGCGTTGATTCCGTCGTCCGTCGCATACAGGCTGACAGTTCCGCCGGATATCACGACGTCATTTCCCTCAATACCTTCATAGCAGACGGCAATGTCGAAGGTTCCGCCGCTTACCGTTGTCGTCTCATCAGCATGCAGCGCGTCATCCCCTGTAGAAATTTCAAACGTGCCGCCCGCAACCGTCAGACTGCCGTTCGCATGCAGCGCGTCGTCCTGCGCGTCAATCCGGAAGCTGCCGTCTCTGACCGTGAGCTGTCCGCCCGCCTTGATTCCCTTCGCGCTGACCGCGTCGCCGTCCTCATCTTTTAAAACTTCTTTGTTTGCGCTGCCGCCGCCCGTCGTCAGGATAAAGCTTCCGCCGTCAATCTGCAACGCGCTTCCCGCACTGATACCGTCTCCGTCCGCCGTGACCGTAAGCTGACCGCCTCCGATATAGACAAAGCCCTTTTCCTCCTTCTTTTCATTTTCGGAATGGATGCCGTCCTTCCCCGCCTTTATGGTAAGCTCCGCGTTTTGGATCCGGACACTGTCCTTTCCCGACAGACCGTGCTTTTTTGCAGAAACCGTAAGCTGACCGCCCGTCACGCGCAGATCGTCCTTGGAGACGATACCGTGCCCTGCCGCTGCGTCAATCTGCAGACTGCCGCTGCCGTTGACCGTCAGATCACATGTCGCAAAGATCACGGCATCCACGTTATCCTCGTCCGTTTCCGCATAACTGCCGCCGTTTTCCAGCACGTTTTCCGTTTCCGCCGCAAGCGTCAGAAATACCTTGTCCGCGTTTTTGACATAAATCGCCGCTCCCGTCTCATTGCGGATCGTCACGCCATCCAGAATAAGCTGCACCTTCGCGCTCTCCCCCGCATCCACGATCACCGCATGATTCTCCATGCTTCCCCGCAGAAGATAAGCGCCCTCCTTAGAGATCACGACGTCCTCCGCGCCAAGCGTGATCACCTCACATTCCGCTTCCGCGTATTCGCCGGAAAGGTCTCTTTGCGTAAACAGCTCCTCCGCCGTCATAAGCGTCTGTACCGTCGAAAGGTCTTCCTCAGAAGCCTCCGACATGCTCTCCTGCGCAAGCGTCTCCTTTACCTCCCCGCTTCCGCTTTCCTGTCCGCAGCCGGCAAGGAGCAGAGGAAGCAGTCCTGCCGCCAGCAGTCCCCGCATACGGCTCTTTCGTTTTCCTGTTTCAAATCGTCTTTTTCCCATATCCCTTTTCATATCTTCTTCCATATCTTCTATGTCTTCTTTCCTAAATCTGCTTTCTGCGGCTTTTTCCGGATCCGCTCTCATTTTCCGGTTCAGCCGTACACGGAAGCGTTTTTCCTTCTGCTCCGACAAACAATTTTCGTGATTTTTTGTTCCCGTGTTTTTTGATTCCGTCAACCCCACAGCACCATTCCGTCAAAGCTCATTGACCGCCGTTTCCTTACGCGATATCGAGATCTCCAGATTGCCGTTCCTGCATCTGAGCTTATCGATCAGCTCCTTTTCCGCCTCCGTGCTCTCCGGGACAAGCTCATAGGTCAGCCGGAACAGGCTTCCCATATTCGTTGTCTTTACCTGCGTCAGCTCATGGGTTTTCGTATACTTGTCCAGCACCTCATCAAAAACCCCCGTATAATCCAGATCCTCCGGGATCGTAATGTGCAGGATCTTCCGCTCTGACGTTTCCCTGCCTCCGAAAGCCAGTCTGCCGTAAAGAAGCATGCACGCGCACATCACCACCGTAAACAGCACTGCATATCCGAGATACCCCATACCGGCGATCAGCCCCGCGCCCATCGCCAGAAAGATCGCGCCGATCTCCCTTGCCGTCCCGGGTACCGAGCGGAAGCGCACAAGGCTGAACGCGCCCGCCACGGCAACCCCCGCGCCGACATTGCCGTTTACCATCATGATGACGACGCACACAATCGCCGGAAGCATGGCAAGCGTCATCAGAAAGCTCTTTGTCGGACGGCTGCGATAGCCGTAAACCAGCGCAAGCAGCGCGCCGGCCAAAAGGGAGATCCCGATGCAGAGCAAAAATTTTCCTACCGGGATCACGGCTGCGGACTGTGTGTCAAAAATTCCTTTAAATATTGTGTTAAGCATAAATCATCTCTCCTTTTTCTCTGTTAAAAATCTGCTGATAGGCATTCCCATATTTTGAAAAGGACGTTTTCCGGATGTTTTCCTCCGACAGCACCCGAACCATCCAGAGCGGCAGACCGCCCGGCGTTTTAATTTCCATCAGTGTCATTCCGGGCTTTAATATCGGACTTCCGTAGATCCCTGTTCCTAAAGACAGATCCGTCTCCCGCCAGAGAATGTTCTCATCAAACGTTACGCGGAACTCGCTCTTCTCCTTCGTAAAAAACGCCTCCCTCTCATAAGAGAGGAAAACCTTCGGCGCAAGCGTCCGGTAAAACCGTAAAAAGTAATCCATCTCCTCCGTGATCTGCGACTGCTTGGGCGCTGCGGCATCCCCCGAAAGATACGCCGCCGCTTCCCTCTCCTTTGTCGAAATCCGCCGCTTATAGACCACGCCTTTATATTTTTTCTTTAGCTCCACAAACACCTGATCGTCCGGTCCGGCTGCGCTGTAGCTGCGCACCCGAAGCTTCTCCTTATACACGGGCTTCTCCAGAGACTTCCGGATCAGCCGGTAATTGTCCGTGTCATAATAAATATTCCGTATGGTACTCCTGCCGTAAGCATCCAACTCCATATAAGGCTCCATCGCCTGTAGGACATGCTCCTTCTGCCGCCTGTCCAGCAGAAATTTTATCTCATATCTCTGAAAGACCATCTGTGCGCCCATCACATCCAACCTCCTGTCCGAAATTACTGTATCACCCGAACCTAAATCATACCTAAATCATTTGTGAAAACTCTGTGTAGGGT
>CAZVWN010000142.1:0-3119 GCA_964631065.1 uncultured Acetatifactor sp.
GAAGATTTATTCTTAGGACAAATAGACATCGTTACACCTCCTTATTCGCGTTGAAAATATCTTGTATCACTGCCATTCGCGGGTCGGGAACGAAGGTATCGCATCCACAGTCCCTCACATTTCGATTCTGCCCACAGACCGGACAAAGTCCTTTACAGTCCGCCTTACACAGAATCTTTGCAGGCCAGCTTCCAATGATCTCATTGTACACAAAAGTCTCTACATTCAGCTGATAACCTTCCATAAAGCTCAGGTCATCCGTCTCCTCATCCTCTGAAGACAACTCCGGCGAAGCGACCGTCCTGTCAAACCGCAGTTCCAGCCGCGTCGGCGTTTCCGACAGACAGCGGTCACAAAACGTCCGAAAGGTAATCCGCGCACTGCCCGTCACCTTCGCTTTTCCGCGTTCCACATTCACAAAGGAAAGCGAAACCGGCGTTTTCTCCACAATCTCAAAGCTTCCCGCCCCGCCGTCAAAGCACTGCATTTCCAGCGGAACCTCCATGCTTGTCTCCTTGCCTTCCGACATCAGGACATCAGACAGATTCACTAACATAGCAACTCCCATGTATCCTCTTCATGCGCTTTGTTTTCACGCACTGATTCATTATACACAGCCTTTCCCGCCTTGTCAACATTTTTTTAATATTTTGTAACGGTTTCGCCCGATAAAATTTTAACGATATTTTTTTAACATATTAGATTATAAAATTTCTCTTGACCTTCTCTTTTTCGGTTGCTATACTTATATACAGTTCATGAACCGCCTGTTTTCATGCAGCGGTTCATCCAATTTTCACGATAACAGGAGGGTACTTCAATGGGATTTCTGCAAGGTAAGACAGCTATCATCACAGGCGGCGGACGCGCCGTTTTATCCGACGGCACCTGCGGCTCTATCGGCTACGGCATTGCTACCGCTTACGCAAAAGAGGGCGCAAATCTGGTGATCACGGGTCGGAACAAAAAGAAGCTCGAGGATGCAAAGGAGGAGCTGGAAAGACTGTACGGCATTCAGGTACTCCCCGTTGCGGCGGACGTTTCTGCAGGCTCCGACAACGAGGCGGTCGTAAACGACGTCATCCGTCAGGCTATGGAAAAATTCGGACGGATTGACGTGCTGATCAATAACGCGCAGGCATCGGCTTCCGGCGTTACCCTTGCCGACCACACGACCGAACAGTTTGACCTCGCGCTCTATTCCGGTCTGTATGCCGCTTTCTATTATATGAAGGCATGCTATCCGCACCTCGTTGAGACAAAGGGAACCGTTATCAACTTCGCTTCCGGCGCAGGACTTTTCGGGAATTTCGGTCAGTGTGCCTACGCTGCCGCAAAGGAAGGCATCCGTGGTCTTTCCCGTGTTGCCGCTACCGAATGGGGTAAGGACGGCATCAATGTCAACGTCATCTGCCCGCTCGCATGGACAGCGCAGCTTGAGCAGTTTGAAAAGGCTTATCCGGATGCCTTCAAGGCAAACGTACACATGCCGCCGATGGGTCATTACGGAGATGTCGAGAAGGAGATCGGACGGGTCTGCGTACAGCTTGCTTCCCCTGACTTTAAATATCTCTCAGGCGAAACGCTTACGTTAGAGGGCGGAATGGGCTTAAGACCCTGATCCCGCCGGGCGTACACGATAAAAGACCGCATGGCAGACATATCCGTCTGCCGTGCAGTCTTTTTGTTTGCTTACAGCTTCCCGTATTCCGGCGCTTTTTATTCCGGGTTTTTATGCCGGCGTTTTTCCGGCCGCGTTTTTATTCCGGTCGTTTTCTTCACGACTGCTTCCGTTTTCATACGGTCCGCATCCGATCCCATCAGCCAAAGTCCAGCCTTACACCAGTCTCACGGTCTCCCTTGCAATCGCAAGCTCTTCATTCGTCGGGATCACCATAACCGTCGTTCTGCTCTCCGGGGTCGAGATCACGATATCCTCGCCGCGCTTTGCGTTCGCCTCCTGATCCAGACGGATTCCCAGATAGCCGAGATATTCACATGTGAGCGTTCTGACGATGCCGGCATTCTCCCCGACCCCCGCCGTAAAGCAGATCACATCAACGCCGTTCATCGCCGCCGTGTACGCGCCGATATATTTCGCCACATTGTAACAGAACGCCTTCACTGCACGGATTGCATTTGCATCCCCCGCATGATACCCGTCCTCCAGATCGCGGAAATCCGAGGAAAGATTATCGGAAAGTCCGAGCACGCCGGACTTCTTATTCAGAACCGTCATCACCTCATCGATGGATTTGTTCTCCTTATGTGCGATAAATTCCATGATCGCAGGGTCGATGTCCCCCGAACGGGTTCCCATGATCAGTCCCTGCAAAGGTGTCAGACCCATGGAGGTGTCGACGCATCTGCCGTTCTTTACCGCCGAAACGCTCGCGCCGTTGCCGAGATGGCAGACAATGATCTTCAGATCCTCGTACTTCTTTCCCAGCACCTCTGCCGCCCTCTTCGAGACATAGGAATGGCTCGTTCCGTGGAAGCCGTATCTTCTGATCCGGTACTTTGTGTAATATTCATAGGGAAGCCCGTACATATATGCCTCTTCCGGCATGGTCTGGTGGAACGCCGTATCAAATACCGCAACCATCGGCGTGGACGGCATCAGCTTCCTGCACGCATTGATCCCGATCAGGTTCGCCGGGTTATGCAGCGGCGCAAGCTCGTTACACTCCTCGATCGCCTTCATGACAGCCTCATCAATGACGACGGACGCCGCAAATTTCTCTCCGCCATGTACGACGCGGTGTCCTACCGCGCCGATCTCGCTAAGCTCCTTTACCACGCCGGTCTTCGGGTTCGTCAGCGCGTCCAGAACAAGACGGATCGCCTCGGTATGATCCGGCATGGGGGTCACGGTTTTCTCCTTCTCTCCGCCCGCAGGGGTATAGGTGATCATACTTCCGTCAATACCGATCCGTTCGCAGATTCCCTTCGCCAGACACTGCTCCGTTTCGGAGTCGATCAGCTGGAATTTCAGAGAAGAGCTTCCGCAGTTGATAACTAATACTTTCATTTTATTTTGTCCTTTCTATAAAAATAACAGTGCGCATCCGCTCCCGCAGGCGAAAAGCTTTCGCCTCTCCCGGTCTAAGGGCTCGTCC
>CAZVWN010000142.1:3219-5974 GCA_964631065.1 uncultured Acetatifactor sp.
TTTTCAAGGACGGCTCACCGCTGCGAAAAGCTTTCGCTTTTCTCGCGGCTTTCGCCTCTCCCGGTCTAAGGGCTCGTCCTTTTCAAGGACGGCTCACCGCTGCGAAAAGCTTTCGCTTTTCTCGCGGCTTTCGCTCGCCACGGCATTTCCGCCGCATCCGCTCCCGCAAGCGCGGCGGATGCGGTGGAATGCTGTGGCTCTGCCCTTAGACCAGTTGCGCCTGAACGGCGGTAAGCGCAACGACACCTACAATGTCCTGCCAGGAGCAGCCTCTCGAAAGATCGTTGACCGGCTTTGCGATTCCCTGCAGCATGGGACCGTATGCCTCCGCGCCGCCGAGACGCTGTACCAGCTTATACCCGATATTTCCCGCATCCAGATTCGGGAAGATCAGGACATTCGCCCTTCCGCCGACCGGGCTTCCGGGCGCCTTGGATTTCGCTACATTCGGCACAAGCGCCGCATCCGTCTGCAGTTCGCCATCCAGCGTCAGGTGCGGATACTGCTCATGCGCGATCCTTGTCGCCTCGACAACCTTATCCACAAGCGGGTGCTTTGCGCTTCCCTTCGTGGAATGGCTCAGCATGGCGATCACGGGCTTGGGTCCGATCAGCGATTTAAAGCTTCTCGAAGAGGTATCCGCGATGGCGGCAAGCTCCTCCGCCGTCGGATCCTGATTCAGTCCGCAGTCCGCAAACAGGAAGGTGCCGTTCTCTCCCTGATCCTTGAACAGCGTATCCATAATGAAAAATGCAGAGACAAGCTTCACGCCGGGCGCCGTCTTTAAGATCTGAAGCGCAGGGCGCAGGGTATCCGCCGTCGAATGGCACGCGCCGGCAACCATACCGTCCGCATCATTCGCCTTTACCATGACGATACCGAACGTCAGATAATCCTTTAAAAGGATCTCTCTCGCCTTCTCCTCCGTCATGCCCTTTGCCTTTCTCGTCTCATATAACAGATTGACATATTCATCCAGCTTATCCGTCGTCGCAGGGTTAATGACCTTTACGCCGGAGAGATCCACCTCCAGCCAGCCCGCGCCGTCCATGATCTTCTCCTCGTTGCCGATCATGATGATGTTCGCAATCCCCTCTTCCATGATCTTTGCGGCAGCCAGCAGAGTCCTCTTATCGTTTGACTCCGGCAGTACGATCGTTTTCCTGTCCAGTCTTGCCCTTTCCTTAATCGTATCAATATAGGACATTGTAATTCTCCTTTCCGGCGGTTTCCCCGCTTTTCTTCCTCATCCGGTCATTTACGGTATTGTATAACCGTGCTTTTTATATTATACTAAATACAGAGGGTATACACAAGTGAAAATGTGCGGTAAATTGTATATTTTCAAGTACATATCCCGCCTTGCTTTTTATTTCTTTCCCTTATATTTACGGCACTGTAAGCTCTTACACTGTGTGTTATTTTTTTCACACACGCAGCCGATACTTTCAAACGGAATTTCGTTAATTGCAGGAGGAAAAGCCTATGAACGTAAACGGGATCATCGCTGAATATAACCCTTTCCACAACGGACACAGATATCAGCTGGAGGAATCCAAACGGCTCACGGGCGCCGATTACACGATCATCGTCCTCAGCGGTAATTTTGTCCAGCGCGGCACGCCCGCCCTCTTAAGCAAGCATGTGCGGGCGGAAATGGCGCTCAGAAACGGGGCGGATCTCGTTCTCGAGCTGCCCGCCATCTACGCCACCTCCAGTGCGGAGGCTTTCGCAAGGGGCGCCGTCTCCCTTCTGGATTCCCTTGGGGTTGTCACACACCTTGCCTTCGGCAGTGAATGCGGCGACATTTCCATCCTGAATCAGATCGCTTCCATTCTCGCACAGGAGCCGGAAAGCTTCTCCGAGAACCTGAAACGTCTCCTGCGCAAGGGATATTCCTACCCCGCCGCAAGGAACGAGGCGCTGATGCTTTATGCGCCTTCCCTCAATGACAACAGCAGCGTCTTCCGTACCCCGAACAACATTCTGGGAATCGAATACATCAAAGCGCTCCTTAAGCAAAACAGCAGCATCACCCCCGTGACGGTCAGGCGGCTCGGTACGGATTATCACGATCCGTTCCCCGGAAAGAGCTACTGCTCCGCGCTCGCCGTCCGACAGGCAGTCTGGAACGGCGGCGACACGGACGGACTTCGCGCTTATCTGCCGCCTGATGCCTATGAGCTGCTGATTTCGCATATCCGAAATGGAAAAATCATTTCCTCCGGCGCATTTTCTTCCATGCTGTACTACAAGCTGCTCTCGGAAAAGGACAAGGGATATGAAAAATATCTCGACGTATCCGCAGCGCTGTCCGACCGCATCATAAATTCGCTACAGCTGTATCAGGATTACGACAGCTTCTGCGATCTGCTGAAAACAAAGGAAATGACCTATGCAAGGATCAGCCGCTGTCTGCTGCATATCCTGCTGAACCTGAAAAAGTCGGACATGTCTGACTGTGCCCTGCTCAATCATACGCCTTACGCAAGAGTACTGGGCTTCCGGCGGGATGCCGCGCCGCTCCTTACGGCGATCAGCGAAAAATCCGCCATTCCCATGATTACGAAGCCTGCGGATGCCGAAAAGATCCTTTCTCCGGATGCCATGCACATGTTCCGGCAGGATGTCCGCATCAGCCAGCTTTACCACGGTGTCGCCGGTATGCTCTCCGGAAGCGTTCCGCAGAATGAATACAGCATTCCGCTTGTGATCGTCTGAACCGTCAATACCCGCAACTGAACAAGAGGAGATC
>CAZVWN010000143.1:0-5776 GCA_964631065.1 uncultured Acetatifactor sp.
GATTGTAGCATTTTTAACACCCCTCAGCCGGTTTCAATTCTCTTTCAGTCACTTCAATCGCAGGCAACATGTCTATCCCTTCATCAAATTAATTCGCGTATTTCTCTGTTTTTCAATATTTACGGGGTTTCCCATCTTTTGGATTTAGCACTATATTTTTTCAGAGCTAATTTTATACTAAAACACCGGAGGTCAGCATAAATGCCGGCTTTTTTAATTCCGAAAACCTTACAGAACTTTCAAAAGCTGCACCAATGTATGTCCTTCCGGTGTAAGAACGACATATGTAACAGATTGATTTTTCTTTGTAAAATTGATTGACTGCTCAAGGAGAAATCGCTCTACGTCCGAGTTCCTATCACAAGAAAAAGTGGAGAAAACCTGTTGAAGCAAGTCCTCTCCACTTTGACCTTGTCTCAGATATTCTCTAATATTCAATATCAAAAAATCATCCTGCATTTTGTCTCTTCCACTTCTCAATTAATCTTTTGATTTCATCAGGATCACGCAGTTCTCTATATTTGACTGAAGTAGTGCTTTGTGGTCTTGTAAGAGACTCCTGATACGATTCTTCAATTGCATTAGCAAACATCTCAATCTGTCTTGCTCCGGAAACAACAAAATTCTTTGTGATACTTGAAGTTGCCATATCTAACACCTCCTACCAATAGTATGGCTAATTATTCATTACACAACCCCTCTCTTATATTCTATTCGAAAAACCACTTTTTTGCAATAGTTTCGTTGGAACATATTATTAAGAAGTCATAAACATTGCAAACCTATATGCCTTAATTTGAACTATTTTCAAACCATGGATTCCGGTATTCCGCAGCACCCGCTGTCCGTTACCGGATTTTTCCGCGGTACACCTTACAGCCGTGCGCAGGAACGCAGACACGGATACAGCCGGCGCCTACCGTCGTCTCCTCGCCCGTCCAAAGCTCCGTCAGCGCGGCGTCTTCCGCTATTTGGGCATCCTGTAACGACACGGAAAGCTCTGCCGCTTCCTCGCCAAGATTAAACAGCGCGACATAGCAGTCTCCCGTCTTCCCATTCTCCGCTTTCCAGACGGCTTTCCCGTCATCCCGACAAAGCTGCCATGGAACGCAGTCCGGCGTCAGCATCGCAAGCACCTCTTTATTTGTCAGAAGCTTCATCCGTCTCTCATCAAGCTTTGTCAGCTCTCCGCCGATCATTAACGGCGAGCCGAAGAGACACCAGAGCGTCAGCATCGTGCGCTCTTCCTCCTCCGAGAAATTCGAGCTGCGCTCCGCGCCGAAGCCTTTGCCGAGCTGCCCGACCGGGAGCATGTCGCAGTCCGGAAAACACCCTTCCGATACATGCCGCTGCCAGAGCTCGCACCGTCTGAACATATCCTTCAACAGCCGCCAGTCATCCCAGAAATCATCCGTGATTCTCCACATATTCGCATATGTCTCATAATGCCACGCTTCCTCGATCAGCGCAGGTCCCGGCGAAAGGGAAAGCACGATCGGACGCCCGCACTTTTGAATCGCCCTTGAAAGCATCTCGATCTCATGTCTTGCAGAATACGGATCATGCGGGTACATATTCGTATTACAGATATCGTCGCACTTGATAAAGTCCACGCCCCACTGCGCATAAAGCTCCAGCAGGGAATCGTAATATGCCTGTCCCTCCGGCATATTGCGGACGCCGTACATATCGGGATTCCAGCGGCAGATGGAGGAGGGATCCGCGATCTCATTCGCCGTCGTATCCGTTCCCTTTACGGGAAGATGCCTGTGCGCGGCATCCCGCGGAATCCCCCGCATGATATGAATACCGAACTTTAACCCGCGTGCATGGATATAGTCGGCAATCGGCGCAAATCCTGCGCCACCCGCAGCGGACGGGAAGCGTTCCGGGTCAGGAAGCAGCCTTCCGTATTCATCCATCTCCAGCGTGTTAAAAGGAATATACTGATATCTGTCTCTCTGACTGCCCGCGCCGTGCGCAAACCACTCAATGTCAATGACGATATACTCCCAGCCGGACTCCTTCATGTGCGCCGCCATGAAATCCGCATTCGCCTTTACGCGCGCCTCATCGACCGTCGTGTCATAGTAATCGTAGCTGTTCCACCCCATCGGCGGGGTCAGTGCAAATTTGTTTTTATCCATCCCATACCTCCGTTTATATTTTCCGGCTTTACATTTTCTGAATCCATACTTTTCTGATATTCTTGTTTTCTTCCTCCGCTTCCCCTATAATGGAAATCAGGAACTTCCTGCGCGCGGCAGATATCCTGCGGAAATTCTTTGTTTCAGAAGAAGCTTCTTTTTTATTATAATTCTCTCCGGCTTCGCGCGGCAAGAAGAAAAAACTGACAGAAAGGGTAATTTTCTGATGGATAGGAAGACAGGCTGCTTCGGCGTACTGAATATTGACGAACCGGACGCTCCGCTCTTACTTTGTGACGGCGGGATTGAGTTCCGGGAAAAGGAATTTTACAATTTTGACAATGCAGACCGCCCCGATTTTCAGGGCTTTTTGTTTCAATATACCTTAAGCGGAACCGGCTATTTCCAAAAAGACGGGATTACGACACCGCTTCCTGCGGGAACGGGGTTTCTCGTCTCCGTGCCGGACAACAGCCGCTATTATCTGGACGGCGGATCCTGGGAACTGTTATATCTTCATTTTACGGGAAGCGCCGCAGAATCCTTTGTAGAGAAGCTGGAAGCGCTCACAGGCGGTGTCTTCTTTCTGCCCCCGGACGCTCCGCCGATCCGAAAGCTGCTTGCGCTTCAGCGGCGACTGACATGCGGCGGACGGCTCGAAAAATATGAGGGCGGCGAATTTCTCTACGGCTTTCTCTGCGGTCTGCTGCGCGAGCTGGAAACACAAAAGTCCGGCGAGGGCGCAAGTCTCACGCGCCGTGCCCTCGCGCTGATGCAGGAACAGTACGCCTCCCTCTCCGGCGTCGATGAGCTTGCCCGTCTTCTCGGCGTTTCTGCTGCGCATCTGACAAGAACCTTCTCTGCCTGCACGGGACATCCGCCCATCCGCGCTCTGACAAAACTGCGCCTGGAGGCGGCAATGAATGATCTGTTAAACTCCGGAGAGAGTCTGGAGACAATTGCCGGGCGGAACGGTTTTTCCTGTGCAAACTACTTCTGTAAGGTTTTCCGCGCGACCGTCGGTATGTCGCCGACGCAGTACCGCAGACGGAAACGCTGACTTTTCCGCGCTTTCGTCAGGCGTCTGCTCCCTGTATTTTTCCCCGCATGTACCGTGAGCGTGCGTCTGCCTGTACAGACGGCTTTCCCGCCGGTAGGGCACGCGCGCGGCAGGGACCGCCTCTGCCGCGCTCCGCGTATGTACGGACTGGTCGTCAAAAAAGATCTGTGCACCGAATGCCCGAAGCACCTCTCTTTTCTCCATCCCGCCTAAGAAAAACGCCTCGTCCACCCAGACATTCCATGCGCGCAGGGTACGGATGACCCGCTCATGCGCCGGCGCGCTGCGCGAGGTGACAAGCGCCGTCCGGACGGGACAGCTTTCCCGCCCAAGCTCCTGCTGCAGGGCGGCAAGCTTCTTTAAAAACTTCGCAAAAGGTCCTTCCCCAAGCGGCTCTCTCGCGTGCACTCTCTCATTTTCCTCGAACGCCTCCAGTCCTTCCCTGCGGAAAATTTCTTCCGATTCTCCCGCAAAGAGCACGGCATCCCCGTCGAACGCAATCCGGATCTGCCCCGCAGACAGCGGCACAATTTCCCCCTCTCCTGCGCTCTGCCGTTTCGGTACGCCGCATTGCGCGCTCTCCGTACAGATGATGCCCGCGGCGATGCCGCTGTCGATGGCGCACTGCACATCCTCCTCGCACGCCGAGAGAAACAGATCCGTCCCGAATGCCGCAAGATAAGGCGCAAGGGAAGCGCCGCTGACCAGTACGGAGCGCGTGATCGGCAGCCCGTAATGCTCTATCGAATGAAAGACCCGCAGCGAGGTATCCGGACTGTTATGCGACATGATAACGACCTCGATCCGCTCTCTCTGCGGCGCACAGTCATTCAGCCGAAGCAAGGAACGGATCAGCCGGAATCCCGGTCCCGGCTTTAAAACCTCCTGCTCATGCGCCACCTGATATCTGCAATACGCTTCCAGTCCCTTTGTCTCAAATATGCGGTTCTCATAAGTCAGATCGAACAATGTCCGCGCCGAGACCCCGATCACAAGCGTCTGTTCCGTGTTTTCCTGTCTTTTTTCCGCCATGTCGTGCGCCCTCCCTTTCTGCCCTTCCTGCCGATACCGCTTCCGTTTCCGATCCGGCTTTTCTCTTCCGGTCTTTCCGTTTCCGATCCGTTTCTTCTCTTCCGGTCTTTCCGGCGAGGGGCAGCGCACCTTTGTTCCCGCCCTTCTACCGCAGCCGGTTACACTCGTATCGCTCCAGCGTCAGCAGACAGTTCTTTAATGCCTCATACCGCTCCTGTGTATCGCCGTCCGCAATTTCCACATCCGCCGCAACCGCCATCGTCGTAATCATCTCATCCGTGATCCTGTGATGCAGCGCCGCAAGGATATTCAGCCGCTGTTCGTAACTGTCTGCGTCCAGAAACTCTAAAATCAACGGATCAAGTGATGCTTCTCCGTCGGCATCGCTTTCTTCCGACGCGGCAGAACTTCCCGTTTCTTCCCCTTCAAGCGCGGCGTTCCTTTCCGTTCCCCTACCGGCAGACGCGGCATTTCCCTCTCCGGATGCGCTGTCCGTTTTCGTACTGACAGCTTCCGGCGCTGCATTTCCGACCGTATCCGCATTCGCGGAAGCGCCGCCCTGCGCTCCCGCAGAAACCGGCTCAAACCGGAACTCCTGCGCCGCATCCGGATACTTCTTTCTGTCCACCCTGCTTACAAACTGCGAAAGCGCTCTCGCATAAATCCGGTATTCCCCGTACAGCGCCTGGTAGACAACGAGCTGCTCCCCCGTCTCCGTATGCTCCGCCAGTGTCAGAATCTGATACAGATTTCCTTTAAAATGCCGATAAATTTCCTGCGGCTTCGGTATCCATGCCATCTGTCGTTCTCCTCCTTATCCGACTGCCATAGCCGATATTTTTATAACCATTCAGCGCCATGCAGATTTCCGACAGATGCGAAAGCATACCGCATGACAGTACCCATCTGCTGAAATTCATATGGCGAAGTACCCGCATTCACAAAACAGAGCTGCGAAACAGCGCTTTTGCGAACAGAGGGCTGAATCGTTACGATAAGTATACCCTGTTTTTCTCTAAAAGTCATTGCTTTTATTCCCGGATATCCGCTTCCGCACCGTTCAAAAGCACTCTGAATAAGATGCCCTCCCCTGAAAATTCCAATTCGGAAATCCCCGAAAGCAAAACGGCAGACTCCCCATCCTGTGCCTTTTCCAGATCCGCATGGTGAACGGAAAGCGTATAGCTGCGGCTTCCGTCCGCATCCACAATACGCGTCAGCATCACGCCGCTGTTTTTGTATCCGGACGCGTCCAGAAACGACCTGACCTCCCGGACAAGTATCTCCTCCCTCTCCCGGTAATACCCTTCCGCCTCCGCGATGTCCGGCTCTGTCATACTCTTTACCGTCGCCGAAAAAAAGAAGGCTGCAGCCAATACCGGCAGTATTGTTGCAGCCATGATCTTCAGACTGCCTGTTTTTCTTCTCATCTCTCCGCTCATGCTCTCCTCCGCATCCGGTCCTGTACGCCGCCATGACCGGATTTTTCTGATGACTTCTTGTTCTTTACAGGCATATTTTATGAAATTGTAAGTCC
>CAZVWN010000144.1:0-5757 GCA_964631065.1 uncultured Acetatifactor sp.
CGTATCTATATTGCACAGAAGAGAAAGATTTCCGTCGGCGACAAGATGGCAGGACGTCACGGTAACAAGGGTGTCGTTTCCCGCGTGCTTCCCGTTGAGGATATGCCGTATCTGCCCAACGGTCGTCCGTTGGATATCGTGCTGAATCCTCTGGGCGTGCCGTCCCGTATGAATATCGGTCAGGTGCTTGAGATCCACCTTTCCCTTGCGGCAAAGGCGCTCGGCTTTAATGTTGCAACGCCGGTATTTGACGGTGCGAACGAGCATGACATCATGGACACGCTTGATCTGGCGAATGATTATGTCAATCTGCCCTTCGACGCTGCGGAAGCAGAGGAGTGGAAGGCGGAAGGAAGAACAAAGACTGCGGACGGCGGAAAGGACTGGAACGGGGAGACCTTCGAGAGCCTGTATAAAGAGGAAATGCTGCCCGAGGTCATCTCGTATCTGTCAGAAAACAGGGCACACAGAAGCGTCTGGAAGGGTGTTCCGATCTCCAGAGACGGTAAGGTCCGTCTGCGCGACGGGCGTACCGGAGAGTTTTTCGACAGTCCCGTTACGATCGGACATATGCACTATCTGAAGCTGCACCATCTGGTAGACGATAAGATCCATGCGCGTTCTACCGGACCGTACTCCCTCGTTACGCAGCAGCCTCTGGGCGGTAAGGCACAGTTCGGCGGACAGCGTTTCGGAGAGATGGAGGTTTGGGCGCTGGAGGCATACGGCGCATCCTACACGCTGCAGGAGATCCTGACGGTGAAGTCGGATGATGTTGTCGGCCGTGTAAAGACCTACGAAGCGATCATCAAGGGAGACAATATCCCTGAGCCGGGTATTCCGGAATCCTTCAAGGTTCTGTTAAAGGAGCTGCAGGCGCTCGGACTGGATGTGAGAGTGCTCCGTGAGGATCAGACGGAAGTAGAGATCATGGAGACGATCGATTACGGCGATACGGATTACCGTTATGAGATGGAAGGGGATCGCAAGTATGACGACGATTACAACAAGGATTCCCTTGGCAGGATGGGCTATCAGGCACAGCAGTTCGACGACGAGAGCGGCGAGCTGACCAGTGTGGAGGAAGACGACGACTTCGACGATTCGGACTTCGATGAGGAAGCAGAGGATTTCGAGGACGGAGACGAGTTCTAAGAAGAATAGAAGGGAGTGCCTTTGATGTCAGAAGTAAAGAATGAAACAAGCTATCAGCCTATGACATTTGATGCCATAAAGATCGGGCTGGCTTCGCCGGAAAAGATCCGCGAGTGGTCTCACGGCGAGGTCTTAAAGCCGGAGACGATCAACTACAGAACCTTAAAGCCCGAGCGGGACGGTCTGTTCTGTGAGAGGATCTTCGGACCCAGCAAGGACTGGGAATGTCATTGCGGTAAGTATAAGAAGATCAGATACAAGGGTGTTGTCTGCGACCGCTGCGGCGTTGAGGTTACGAAGTCCAGCGTGAGAAGAGAGCGTATGGGACATATCGAGCTTGCGGCTCCCGTTTCCCATATCTGGTATTTTAAGGGAATCCCCAGCCGTATGGGACTGATCCTTGATCTGTCGCCCAGAGTGCTGGAGAAGGTACTGTACTTTGCATCCTATATCGTTCTGGATGCAGGGGAGACAGGACTGGAATACAAGCAGATCCTCTCCGAGAAGGAGTATCAGGACGCGCGGGAGAATTACGGCAATAAGTTCCGTGTCGGCATGGGCGCAGAGGCGATCAAGGAGCTTTTACAGGCGATCGATCTGGAGAAGGACGCAGAGGAGCTTAAGACCGGATTAAAGGAATCCTCCGGACAGAAGCGCGCGCGTATCATCAAGAGACTTGAGGTTGTCGAGGCGTTCCGTGAGTCCGGCAACAGACCGGAGTGGATGATCATGGATGTCATTCCCGTCATCCCGCCCGATATCCGTCCGATGGTACAGCTCGACGGCGGACGTTTTGCGACCTCCGACTTAAACGATCTGTACAGAAGGATCATCAACAGAAACAACCGTCTGAAGAGACTGCTCGAGCTGGGCGCTCCCGATATCATTGTCCGCAATGAGAAGAGAATGCTGCAGGAGGCTGTGGACGCGCTGATCGATAACGGCAGGAGAGGACGTCCCGTAACGGGTCCCGGAAACCGGGCGCTGAAGTCCCTGTCCGACATGCTCAAGGGTAAGTCCGGACGTTTCCGTCAGAACCTGCTCGGTAAGCGTGTCGACTATTCCGGACGTTCCGTTATCGTCGTAGGTCCCGAGTTAAAGATCTACCAGTGCGGTCTGCCGAAGGAGATGGCGATCGAGCTGTTTAAGCCTTTCGTAATGAAGGAGCTTGTCGCGAAGGGAATCAGCCAGAATATCAAGAATGCGAAGAAGCTTGTAGATAAGATGGATACGCAGGTCTGGGATGTGCTGGAAGAGGTCATCAAGGAGCATCCCGTTATGCTGAACCGTGCACCGACACTGCACAGACTGGGCATTCAGGCGTTCGAGCCGATCCTTGTCGAGGGTAAGGCGATCAAGCTGCATCCGCTCGTCTGTACCGCATTTAACGCGGACTTCGACGGAGACCAGATGGCAGTGCATCTTCCGCTGTCCGTTGAGGCACAGGCGGAGTGCCGTTTCCTGCTGCTGTCGCCGAACAACCTGTTAAAGCCCTCCGACGGCGGTCCCGTTGCCGTTCCGTCTCAGGATATGGTACTCGGCATTTACTATCTGACGCAGGAGAGACCCGGCGCTGTCGGCGAGGGTAAGTTCTTCAGAAGCGTAAACGAGGCAATCCTTGCTTATGAAAATAAGGCGTGTACGCTGCATTCCCGGATCACGGTGCGTGTTTCCAGGAAGAATGCGGACGGCGAGATCATCACGGGCAATGTGGAATCCACGCTGGGACGCTTTATCTTCAACGAGATCCTGCCGCAGGATCTGGGGTATGTAGACAGATCAAACCCCGAGGAGTTCTTAAAGCCGGAGGTGGATTTCCATGTCGGCAAGAAGCAGCTCAAGCAGATCCTTGAGAAGGTTATCAATACCCATGGAGCGGTAAAGACGGCAGAGGTTCTCGATGACGTAAAGAGCATCGGTTATAAGTATTCGACGAGAGCCGCAATGACGGTTTCCATTTCGGATATGACCGTGCCGGCAAAGAAGCCGGAAATGCTGGCAGCCGCACAGGCTACCGTTGACAGGATTTCCGCAAACTTCCGCCGCGGACTGATCACGGAGGAGGAGCGTTACCGTGCCGTTGTCGAGACGTGGACGGAGACGGATAAGGAGCTGACGGAGGTTCTGCTCGCGGGTCTGGATAAGTATAATAACATTTACATGATGGCGGACTCCGGAGCCCGTGGTTCCAACCAGCAGATCAAGCAGCTTGCGGGTATGCGCGGACTGATGGCGGATACGACCGGACGTACCATCGAACTGCCGATCAAGTCAAACTTCCGTGAGGGTCTTGACGTACTGGAGTACTTCATGTCGGCGCACGGCGCGCGTAAGGGTCTGTCCGATACCGCTCTGCGTACTGCGGACTCCGGTTATCTGACGAGACGAATGGTAGACGTATCACAGGAGCTTTCCATCCGTGAGACGGACTGCAGCGAGGGCAGAACGGAGATTCCGGGAATCGTTGTCAAGGCGTTCATGGACGGCAAGGAGACGATCGAGAGTCTGAAGGACAGAATCACGGGAAGATATTCCTGTGAGGATATTTACGATAGAGACGGCAACATGATCGTGAAGCATAACCACATGATCACACCGAGCCGCGCGGCAAGGATCTTAAGCGTAGGCGTGGATAAGGACGGTCAGCCGGTTGAGTCGGTGAAGATCCGTACCATTCTCACTTGCCGTTCCCATGTCGGGATCTGTGCAAAGTGTTACGGCGCGAACATGGCGACCGGCGAGGCGGTACAGGTCGGCGAGGCAGTCGGCATCATCGCAGCGCAGTCCATCGGTGAGCCCGGTACACAGCTGACGATGAGAACCTTCCACACCGGCGGTGTGGCGGGTGATGATATCACGCAGGGTCTTCCCCGTGTCGAGGAGCTTTTCGAGGCGAGAAAGCCGAAGGGTCTTGCGATCATCGCGGAGTTTTCCGGAAAGGCGGAGATCAGGGATACCAAGAAGAAGCGTGAGGTTGTCATTTCTAATGAAGAGACGGGAGAATCCAAGGCGTACCTGATTCCTTACGGCTCCCGTATCAAGGCGCTTGACGGACAGATGCTTGAGGCGGGCGATGAGCTGACCGAGGGTAGCGTAAACCCGCATGATCTGCTGAAGATCAAGGGTATCCGCGCCGTTCAGGATTACATGCTCCGCGAGGTACAGCGTGTATACCGTCTGCAGGGTGTTGATATCGCGGATAAGCATATCGAGGTGATCGTGCGCCAGATGCTGAAGAAGGTCCGCATTGAGAATAACGGCGATACGGATTTCCTGCCCGGCACACTGGTTGACGTCCTTGATTACGAGGATATGAACGAGGAGCTGATCGCACAGGGCAAGGAGCCGGCGGACGGCAAGCAGGTACTGCTCGGTATCACAAAGGCGGCGCTTGCAACCAATTCCTTCCTGTCGGCGGCATCCTTCCAGGAGACGACGAAGGTTCTGACGGAGGCTGCGATCAAGGGTAAGGTCGATAACCTGATCGGACTGAAGGAGAATGTTATCATCGGTAAGCTGATCCCTGTGGGAACCGGTATGAAGAGATACCGCAACACGAAGCTCAGCACGGATGAGGTCGAAACGGTTTCTCTTGAAGAGGGCGTGGAAGACAAGATCAGTTTTGAGGAAAACGTGGAAGTGGAAGAGGAAGCAGCCGCTCCCGTAGAAGAGTAAAACAGGAAAGAGTAACCCGAGGGGCGCTTCCTTTTTGGAGGCGCCCTTTTTGACAGCAGAAAGGATGAAGACAGCGATGAAGGTTCTGGTAACGGGTGTAAAGGGTCAGCTCGGCTATGATGTGGTAAAGGAGCTTGAAAAAAGAGGACTGGAAGCGGTCGGCGTTGATATTGAAGAGATGGATATCACGGATGCGGCGAGCGTGCGGAACGTGATCGGGGAAGCTGCTCCGGATGCGGTGATCCACTGCGCGGCGTATACGGCAGTGGATGCCGCAGAGGAAAATGAAGCGGTATGCAGACGGGTGAACGCGGAAGGAACGGGAAATATCGCGAGGGCCTGTAAGGAGCTTGACATCAAAATGCTGTATATCAGCACGGACTATGTGTTTGACGGTACGGGAGAGCGTCCATGGGAGCCGGAGGATGCACGCGCGCCGAAGAGCGTGTACGGGCAGACGAAATATGAGGGCGAGCTTGCCGTACAGGAACAGCTGGAGAAGTATTTTATCGTCCGTATCGCATGGGTATTCGGCATCAACGGAAAGAATTTCGTAAAGACGATGCTGAAGCTGTCCGAGACGCACGATACCCTGAAGGTCGTGGACGATCAGTTCGGATCCCCGACATATACCTTTGACCTTGCAAGGCTTCTGGTTGACATGATCCTCACGGAGAAGTACGGTATTTATCATGCGACGAACGAGGGCTTCTGCTCCTGGTATGAATTTGCATGCGCGATCTTTGAAGAGGCGGGAATCAGCATGAAGGTGCTTCCGGTCAGCACGGCGGAATACGGCGCGAAGGCGGGACGTCCCGCGAACAGCCGCATGAGCAAGGAAAAGCTGACACAGGCGGGCTTTGAGAGACTGCCGGACTGGCGGGATGCGCTGAGACGGTACATTGCGGAGCTGAAGGGGTAAATAAG
>CAZVWN010000145.1:0-2560 GCA_964631065.1 uncultured Acetatifactor sp.
ATTGCGGAGCAATTATGGTTAAATGTTTCCGCTGACGGTTACGACGGCTGTTCCGGGCGTGGTGGTTCTCTCGCCGGTGACAGGATTCTGCGTATAGGTGGCGGCAGGAACGGTGATGATGCCGGCATCTGTCGCGAAAACGCCTGTGAGGGCGTTGTAGGAATAATTGTCGGAAGACAGTACGGAGCCGTTGTAGGTAACGGTCAGATTAGACAGGGTCGGATCGAAGGTGTCCTGAATCTGTACATTGTCAGACGACAGAGCGGCAGTATTTCCAAGGTTCTGGATCTCAAAGGTGTAGGTCAGCTGTCCGTTTTCCGCTACCTGTGTGGGCGATACGCTCTTAAAGATCGTCAGATACGGGCGGCTGAGCGCGGTGGTTGTGTGGGAAACCGTGAGGCTGCTGCCGAGCTCGCTGCCGCTGACCGTAGCGGTGTTGGTGATGGTTCCGCCGGAAGAGAGATCTGCGAAATCATTGACGGCAGCCTGATAAATAATGACGGTGCTGCCGCATGCGGGGACGCCGATGCCCGTAATGGTCAGTCCGTTGGTAACGGATACTGCGGGAGAAGCCTGCAGCACACCGTTCTGATAATATTGAATGCTGCCTGCCGTATAGGTCAGAGGCCGCAGGGTAGCGGAGACGGTTCCCGTGGAGGGCGTAAAGGTATACGCGCCGAGATCATCCGTAACGGTCAGATTCGTGTACGCGGTATTGCCGGAATTGACAAGGCTGATAATATAGGTCTGTGTTCCGTCAGCAGAATAGACGGAGGAGAGACTGTTCTTGGCGGCGGAGAGTACCTCGACGATTTCTCCGCGTGCGATGTTGGAATTGGTCGTGATCCCGTTGTAGGACAGCTGTGCCTGATTGGTAAAAGTAGGCATAAAAGTTACCTCCTGATAATAAAATGATATTTTACGTTATCATATGAGGAATATCCGGTTTGGGTGCATCCGTCAGACGCGGAAAAATAAAATATCCGTGCGGAAGCGGCGGGGGAAAAAGAATGGACAAGGGACAGGATAGGTGGTAATATTTCTATAACAAATGATTTAAAAGGGGGAGAATCGAAAAAATGAAAAGAGCAGGGAAAATGATCACAAGGATCGTCGGAGCGATTGTCATTCTGGCGCTGGTGCTGTCTGCCGGTGCATATTTTCTGTTTCGGGAGCAGCTTGCAGCGATGCGTTCCATTGAAAAGCTGGACGAGGGTCTGTATGCGATGACGTATGTCGGAGATTACGGCTTTGAGGAATTCCTCGCGCAGGGGGGCGCGGCGTCGGATGCGGAGGTCGGCGCGTATCTGACGGAATTTCTGTCGCACGGCTTTTATAAGGTGGAACCCGAGACAAAGGCGCAGGGCTGCAGTACGATTCAGGCACAGACGGAATCGGGAGAGCTTTATTTCGGGAGAAATTATGACTGGAAAGACTGTACGGCGATGATCGTTACAACAAAGCCGCGCGACGGCTATGCTTCCGTATCGACCTGTAATCTGGATTATCTCGATTTCGGGGAAGGATATCTGCCGGAAGGATTTCTGAATCAGATGCTGTCGCTTGCTGCAATCTATGTTCCGCTGGATGGGATGAATGAAAAGGGACTGTGTGTCGCTGATCTGATGATCGACGTTCCGGAGGGAACGGATCAGGATACCGGGAAGATCAGTCTGACGACAACGACGGCGATCAGGCTTCTTCTGGACAGGGCGGCGGACGTGGACGAGGCGGTGGCGCTGCTGGAGCAGTACGATATGCACAGCTCGGCGGGGCTGATGCATCATCTTGCCATTGCGGACGCAAAGGGAAACAGTGTGGTCGTCGAATACGTTGATGATGTGCTTTCTGTTACGGAGACGCCGATCGTGACAAACTTTTTCCTGACGGAAGGGGAAAAGAAGGGAATCGGCAGCGAACAGTCGAAGCGGCGCTTTGAAATCCTTGAAAATGAGCTGGCAGAGAAGCGCATCGACAGCGCGGTGCATATGAAGGATGCCCTGCAAAAGGTGAGTCAGGGTAAGATGGGAGAGGAATTTGAGATTTCCGTCTGGAGCATTGTCTATGACCAGAAGGAGAAGACGGTCAGTTACTGTTTCAGGGAAAATTATGAAATGATCTATCTGTACAGTCCGATTACGGATCTTTAACAGCGGAGCGCTCTCAAATAAAAAAGTAAGACCGGTCATGCGCGACCGGTCTTACTTTTTTGATGATTCTTCTGTTTTTTACCTTATTCTTCCGTCTCCTTCCGCTTTCTGACGGCAAGTACGACACAGACCGTACCTGCGCCAAGAAGCAGGACAATGAGGAGAATGACAGGCACGATATGGCTGCTGTCTGCGCCTTTTTCGTCCGCAGGAATCACGACGGCATCGGTTTCACCGTCCGTCTGTTCTTCGCCGTCTTCCGGGGAAGGAGCTTCCTCTTTCTGCGACGTGGTATCCGTGTCAGCGGAAGCAGACCCGGAGTCTTCCGTCCGGTCTTTTTCGCTGTCCGTTTTGACGGATGAGGAATCGGAGGACGCTGCTTCGTCCTGATCGTTTCGTGCGGTCGGCGG
>CAZVWN010000145.1:2660-5727 GCA_964631065.1 uncultured Acetatifactor sp.
GAGAACGAACGGGCTTGTGGAAGCGGTCGTAAAGCGGATGCCGTGCGCCGTGTTGACGACGGGAATGGTCTCGATACTGCCGTCCGGCAGCATGTGTACCAGAACAAAGGTAATGCTCTGATCCGTTCCTGTGGGATACGGGAGCAGGATGTCCGCCGCACTGTCGAAAATCCGTGTGCCCTGCGAGCCGTCCGCGTTCCGCGTCCATACCTGGAAATCGTAGAACAGTGTGCGGAAGGTATATCCGTCGGAGAGCGTAAAGCCGTTTAACGCTGCGTTGTACAGGGCATTTTTAAGCGCCGCTACGTCTGCGTACAGCCCCTCCGGAAGGGATGCGAGCAGCGCCGCGTATTCCGCATCCGTGTCAGCGCTGACCAGCATATACTCCGAAGAATCCCAGAGGACGGGAATCTCCGGGGCTGTGATGTCGCCCGTGAGGACAAACTCTCCCAGCGTGTATTTCCAGGCATCCTGACCGGAAAGCGTATTCTTCTCACCGTAATTCGTCAGGATCTGCTTTCCGCTTCCGATCTTTGCGTCGGCGAAGGTATAGGTTACGCCCTCTGTGCGGTAGTTAAGAGGCGCGTCCAGAATATCGCCGTCTACGACACCGTCATAGGCAAGGCTGCTGTCGTCCGTAAAGGAAACAGCCGTCAGCCCGTCGTAGGGCTTCCTTGCGGTAAGTCCCGTGTAAGAAAGCTCCTTTTTGCGGATCGTAAAATGTATCCGCGTAAAGCCCTTGTGCGAATCGCTCTCATAGGTCGCGGTGAGGCGGTACTCTCCGGGAAGCGTAGGCGCCTCCGTGGACTCGTAGAAGGTGCGGTTTGTCTCTCTGTCAAAGAAATAGCCGTTATATTCAAAGGTCCACGTACCGTTTGTATCGTCGAAGTCCGAGAGCGCGGAAACGTCGAAGCTGCCGACAGGATTTACGGGTGTTCCCCCGTAGGTAGCGTCCGCAACGGAAACGGTGATGTCGTTGATCGGATACTTTGTCGATACCCGAAGCAGCAGCGTTCCGCTGACACTTCTGTAATTGCGGTCTGAAGGTGCAAACTGAAATTTGATCAGCGCCCAGCGGTCTTCGTCCTCCGGCGTCAGTCCCTCGCGCAGTGCAAACGAGATATAGTTTTCGTCGTCCGTTGTCGGTCTTGCGGCGAGCAGATGATCCGTGGAGGCTGCATCCAAAAGATCCGAGTAGGAGAGGAGATGAATTGCTCCCGGTACCGACGGGTTGAGATCCTCCAGCGTCAGCATATGGGTCGAGGTATCATCATAACGGTACAGCGGCTCGAAGTACGTGTTGAGCGTGGGCGTTGCCTGAATAATGGTAAAGCTCTCCGGCCCGCCTGTTACGATCAGATTGTAATTCCTGTTGCCCATGGTAACATACGGCTCGTATGTCCCTGCCTTCGTAACGGCATCATAGGTATTCCTGTGATCCGGCGTATAATAGCGGATCCGCAGTCTGAGATCCTCGTAGCTGTCTCCCGGCTGCTGACCGGAGAGTACCTTTGCGGTATGACTAAAGTCTTCCCCGTAAACCACGCTTTCCGGTCCTTCAATGGAAACCGTCAGGTCGCGCTGCGTGACCGCTCCCGTTATTTTCGGAGAAACCAGCTCGTAATTTGCGAGATTGGTCTCGGAGACTGCCGTGCCGAGGGTATACGCCTTATCGGTTCCGACATTTTTATCGGAGAAGGTATTTCCCGTAAAGGTTACGGTTACCGTGCCGTCCCGCTCCACGCCCTTGAAGGTCACGGTGACATCCGGAGCGTCGCAGCTTCCGTCGTAAACCTTGTCGAAATCCGTGGTCACATTCGTATATGCGTTGAAGCCGACCGCCTGCGGCGTGATGTCAGCCGTATATTCGGGAAGGGCTTCGGGGGCGAGATACTTCCATGCCGACGGTCCTGCCATGGTAATGTCTAACGCGGAGCCGTCCGCATTTTTCAGAAATACTTTTTTTCCGGTTCCCGCGTCCGCGTTCTCGAAGAAGAAAACGGGCTGTGTCGCCGCCAGCGCCGTAGAGGGAATGACCGTGTCGCCGGTGAGCACGCCCTCATAGGAAAGGCTTCCCTCAAGTCCGGCATTGACCGTACCGTCATACACCTTGTTCTTCGGCGCAATCCCCGTATAGGAGAGCTGCTTTCTTGCGATGGAAAAATCCGCCGTTACCGTTCCGGTATGCGTTGCACAGCTGTAGGTCGCCGTAACGGTATAATTTCCGGGGTTGGTCGGCTTATCGAAGGACTCATAAACGCTTGTGGCATCCGGCGCAAAGGTCGTTCCCTTATAATAATAGCTCCATGCGCCGTCCGTCAGGTCGATATCCGGATATCCGGAGCTGTCAAAGCTTACCGTCGGATCGGCGAGAGACTCTCCGTATGTGATGCTTTCCATGGAGACGGAAAGGTCGGAGGAAGCGATCTCGGTCAGTCCGGTCAGCTCAATTTTAAGGCTTCCGTTCAGCGCCTCATAATTTTCATCATCGGGCGTAAAGGTAAAGTCGATGCGTGCCCAGTCTGCCTGATTTACCCTGTCGGCGATCGTAAACGAATACGGAAACGCATCGCCGACATCGGAATCTGAGACGAGAATGCTCTTATTATCGGTAATTTTGGTAATCTTCAGGGTTCCGGGCGCCGTGATCCCGAAATCAGCCGCCGTAATGGTCCGCGTCCCCGTAAAATTGTAGCGCAGCTTTACGGTAGGATATAAGCCTGTGTAAGCCGGTTTTGCCTTTGTAATCGTAAATGCCTTATCCTCGCAGATTAATTTATAGTTGCCGTTTGTAATCGTACATTTCACCGTATAACTTCCGGGGGCAGTGGGGACGCCGGAAACAGGCTTTTTCTCACTGTCATAATAAGTCAATACAAAGCCCGGGTCGTCGCCGGAGATAAGATCCGCGCTGTAATTGAGTTCTGCGGTATGCGTAAAGGAGCCTGCGTATACCGCGCTTGCAGGACCTTCGATATGCGCGTCTAAGGATCTTTGCGTAATGCTGCCCGTCAGATCCGTAGGGTAGGTAAAGTTGTAGGTATCGCCGTAGCGTTCTTCTGCGGAA
>CAZVWN010000146.1:0-5713 GCA_964631065.1 uncultured Acetatifactor sp.
TTCAGTTGTCAAAGTGCTTCGCTGTTTTCGTGCTGTTGTCTCACGCGACAGCTTATTTAGATTATCACATCTTCATTCGTCTGTCAACAACTTTTTTCGATTTTTTTAAATCTTTTTCGTTGTTATCGTGTGTTCCGCAGCAACGAAATTGAGTATATCACCCTGTCGGTCGGTTGTCAACACTAAATTTGATATTTTTTGTAATTTTTTTGAACAATTTATCAAAACAGCCGAAAACGCTGTATTTACAGGCATTCTCGGCTGTTTTTACGCTTTACCGGTCTAAACTTTTTACAGTTTATATCCTTACAAAAGCTGAATTGTGTATGTTTTTGCATCATTTTTCAGTTTTAAAGAAACAGTCCCGATTTCTTCCCCGCTCTGCTCTCCGACCTCTATCACCAGAACCGCCTCCCTCGTCTCTCCTGCCGGAAGCGTGTCCCGAAAGGCAGCCAGATCGTCCAAAAGCAGTGACGGCAGCGCATTTCTGGTATAACTCTCATTGACCGTAACCCTGAATTCCGCCGGCTGAGACGCAATGTCTGCCGTCTGTTCCTGCCCGGATCCGTTAAAGAGGCTGAACCTGAGTATCAGAAGCTTCTTTCCTTCCGTTGCACGCAACACAAAATACCCCTGCTCCTCCGCATTCGGATATACATCGCACACCTCCAGCCCCGCGTAGCTGACACTGATCCCCTCCGGGAGCGCAAGCACCTCTTCCATGCTTCCGGACTCCGCATCGTCCGTCCTGTCGATCACGGGTGTATCCTCCGTTTCTCCCATTCCGGAAGGCACTTCCGGTTCCTGCAAAGTCTCCTCTGTTTCCGGAATTTCCTGCGGCTTCTCTGCGGATTCCTGTTCCTGCGGAAGCTCTACCAGTCTGCTCCTGCGGTTCGCATCATATTTCATCAGTGTTACTGCCGTGTACTCGCCGATCATCTGCAGCTCATTCTCCGTCAGGTTCGGAATCGTGTTTTCTCCGCATCCGGTCGTACCCAGACACAGCAACGCCGCCATAGCCGCTGCAACCATTTTCTTCCTCATACTCGCCCTCTCAGCCATCCCGACGCCGTTTCCGACGCCGTTATTTACCGTTTCACTTTTCCGTATCCATACATCTTTCCGATACGTTATGTTTCTTTCTTCCTAATCATACACCACATCCCGCCGTCAGTCAATCACCCTTCCCCGCAATCAGCTCTTGAAATCCCCTCCCGTTTCCGTATCGGTTTCCATGCTGTCCTGCGAGGACTTCCGGGCGTTTCCCCGTAAACCGTTTACTTCGGAAGCTGCCCGCGATAATAGACCGCCGCCTCATACGGACGCAGCTCTCCTTCCCGGCTGTCCTCATAATTTTTCAGAAGACATCTGCCGTTCTCCCGCCATTCCTCCGGCAGCGCAAACTCCACTTCCTTTTCATGGAAATTGCATACCACAAGCAGCCGTTCTTTTTCCGTCTTTCTTTCATAGACAAACAGATCGGGATGCTCCCTGTAAAGCAGTTCAAAGCTGCCGTCTCTGAAGACAGGATATTTCCTGCGGAGTGCAATCAGTCTTCTATAATAATGAAAGATCGAATGTTCATCCGCAAGCTGCGCCTTCGCATTGATCTCGCGATAATTATCATTCACTCTGATCCATGGCTCTGCCTCGGAAAATCCCGCATAGAGTTCATCCGACCACTGCATCGGCGTCCGTGCATTATCCCGGCTTTTCGCATGAAGCGAGGCAAGTACCTCCTCCTTCGGATATTTTAAAATCCGCTCTTCATACATATTGACGGATTCAATATCCCTGTAATCCTCCGGTGCAAACGCCGCATTTGTCATACCGAGCTCTTCTCCCTGATAAATATACGGCGTTCCCTGCAGCCCGTGAAGCAGCGTCGCCAGCATTTTCGCGGACTGTTCCCTGTATTCGCCGTCATTTCCCCAGCGCGATACGATTCTCGGCAGATCGTGGTTGTTCCAGAAAAGACTGTTCCACCCGCACTGATAGAGCGCCTTCTGCCATTTTTCAAAGACATCCTTCAGACTTTTCAGCTCCAGCGGACACAGATCCCACTTTTCCTTTCCCGGCATCTGATCCAGCATGATATGCTCAAACTGAAAGACCATCGAAAGCTCGCTGCCGTCCGGCGCGCTGTACAGCTTCGCGTTCTCCGTGTTCGCCCCCCACGCTTCCCCGACCGTAACGATATCTCCGTGCTGAAATGTCTTTTCACTCAGTTCCCTTAAAAATTCATGCAGTCTCGGACCGTTTCCCGTAATATGCAGATCCGGCTCCTTGGCAATCTGGTCAATGACATCCAGTCGGAATCCCCCGACCCCCTTCTCCATCCACCAGTTGATCATTTCATAAATCCGCTCACGAAGCTTCGGGTTGTCCCAGTTTAAATCAGGCTGTTTTACCGCAAACTGGTGAAAATAATATTGCCCAAGCTCCTCCACCCATTCCCACGCAGAGCCGCCGAAGCATGCGCGCATATCGTTCGGCGGCACATCTCTTTTGCCGTCCCGCCAGACGTAAAAATCATGATACGGATTCTCCCTGCTCTTCTTTGCCTCCAGAAACCATGGGTGTTCGTCCGAGGAATGATTCAGAACAAGATCCAGAATGATCCGGATACCGCGCTTTCGCGCCTCGTCAATCAGTTCTTCCATATCCGACAGTTTTCCGAACATCGGATCAATATCCTGATAATCGGATATGTCATACCCGTTGTCACACTGCGGAGATCTGCAGACAGGCGACAGCCAGATTGCATTTATCCCAAGCTCCTGCAGATAATCCAGTCTGCTGATGATTCCCTGAAGATCGCCGATGCCGTCCCCGTTACTGTCCTGAAAGCTGCGCGGGTAAATCTGATAGATCACCGCATCCTTCCACCATTTTTCACTCATTCTCTCCTTCTCCTTCCCTGCACAAATATTCCCGATATTTTTCCATGTCACGTCTGCGGCAGCTTGCGCGAAGCCTGACTCCCTCCGGCAGATATTCCTGCTCCTGCACGGTTGCATGCTCCATAAAATAAGACAACGCACTGCCGCTGTCATACGGCAGCAGAAATTCCGCCGCAACACGGTCACGATATAAAATATCCCCGATCATCCCCGCAAGCTCTTCGATGCCGCAGTCCTTTCCTGCCGCCATATAAATCTGATTGCCCGTCACCCTCGGAAGCCGCTCCTGCGCGCACTTATCCGCCTTATTGTATACGACGATCTGCGGGATTCCGCCCGCTTCCAGCTCTTTTAAGGTCTGTGCCGTAACTTCCATCTGCTGTTTAAAATGCGGATCCGAGAAATCGACGACCTGAACCAGCAGATCCGCAGAACAGACCTCCTCCAGTGTAGAGCGGAACGCTTTTACCAGACCGTGCGGCAGCTTATGGATAAAGCCGACGGTATCCACAAGAAAGAACGGTCTGTTCTCTCCCGCCCGGATGCTTCGCACGGACGTATCCAGCGTAGCAAACAGCATATCCTTCTCCATGACGGTCTTTTCCCTGCGCTCCCCGTATTGATCGACAAGTCTGTTTAAGATCGTCGATTTCCCGGCATTCGTATACCCGACAAGTGCGACCTGCGGAATGCCTGACTGTCCGCGCCGTTTCCGCATTGTCTCACGATTCTTTGCCACAACGGAAAGCTCTTTTTTCAGTTCACTGATCCTGTGCCCGATCCGTCGTCTGTCCAGCTCCAGCTTCGTCTCTCCTGCGCCCTTATTGCTCATGCTGCCGCCCGTACCGCCCTGACGGCTTAAGTTCTCCCGCATTCCGACCAGCCGCGGCAGCATATACTGCAGTCTTGCCGTCTCGACCTGAAGCTTTGCTTCCGCAGTCCTTGCCCGCATTGCAAAAATGTCCAGAATCAGATTCGTTCTGTCAAGAATCGGCAGTTCTAAGCCTTCTGCCAGATTTCTGATCTGCGAAGGCGTCAGGGCATTGTCAAACAGGATCTCCTCCGCTCCGATCATTTCCGCATATTCCTTTACCTCGGCAACCTTTCCCGCGCCGATATAGAACGCCTGATTCACCTTCTCCATGCGCTGCACGATACTTCCCGCAACCCGCTTTCCCGCAGCCTGTGCGAGACTCGCCAGCTCTTCCATGGAATACTCAAAATCCTGCTCCTCTCCGGTATCCACGCCGACTAAAAGCACCCCGGTAAGCTGTTCCTCTTCCCTCATAAGTTACCCGCTTTCCTTCCGTAATCCTTCAGCAGACTTCCAGTTCAAACCAGAAGCACACGCCATTTTCATAATTTTCCACACCGTAACCGCTGTTCATGGATTCCATGATCGCCTTCACGATAGACAGTCCCACGCCGCTTCCGCCGTACTCCCTTGTTCTCGCCTTATCCACCTTGTAAAATTTCTCCCAGAGGTGCGGCAGCGCCTCCTCCGGAATCGGTTCTCCCGTATTAAAGACCCCGACCCGGACCGTTTTTTCTCCCTTCGTTATCGTCACGACGATCCGCTTTTCTCCGGCACAGTGATTGACGGCGTTGGAGAAATAATTCATAAATACCTCTTCCGTCTTGCATTCATCTCCCCAGACAAAAAAGGCAGGATATTCCTCCATGGAAACCCGTATCTCATTCTGCTTCGTCAGAATTGCCGCCGACTGCAGATAATTTCTGATCAGTGCGGTAATATCAAAACGCTCCATGGAAACGACGTCGTTTCCGCATTCCAGCTGGTTCAGCGTCAGAAGCTTCTGCACCATGCTGTTCATCTTCGCCGCCTCATCCATGATGACCTCACAGTAAAACCTTCTGCTCTCCGGATCCTCATTGACGCTCTCCACAAGTCCCTCCGCATACCCCTGGATCAGAGCGATCGGTGTTTTCAGTTCATGGGAAACGTTTGCGAGAAATTCCTTCCGCATGGCGTCAATCTGCTCTTTCTTTTCAATATCCCGCAGCAGCTCGTTGTTCGCCGTCTTCAGCTCTGAGATGGACTGCTCCAGAGAGGCGGACAGCTTGTTCATATTCTCTCCGAGCTTTCCGATCTCATTCCTTGCGCTCCCCTCATATTTCGCCTCAAAATCCAGATGCACCATCTGCTCTGAAATACGGTTGAGCGCCTTGATCGGCTTTGTGATCCTGCCCGTCACAACCCAGATAATGATGCCGCCGGCGACCGTTCCCAGAAGTCCCGCATACGCAAAAAAGCGGTTCGCAATCTTTACGCTTTCCCGGATACTCTCGACCGGCGTCTGCATGATAAAGGAAATTCCCGTATCCAGCATCCCGTACATCAGCAGAAACTCGTCGCCGCCGAAGGACATCCGCTGAATGACATAGTCGTCGCTCTCCTCGATCATTTTTTTCGGATTTTCCTGAAACCCGAAAATATACCGCAGAAGCTGTGTCTCCAACTCCCTGCCGCCGTTCCCCGAGACATACTTCGTCTGAGAGTTGGCATCCATGACGCAGACCGTGATGTTGTAAATATTGCATACCTCATCCAGTTCGTCCACGAAAGCCTCCGAGCTGTAGGTATCACTCTTCGCCGCCTGACTGATCGTATCATAGGCATCATAAATGACCTTGGTTTTACTGCGGATATAATACGACTCCAGAAAGCAATTGTTGATAACCCAGCACAAAAGAATCGTTCCCGCCATCAGTCCTATAAAAATCAACGCAAACTGCTGTCTGATTGAATGTTTCCCGTTCATGTTCTTTGCTGTTTCTCCATCATTTCC
>CAZVWN010000147.1:0-5713 GCA_964631065.1 uncultured Acetatifactor sp.
AGTTGCACCGGTGCAACCGTAAGCACGCAGGATAAAGAGCCGTCCGGCAGCAGTCATAAAAGATTGACGGACAGGCGCGGAATGCTTATAATAATTTCATACGCAAGAGCGCCGAAGAGCCGATATGTGGAGAAAATCCGCATACCGGCTCTTTTTTAGTCTGTGGGAAAGGAGGGAAAACAGTGGCGGCAAGGAAGAATCCATTGAGCGATAAGGCGTTTGAGCTGTACCGGGGCGGGATGAAGCTGAAGGACATTGCCGCAGAGCTGGAAGTACCGCCGGGTACGGTGCGGCGATGGAAAAATAACCAGAATTGGGAAAGCGGGCGTTCGGAATCGAAGGCGAACGCGGAAGGCGAACGTTCGGAAACGGAAGTGTCATGGCTGGAGATAGAAAACGAGTATGTGACCGACCTTAAGAAAAAGCCGTGCAGCCTTGAAGAAATCGCAAAAAAGTACAATATTCCGCTACAGACCGTAAAGGACAGATCGGCAGCCGGGCAGTGGTCGAAAAAGAGAACGGAATACAAACTGAACACAAGCCGGAAAATCAGGGAGAAGACTGCCGACGCGGACGCGGACAGGATCGCAAGGCTTTTAGGGATCGCGGACATGGCGGCAGACAGGGCAGAACAGGCGCTTGCGGAGCTGGAAACCTATCAGGTACGGAAGAAAACGAAGACAAAGACCGTGGAATATAAGGATCCCGCAGCTCCCGGAAAGCCGACAAAAGAGGTGATTCAGGAAGAGGAAACGATAGAACAGGCAGCAGGACCGGTTGACCGGCTCGGACTCTCCCAGATCACGGGCGCGCTGCGCAATATCAAGGAGCTGTATTCGTTACAGGCGGACATGGACAGCAGAAAGTACCGTGCGGAATATGAGCGCCGCCGTGCGGAGGTCGGGGAGGATTCCGGGGAAGAGCTTTTACGGAATATGCAGACGATAACGGACATCCTGCGGCATCCGGCAGAGAACCGCAGGATAGAGGATTTTGAGGAGGAGACGGATGAATCAGCCGGCGCCGTTTTCTAAACGGCAATATGCTTACTTTGAAAGATGCCTGTACAGCTGGTTTAACGTAGCCGAGGGCGGCAAGCGAGGGGGAAAGAACGTGCTCCAGACGCTTGTTTTCTGCTCCCTGCTCGAGACGCATGAAAACAGGATCCATCTTGTCGCAGGGGTATCGAACGCGACGGCGAAGCTGAATATCTTAGACTGCGACGGGTACGGACTGCTCAACTACTTTGAGGGGCGCTGCCGCGAGGGAAAGTACAAGGACCGCGACTGCGTTTATGTACAGACCAAAACGGGGGAAAAGGTCGTTCTTGTGTCGGGCGGCGGCAAGGACGGTGACGAGAAGCTGATAAAGGGAAATACCTACGGCATGGCGTATGTCACGGAAGCGAACGAATGCCATGAGAAGTTTTTAAAAGAGGTGTTCGACAGGACGCTTTCCAGCGCAGACCGTAAGATATTTCACGATCTGAACCCGAAGGAAGAGGAACACTGGTACTATGAGGAGATCCTGAGATTCCATGAGGAGCGGCAGCTGCGGGATTCCCGTTACGGTTATAACTACGGGCACTTTACGCTTGCCGACAATATGAGCCTGTCGGATGAAAGGATAAGGGCTGTGCTTGCGACCTACAGAAAGGATTCCGTCTGGTACCGCAGGGACATAAAGGGAGAGCGGGCGGTCGCGGAGGGCATTATCTTCCCGCGCTTTGCGGATGACAATGAGCCGTATCTGTATGACGAGGAGGAGCTGTTCGAGGAATATGAGGAGGACGGCGAAAGAAAGCGGAGACTGAAGCGGAAGCCGTTCCTTGTAACCATGGGAATAGACTTCGGCGGCAACGGCTCCATGACGACATTTGTGCTGAAGCTGTACTTTAACCGGTATCACGATCTCAGGTCGGCGGAGGAGGCGTTCATCCCGCTTGCGGCGGACATAGACGCGGACAGGATCTGCGAAAGGTTCGTAGAGTTTTACGGGATGTGCCGGGAGAAATACGGGCGGGTGGACAGGATATTTCCGGACAGCGCGAGCACGACGATGATCAACTCGCTGATCAGCGCGGCAAAGAAAGCGGGACTGCCGTTCCGCAATATTTCAGGCTGCCGTAAGAATGAGGTCGCGGACAGACCGAAGACAGTGGATAAGCTTTTCAATACGGGGAGGCTGAAGATCAGCCGCCGGTGTGAGAGACTGCGTAAGGCGGTCGGCGCGCTGAAGTGGGACGAAAAGCACCCGGACAGGCCGGAGGACTTAAATATCGGCAACTGCAATGACTGGTGGGACGCGGAATGCTATACATGGCTGGATTTTGTGGAATACATTGATCTGGACAGATAAGGAGGAGAAGATGGAAAGCTGCGTAAAATCGTATCTTGAGGGAAAGGGGTACAGGGTAAACGAAAAGGCGCTTGCGGTGATCGGCGTGTGTGATGACTGGTACGCAAACAGGGTAATAAAGGATTTTCACAGGCGCAGGACACTGAACGGGGTAACGTATGAGCTGGAGCGGATGAACTTCGGAAAACGCGTCTGCTCGGATGACGCGAATCTGTGTGAGGTACTGGAGATCAATGCGGGGAACGGCGAACAGGCGGCGTTTGTGTCGGAGGTACTCGCAGAGAGCGAGTTCAACACACAGTACAGAAGACAGCTGGAAAAGACCTCTGCGGACGGAACGGCGGCGTGCTATATCCGTCTGGATAACGCCGTGTTCATGGACGACGGAAGCGTCAGGGACGGAACGATAAAGCTGAACTATGTGGATGCGGATGCGTTTCTTCCGCTGACCGTAGAGAACAATATCGTAACGGAGGCGGCGTTTTCCGGCAGCAGCATACATAAAGGCAGGAAGCAGACGACGCTTGTACTGTTTACGCGCGGGGAGAACGGGCTCTACACGGCGGAGACGCACATATTTGACGACAGGGGGAACGAGCTTAAGGAGCTGGAGACGGCGGTGCAGCTCGGGGAGGTAAAGCCGTTTGCCGTCATGCGCGTTGCGGAGGTGAACAACCTCGACAATATGGAAGGGTACGGACTGCCGAAGCTGCTCAGTGCGATACCGGCGTTAAAGGTTCTGGATCTGTGCTATAACGTCCTGTTTAACGACCTCGACAAAGCGGAGAAGATCCTGCTCGTCAATGAGCTGCTCTGCGAATTTGACGAATACGGAAAGCCCGTGCTGACGCCGGAGCAGAAAAAGCTCTTTGTCCTCATGGGGGAGAAGCTGCCCGCCGAGAAGGAGGTAATCCAGGAATACAACCCGGAAATCAGGATCGAACAGATCACGAAAGCGTTCGAGCTTGCGCTGTCGCTTTTGTCCATGTCGTTCGGGTACGGTACGAAGAAGTACGGCTTTGAGAACGGGCAGATCACGACGGCGACGGAATACTGCGGGGAGCGTCAGGATCAGATGCAGGAGCTGAACCGCCAGAGACAGGAGGCGGTAAGGTACATACAGGATATCTGTAAGGCGGTGATGTGGTTTGCGAACACCTTTCAGGGGAAGCACTTCAACACGGAGCAGGAGGTTCTTGTGGACTTTGACGACAGCTTTGTCACGGACAGGGAGGCGGAGCTGGAGAGAAAGCGCAATGATGCGCTGTCGTTCGATATCCCGGAGCTGACAGTATGGTATCTCATGGACGCGTACAGCCTGACGGAGCAGGAGGCACGGAAGCTGGTGGAAGCAGAACAGGAAGAGACGCAGGACGAAGAGCCGGAGGACTAAGGAGGAAAAAACCATGCTGACGGAGCGGCAGGAAGACATCATAGCGGATGCGCTGCGTCCGCTGTTCGAGTATCTGGAGCATGAGGTCATTGTTGACGTCGCGAAGCGGATTCTGGAGACGGCGAGCTATTCCCGCACGGCGGAGATCGAAGCGCAGAGGATGCGGGAGCTCGGATTTTCCCCGGCAAAGATACGCTCGGCGGCAATGAAGTTTTTACGGGCGGATGCGGAATACAGGAAGACCGTCGCGAAGAACACGCTCGAGCATAAGCGGAAGGTAAAGAAGCTGCTGCGGGAGATTTTAAAGGCGGCACAGCGGGCGGGCAGCAGTCTCGCGGAGACGGCAGCCGATCTGTCCTATCTGGACGATCTGCGGGTCTGGAAACAGGCAGGGAAGGAGCTGACGGACAGATCCTTTCTTGCGCAGTTTACGGAAGCCGTGGGGCAGCAGACGTCCGACACCATGAAGAACCTGACGGCGACGACGGGATTTAAGACCATGTCGGGTTTTGAGGCGTCGGAGAGCCTGTACAGGCGGGAGCTTGACAAGGCGATGATAAAGGTATGCACGGGGACGTTCAGCCCGGAGAAAGCGGTATATGACACGGTACACAGCCTTGCGCAGAGCGGACTGCGGACAATAGATTTTGCATCCGGATATCATATGCAGCTGGACACGGCGGTAAAGCTTGCGGTCAGGACGGGAGCGGGACAGATAGCCGCAAAGATCATGGACGCGAACATGGAGCGGACGGGGGAGAATCTCGTCTACGTCTCGAAGCACTGGGGCGCGAGAAATAAGGGCGAAGGACACGCGAACCATGAGCAGTGGCAGGGAAGGGTCTATTACGTCAGGGCAGGGGAAGACTACAGCGAAGAGGCGGAGCGCATCGGACAGGACGCGATCACGTCCCTTTACCATGCGACGGGCTACAGCGCGGACGGCACGCTGGAGAACGACCCGGAAGGACTGTACGGCTATAACTGCCGCCACCGTTATTATATCTGGCATTTAGGGACTTCCGAGCTGCCGAAGGACGATCCGCAGCCGGAGCCGGTAACGATCAACGGGAAGGAATATGATTATTACGCCGTTACGCAGAAAATGCGGAAGATGGAGCGGGATATCCGTGCGCTGAAACGGGAGCGGGAGGCGCTTGCCGCGCTGAAGATGGAGACGAAGGAAGTCAGCGCGAAGATAAAGGGGAAAATAAAGTCCTATAAGGAGTTTTGCGAGAGCGCGAAGATAGAGCCGGATATTAACCGTCTCCGCTATGAGTGCGGAACGTCCGACCTGACAAAGACGGAAAGCTGGAAGCGGTATGAGGAGATGGCGGAAGCGGCGAAAGCCGGCATGAGTGAAAGTAGTAAGGATCTGACGTCAGAGACATCAAAAAAAGAAATCGAAGAAGCGGGTAGAACACTTGAAAAATCTGCAAAAAGCAGTACAATTAAATTAAAAAATTCAGAATTGCCAAACGGATTACCGATAAAGGGTGAGCCTAATTCAATTGTTGATAAGGTGGACGATGCGGGAAATATACTCCAAAGAAGGAAACACGGGGAGGATGGCATGGCAATAGTGGATTATGACACATCGGATCATAAATTACCATATGCACATCCGACGGGGGCACATAAACACGAATTTGATTATTCAAAAAAGCAGCCAAGAAGAGCACCTAAACCGTTATCAGAGCAGGAATTAGAAGAAAATAAGGATATCATTCAAAAGGGTGTGAATTACCATGACGAGGGATGAATTTATCACAAAAATTGAAAACGGTTCGGACATCATGTTTGATGTGTCAGGGAAGCATTTTACGATACTGACATGGTGTGAAAACGGTATCGGAATAGACGAACAGCATCCGAACGAAACGGGGATGCAATATTTTCATACGGCGGAAGAACTGCTTGAAAAATTTCCGGTAGACGGTGTTCCGCTCGGAGCATTGTCCG
>CAZVWN010000148.1:0-5674 GCA_964631065.1 uncultured Acetatifactor sp.
ATCACTTCGTGTAGTGTACCACGCTCAGATCCTGTACGTAGGCGGGATAAAAGGTATATCCCGCGAGCTTCGGGCTGACCGCAACCGTCGTCGCGGGAACCTGGATAAAGGCGCTGCCCGCCTCCTCGCAGATGATCCGCTGCAGCTGCTTATAATATTCCGCCTTCTTTGCGGTATCCGTCTCCGCAGCCGCCTTTTTGTAGATCTCATCATACTCCGCGCTCGCAAAGTTAATGAAATTTTTCTTGGAATCCGTCTGGAAGCGGTTCATCATGTACCCCGGCGTCACATCGCTGGTCACACCGCTGATCGTCGCCTGATACTGTCTGCCGTTATAACAGTCCTCCAGCCAGGTATTCCATTCTACCGGCTTGATCGTCACACGGATATCCGCCTCCTTCAGCTGCTCCGCAACCACCTCTGCCGTCTGCACATGATATTCATAGATGGACGGCACCACAATCTCTAAGTCAAATCCGTCCGGATATCCCGCGTCAGCCATCAGCTCCTTCGCCTTTTCTATGTTCGCGCCGGTTCCGTAGATGTCATTGAGATCCGTGTAATAGGTCGTAAGCGTCGGCAGCATCGCACCGGAAATCAGGGTTGCCCTGCCCCCTGCGACAAACTCATTGACCAGATCCTTATCCAGCGCATAACAGATCGCCTGTCTGATCCGCACATCGCTAAGCAGCGGATCCGCGTTGTTTAAAAAGAGCGCCTGTACCACCGCCGACGGTGCGGAAAGGATCTGAAAGCTCCCCGCAAGCTCTGTCGCCTGGCTGTCCGTCAGATACGGATAGATGTCGATGGAACCGCCCTGCAGCTCTAAAAGCGCCGTATCCGCACTCGTAACGATCTTAAACGTTACCTCGTCCAGATAGGGCAGACCCTGCTGCCAGTAATCCGCATTCTTCTTCACGACGATCCCGACCTGCGGCGTATACGAAACAAAAGAAAACGGTCCCGTACCGATGGGGGTTCCGCTCTCATCCTCTCCGCTGCCCGCAGGAATGATCGCCGCCGTGAAGCTGTAGATCAGCTCCGTGTTCGCACCGCTCACCGTTACCTGAACCGTCTTTTCATCTAAAATCTCTACGTTAGTAATGACGCCAAGCGATGAAATAAGCGGCGTGCCGTCCAACAGCCCGGACGCTCTCTCCAGCGAATATTTTACGTCCTCCGCCGTAACTGCATTCCCGTTATGGAACCTTACACCGTCCCGGAGCGTAAAGGTATATACCAGTCCGTCCTCGGAGACCGTGTAATCGCTTGCCAGCGCTTTCATCAGATCGCCATTCTTATCAGACTTTACCAGTCCTTCAAAAATATTGAACAGAATTTCCTTAGTTCCTGCCGCAGTTGCTTTGTGTGGGTCAAGACTATCAATATCCTGCTGTATTCCTACAACAACGGAGCCGCCGTAGACTGCTTCGGCTTCAGACTCCGCAGAGGAAGCATTCCCCGAAGACTCTCCCGTGCCGTCCGAGCCGCATCCGCCCAGTACAGCCATTGCCAGAAGCGCCGTTAAAAGTAAACCTGTCAGTTTCTTTTTCATAACTCTTCTCCTCTTCGAATCAGAAATTTCCTCTCATTATTCTATTGTCATTCCCCATTTTACCACAGAACGCGGCAATTGCAAGAATTTATGCACGAATTTCTTTTTCTGCAAAATCCAGTATCTTTTTTATCTCTACCGCGATCGCTTCAATGACGTTTACCGTGACGCTGTTGCCGAACTGTTTATAGAGATGCGTATCGGCAAGCTCCAGCTTAAAATCCTCCGGAAAGCCCTGAAGTCTCGCCCATTCTCTCGGTGTCATCTTCCGGATGCCGTCCCGGTTGATCTCGCCTTTGATATGCGTCGTCGGGATCATGGAATGCTCTCTCTCATCCTTTATCAGGTTTCCTTCCCTGCCCATTCCGCCGCACACGATCGTTCCCGCGATGCCGTCCAAATCCCGAATGACATATCCGAAGCCGTGACCCGCCGCCTCATGGCGCGCCCTGTGGTCGATCAATGTCTTCATATAGACATCCGACAGATAATATTTTGACGGCACCGGCGCCGGATCCATGATGTCACGGATACAGGTTTTCTCACCGCTGCCCAAAGGGAAGACGAAGCCGTCCGGCACATAATCATTGAGCAGATCATTTCGGATGCAGACCAGATAAATCCGCTCCCTGTTTTGCGGAACCCCGAAATCCTTACTGTTTAAGATCTTATCATACACCGTATACCCGATCTGCTCGAAAGCGCCCTTGATGACGCGGAAGGTTCTCCCCCTGTCATGGATGGTCAGCCCCTTTACATTCTCACAGAAAACAATCTTCGGCTTATGGTATTCGCAGATCCTGACGACATCCTGAAACAGCGTTCCCCGGCATATCCCCTTGTAATCATCCTGAAATCCCATATGCTTCCCTGCCATGGAAAACGCCTGACACGGAAAGCCCGCCAGACAGATATCAAAGGCAGGAATCTCCCTCTCGTCTATCTTCGTGATATCCCCCGCTATCTCAAACGCATCCTGAAAATTCGCACGATAGGTCTTTTGGGCAAACGCATCCCATTCGCTCACGAATACCGTCTCTATCTCACTGCCGAACGCATTGTCAAAGCCTTTCCGGATACCGCCTATTCCGGCAAAAAGATCTATCGCTCTATACATCCGTCACATCCTCCGTTGTCTCCTCAGCTTCCATCATCTGTATGTCAAACACGGCTTCCGCCACCACATCCGCGCAGCCGTCAGGATCCTTCAGGATCTCCTTCCCCCAGAAGCGGATCACCGTCCAGCCCAGAAACAGCAGCTCCCTGTTGATCCTTGCATCACGCTCCCTGTTTTTAGATATCTTACCGATCCAGAAGTCCGGGTTCTTTCCCCTCTGAAGCTGCGGCTGTAAGACCTCCCAGTCCTTCCCGTGAAAAAATTCACTGTCGCAGAAAATCGCTATTTTATATTTTGTCAGGGCGATATCGGGCTTTCCGGGAAGCTTATCGTAATTTTTCCGATAGCGATACCCCCTCTCCCACAGCGCTTTCCGCAGCGCAAGCTCGATCGAGGTATCCTTCCCCTTGATATTCTGCATATTCCTATGACGCTGTTCCTTCGTCAGTCTGTCCAACGCAATCTCCTCAGCCGCTTCTGTTTTTATTATAGAACATATGTTCTGATTATGCAAGCGTTTCTTTCTGCTAACGTTCTTATCGTACCGGATTTTTCGCCGGAAAACAACGCCAACCTTTTCTGCCCGTACCGCAGGCATTCCGGAAGCCGCAGCTCAAACGGCACTTTCCGCAACTTTCGGGGATAGAACCGCAAAATATAAAAAGTCTGACGACAATTTTTTTTGCTACAATGACAGAAAGAGTTGCCTTATACAAATACACGCAGAGCGAACAGGCTTCGCCCGGAAATGAGGATTTTATGAAACGAAAACACATACCATTCTACGCGCTCGGCGGCTGCATCGCGCTCCTTCTTGCAGGCTGCGCGGACAGCTCTTCCGAAACAGGAACGCAGCAGTCCGATCCCATACAGTCGGAAGTCTCGGCGGAAAACGGCAGCACGCAGAAGTCCGAAACGGTGCCGTCCGAAGACGGACAGATATCCGCAGCCGGAAACGACGGTCAGACGGCAGACGACGAAGACACGCTACCATCCGATTCCGCTTCCGAAGCGGCACTTTCCGAGGAAGAGCTCTACTGGCAGGAGGTTCTCGCTTCCTTCTCACAGAGCGGTTATGACCTGACGGCTGCGCTGACAACAGAATCCCTGAAGGATCTCTGTTCCGATTATTTTACGCTGGGCGTCGGCATCAACGGCAGCTCCCTTGAGACGCAGACGTTAAATATCCCTGAGTATATGGCGGTTGCGAAAAAGCATTTTAACAGCTGTACCATGACAAACCTGATGAAAAGCGCCTATCTGCTCGACGAACAGGGCTGTCTGGAAAGCGCTGCCAAGGGCGACGGCAGCCCGGTCTTAAATTTTGCAACGATTGATCCGACGCTGGAATGGTGTCTGGAAAATGATATGAAGATGCGCGGGCACACACTGGTCTGGCACGCACAGGCGCCCGACTGGTTTTTCCGGAAAAACTATGACGCGGATGCGGATTATGTCGATAAGGAAACGATGCTGTTTCGCATGGAGAGCTATATCGCGCAGCTCATGACACATGTACAGGACAACTACCCGGGCGTCGTCTATTGCTGGGATGTCGTCAATGAGGCGGTAGATCCGGATAAGGGCGACCCGGACAGTGCTTTTTTCTGCCGCACGGAAAACGACGGAAAGGCGAATCCCTGGTATGTCACGATCGGGGAGGATTATGTCGAGATGGCTTTCACCTACGCGCGCAAATATGCCGCGGACGGCGTAACGCTTTTCTACAACGATTTCAACACCTATGAGACAAAAAAATGCGATGCCATCTGTACCCTCTGCGCCTCGTTAAAGGAAAAGGGGCTGATCGACGGCATCGGCATGCAGGGCTACTGGGGCGTCGACTATCCTTCCATCGGCACCCTCGAGCTGGCGATCAAAAAATATGCAAAGCTTGATCTGGAAATCCAGATCACGGAGCTTTCCGTCAGCGTGGAAGAGGAGGACGACGCTTCCTTTGAGAAGCAGGGGCGACGCTACGGAGACCTGTTTATGTCCTTACGGCTGCTCGACACGGCGGGCGGCGGACCGGCAAACATTACCAACGTTACCTTTTTCGGACTGATCGATCATTACCGCGCCGGCGATACGACAAACTCCCGTCTCTTCGACGGCGGCTTCCAGCTAAAGCCCGCCTTTGAAAGGGTACAGAATATCATGAAGAGCTTATATCAGCCGAAATAATATCAGGAAATTCCTTCTACGCAGTTGCGCATCAGCATGGCGATCGTCATCGGTCCGACCCCGCCGGGAACGGGCGTGATCGCCGTGCAGTGCGGCGCGACATTTTCAAAATCCACATCCCCGCAAAGCTTTCCTTCCGCATTTCTGTGAATCCCCACGTCGATCACGACAGCACCCTCTTTGATATATTCCGCCGTGACAAATTTCGGCTTTCCGACCGCCGCGACCAGAATATCCGCGCGCTTCGTGATCTCCGGAAGATTCTTTGTACGGGAATGGCAGACCGTAACCGTTGCGTTTTCGCGAAGCAGCAGCATCGCCATCGGCTTCCCGACAATATTGCTTCTGCCGAGCACAACACATTCCTTCCCCTCGATCTCAATGCCGGAGCGTTTCAAAAGCTGTATGATACCCGCGGGCGTACAGGAGACAAAGCCCGGTCTGCCGATGCTTAAATTTCCGACGTTCACCGGATGAAAGCCGTCCACATCCTTTTCGGGCGAAATGGCAAGCAGTACCCGGTCCTCGTCAATCTGCGCCGGCAGCGGCAGCTGAACCAGGATACCGTTTACCGTCTCATCCCGGTTCAGCGTACCGATCAGCGCAAGCAGCTCTTCTTCCGTCGTCTCTGCGGGAAGGTGCCGGCTTACGGAATCGACCCCGATATATTCGCACGCTCTTTTTTTATTATTGACATAGACCGACGACGCGGGATCGTCTCCGACCTGAATCACGGCGAGACTCCTGCTCTCCCCCGCCGCCTTCAGGTCTGCCATCTTCTCCCGCAGCTCATCCTTGATCTCCTGCGCAATTTTTTT
>CAZVWN010000149.1:0-5560 GCA_964631065.1 uncultured Acetatifactor sp.
AGCAGACGGATGCCCGATACGGAGAGGGCTGCTCGGCGTATATCGCAAAGGCGATTCACGCATATTACGGGGTGTAAAAATTTCGGCTGAAATATCGGCTGCATGTTGGTATTTCGGCTGAAATGTCAGTCGCGAATTGATATTTCAGCCGAAAACGTTGATATTTCAGCCGAAAGCATTGATATTTCAGCCGAAAATAATGATAACTCAGCTGAAAGCGTTGATATTTCAGCCGAAAACGGGTATAATTCATTTGAAAATAAGAGGAATTATTTTCAAAGGGAGAATGTCGGATGAAATCAAGTGAGCAGATAGCTGTAGAATGGGGACTTTCCAGGATTACGATAAATGATCTGTGCAACAGGGGAAAGATTCCCGGCGCTGTTAAGGAAGGGAGAAAATGGCTCATTCCGGATGATGCGGTAAGAGCTGCGGACGGACGTGTTTCCTCCGGGAGATACGCGAAGAGAGAAGAGACAGGAACAAAACCGTTGCCGATCGGTATTTCAGATTATGTCCGCGCGCAGGCTGAATACTATTATGTAGACAAGACCCTGTTAATCAGGGAACTGCTGGATCAGAAACCGTTGGTTTCCCTGTTTACAAGACCAAGACGTTTTGGGAAGACATTAAATATGGATATGCTCCGTGTATTCTTTGAGATTTCCGATGAAGATACGGGCAGATATTTTGAAGATAAAGCAATCTGGAAATGCGGGGAAGCGTACCGTAAGCATCAGGGAAAATATCCGGTTATTTTTCTGACCTTTAAGGACGTGAAATACGATTCATGGGAAGCAACGGTGGATAAGATCGGCGGACTCTTACAGAATGAGTTCGGGAGACATCAGGAATTGTTAGGCAGCAGTGAGCTGGCGGAATACGAAAAGGCATATTTTTCTAAAGTGTTGAACGGAGAGGCGTCTGTAGTGGAAATGTCGGAGGCGCTTGAAAGACTGTCACGGATGCTGGCAGCTCATCACGGGAAAGCGCCTGTTATTATTATTGATGAATATGATACGCCCATACAGGAAGGATATTCAAAGGATTTTTATGATGAGATTATCGGGTTTATGAGGAATTTTTTCTCGGGAGCATTTAAGGATAACCGAAATCTTACCTATGGATTCCTTACCGGGATACTCCGTATTGCGCAGGAGAGTATTTTCAGCGGGTTAAATAACCTGACCGTGAATTCCGTGATGGATGATGCGTATGACAGCTTCTTCGGTTTTACTGATCCGGAAGTCAGAGAGATGCTTGCGTATTACCAGGTTACGGATAAAGAGACCGAACTCAGGGAGTGGTACGACGGCTATCTGTTTGGAAGTACCGAAATTTATAATCCGTGGTCTGTGCTGAATTATATTGCGCGAGGCTGTATTCCACAGGCTTACTGGGTGAATACCGGAAGGAACGAGATACTGGAGGAGGTACTGACCATTGCCACGGGAGATATTACGGAGAGACTGTATGCGCTGGTGCGGGGAGAAAAAGTAGTCGCAAAAATTGATCAGAATGTGGTATACAGATCGCTCTCTGAAGATCCGGCAAATGTTTATAGTCTTTTATTAGTGGCAGGATATCTGAAGATATTAAAGAGGGAGCTGCAGGCAGACGGGACATATCTGTGCGAGGTTGCCGTTCCAAACAGAGAGATCGCTGCAGTTTATAGGAGTGAGATTTTATCGCGCCTGCTGCGGATCGGCGCCATTACAAGGACTACAGCCAACATGATTGCGGAGAGTCTGTATGAAAATGATATCCGCAGACTGCAAAAAGCCGTTTCAGAGTATATGGACAGATCCATCAGCTTTTATGATGCCGGCGCAGAGGGATTTTATCATGGACTTATGTTAGGGCTGATCGCCCTGCTGGATGACCGGTATAAGATTCAATCAAACAGAGAGTCCGGAGACGGCAGATATGATATCAGTCTGATTCCCTTAGAAAAGAAATATCCGGGTATTATCATGGAACTGAAATGGAAAAACGGTCTGGGAGAGGAGAAGCTGGAAGCGCTGTCAGAGGAAGCGCTTCGTCAGATCGATGAAAAGCGATATGATCTGGAGCTTCAGGAAGACGGAATAGAGAATGTCATAAAGCTTGGTATTGCATTTTCGGGAAAGAAAGCAGTGATCAAAGCCGAAACGCAGGAGGGGGAAAGGGATGGCGCACGGAAATAACAGAAAAAAATGGAGTCTTCTCGTCTGCCTTTTGCTTTGTATGACTTTCCCCACGGCGTGCGGAGCGGACGGCAGAGGAACGAAGGTCGTGTTTACGACGGGCTTCGGTGCGGACGAGGTCTTTCGGATCGCGGGGACGGGCTGTACGCGCGCAGAGATCATGGTCTATCTGACGACGGCGCGGAACCGCTATGAGAGCGTCTACGGCGCGGAGGTCTGGAGCGTGGAGAAGGACGGCGTGACGCTGGAGGGAAACGTAAAGGAGAACGTGCTCGAAAAGCTTGCGCAGATCAAGACGATGTGTCTTCTCGCGAAGGAGAAGGGCGTCGCGCTGGATGAGACGGAAAAAGAGGCTGCCAAGGAGGCGGCAGCCGTCTATTACGCCGCTTTGGATGATGTGCAGCGGGAGCTGACCGGAGCGGATGAGGAAACGCTTTCGGGGATGTATGAGGAGTATGCGCTGGCGAACAAGGTTTATGAATACATTATCCGGGACGTGAATCCGGAGATCAGCGATGACGAGGCGCGGACGATCACGGTGCAGCAGATCTTTCTGCGGACGACGGCGCAGGACGGCGCGGATGCGGCATATTCCGCCGCCGCAAAGGAGGCGGTCTATGAAAAGGCGTGTGAGATCCGGGAACAGGCGGTCAGCGGGGAGCAGGACTTTGCGGAGCTTGCCTCAAGGTACAGCGACGATGCCGGAATCACATTTTCCTTTGGGAAGGGGGAGTTAGAAACCGTGCTGGAGGAAGCGGCGTTTTCCCTTGAGACGGGGGAGATCAGTCCGGTTCTCGAGACGGCGGACGGCTTTTATATCTATCAGTGTATCAGTACCTTCGACCGGGAACAGACGGAGTTAAGCAAGCAGGAGATCGTTGAGCAGAGGAAAAAAGAGGTGTTCGGAGAAGAGTATGACGCGTTTGCAAAGACGCTGGTAAGACAGCTCAATACAAAGCTCTGGGAGGAGATCACGCTGCTACAGGGAGAGGCTGTGGCGGATGTGGATTTCTTCGAGGTGTATTCCCGGTATTTTTGAGAACGGTATCGGTTTAGAAAAAATTTAGAAATCCGAAAATGCTGATAAAACGGGCATTTCGGGGCAATTATTAGCACTCACACTAAATGAGTGCTAATTTTGTGTTGACTTTTCCGGACGGCGGATTTACACTAAAAGGCGTAAGGAATCCGGCTTTCGGACGGTGTACGGATGCGCCGGAATGTTACGGAAGACCGGAACGGGAAATCAGAAAAATCAGAAAAAGAAGAAAAAGAGAAAGGGATGTTGTAAAATGGCAACGAAGAGCGGTAGCTTATCAATCAACAGTGAAAACATTTTTCCGATCATCAAGAAATGGCTGTATTCTGACCATGATATTTTTTACAGGGAGCTGATCTCCAACGGCTGTGATGCCGTGACGAAGCTGAAAAAGCTGGATATGATGGGCGAATATGAGCTGCCTGACGGGTATCAGGCGCGGATTGACGTGGTTGTCGATCCGGAGCAGAAGACGCTGACCTTTACGGATAACGGGTTAGGAATGACGGCGGAAGAGGTGGACGAGTATATCAACCAGATCGCTTTTTCCGGCGCAACAGACTTTATCGAGAAATATAAGGATAAGAGCAACGCGGATCAGATTATCGGACATTTCGGTCTGGGCTTCTATTCCGCATTCATGGTAGCGGATGAGGTACACATTGATACGCTGTCCTATAAAGCGGACGCAAAGCCCGTACACTGGGAATGCGACGGTGGAACGGAATTTTCCATGGAGGACGGCGATAAGGCGGAGGTCGGAACGAAGATCACGCTGTTTTTGAACGAGGACTGTCTGGAGTTCTGCAACGAATACAAGGCGAGAGAGATCATAAAGAAGTACTGCTCCTTTATGCCGACGGAAATTTACCTTTCCAAGGAAGACACGAAGGAGACGCAGATCATAAAGCCGGACGAGAAGCGTGAGGATGATGTCGTAATGGAAGAGATCCATCCGACCGTAAAGGAAGACGGCACGACAGAGGGCGAGGAGAAATTAAAGATCAGAAAGCGTCCGGAGCTGATGAACGAGACGACGCCCCTCTGGACAAAGCATCCGAACGAGTGCTCGAAGGACGATTATCTGGAATTTTACCGCAAGGTGTTCCAGGATTACAAGGAGCCGCTGTTCTGGATCCACCTGAACATGGACTATCCGTTTAACTTAAAGGGAATCCTCTATTTCCCGAAGATCAACATGGAGTACGAGTCCATCGAGGGAACGATCAAGCTGTACAATAATCAGGTCTTCATCGCGGATAATATTAAGGAAGTCATTCCGGAGTTCCTGCTCCTGTTAAAGGGTGTGATCGACTGTCCGGATCTGCCGCTGAACGTTTCGAGAAGCGCGCTGCAGAATGACGGCTTTGTAAAGAAGATTTCCGAGTACATTACCAAGAAGGTCGCGGATAAGCTGTCCGGTATGTGCAAGACGGAGAAAGAGGAGTACGATAAGTACTGGGATGATATCAGCCCGTTCATCAAGTTCGGCTGCCTGAAGGATGATAAGTTCTGCGAAAAGATGAACGACTATATCCTGTTTAAGAATCTCGACGGAAAGTACCTGACGCTGCCGGAATGTCTGGAGACGAAGCCGGTCGATACGGAGGACGGCGAAGCGCAGACAGCCGTTGACGAAAACGGCGAGAAGGTCGAGGCGGAGATCGTAAACGATACGGAGACGGAAAACGCGGACGGCGAAGAGGAAGCGGAAGAGAAGAAGGAAAAGGTCATCTATTATGTGACGGATGAGCAGCAGCAGAGCCAGTATATCAACATGTTCAAGGCTGCAAAGATGGATGCCGTTATCCTGACCCATAACATCGACCAGCCGTTTATCTCTCAGCTTGAGTCTAAGAACGAGGGCGTTAAGTTCCAGAGAATTGATGCGGACGTAACGGATGCGTTTAAGGCGAAGACCTCAAAGAAGGCGCAGGAGGAGTTCGAGGAACAGGCGAAGCAGATCGCTGAGATCATGAAGAAGGCGCTGAAGAACGATAAGATCACAGTCAAGGTCGAGAAGCTGAAGAATAAGAAGATTTCGGCGATGATCACGCTCTCCGAGGAGACGCGCCGCATGCAGGATATGATGAAGATGTATTCGATGCCCGGAATGGATATGGGGGCATTCGGCGGAGAGGGCGAGACGCTGCTCTTAAACGCGAACCATCCGCTGGTACAGTATGTGACCGAGCATCAGGACGGCGAGAATGTAAAGATGATCTGCGAACAGCTGTATGATCTTGCGAAGCTGCAGCACGCGCCGCTCTCACCGGAGGCGATGACGAAGTTCGTTGCCAGAAGCAATGAGATCATGCTGCTGCTTGCGAAGTAA
>CAZVWN010000150.1:0-5428 GCA_964631065.1 uncultured Acetatifactor sp.
TTAAGAAAAGAAGGAACCCGACATGAAACAGATTCTCCGATTTATCAGACAGGAAACCGTTCTCTGCGCGGCAGGGCTGCTGGCAGTCCTCTCCGCCTTTTTCGTTCCGCCCTCCGCGGAATATCTCCATTATCCGGATTACCGCGTGCTCGCCCTGCTCTTCGGGCTGATGCTTGTCGTTGCCGGATTCCGGAGCATCGGCTTTTTCGACGATCTGGGAGAGCGTCTGCTCAAAAAAGCAAAATCCGCCCGCAGCTTAAATCTGCTGCTGGTATTCTTATGCTTTTTCTCCGCCATGCTGATCACGAACGACGTTGCACTGCTTACCTTCGTTCCCTTTGCCGTCATACTGCTCTCCATGGCAGGAAAACAAAAGCTTCTGATCCCCGTCGTCGTCCTGCAGACCATTGCCGCAAATCTCGGCAGCATGCTCACACCCGTCGGGAACCCGCAGAATCTCTATCTGTACTCGGCATTTTCCATCCCTGTATCTGCCTTTCTGCTGCATATGCTGCCGCTGACACTTTCTGCCGCCGTCCTGCTGGCGGTATGCGTCTTCCTGCTGCCCGACAGTCCGCTTCCGTCCGGCGCTAAAACTGCGTCCCTGCTCACGCCGCAGTCCCTTGCCGCCGCACATCCGAAAGCTGACGCGCCCGCCGGTTCAAAGCAGCGCGGGGAGCGTCCGAGTTCTCCAAAGCTCCTTCTTTACAGTCTGCTGTTTCTGGTCTGTCTTCTCTGCGTGCTTCGCATACTTTCCTGGCAGCTCATGCTGGGGATCCTTGTCGTAACCATATTTTTTACGGACAGAAGGCTCTTCCTCTCCGTAGATTATCTGCTGCTTCTGACCTTTGTATGCTTCTTCCTTTTTATCGGCAACGTGCAGCAAATTCCCGCCATTTCCGAACTGCTGCGCTCCCTCATCAGCGGGCGCGAGCTGCTCTTAGGCGTTCTGTTCAGCCAGTGCATCAGCAACGTACCCGCCGCAATGCTTCTCTCCGGCTTTACCTCTCAGGCGCTCCCGCTCCTCTACGGCGTCAACCTCGGAGGACTCGGCACGCTGATCGCCTCCCTCGCGAGCGTGATTTCCTACCGCCTCTACGGAAACAGTCCCGACGCGAAAAAGGGCGCTTATCTGAAGACCTTTACCCTGTATAACCTTGTCTTCCTTGCCGTTCTTTACGCGATCGCCCTGCTGCTGTGCGCGGGCGGCTTTTAATCGGCGCCGTTTATCCGCTTTGCGAAAACAAAAAAATCCGGGACGATGTTTTACCGCCCCGGTTCAATCTCTATTTCATAAGACACAATTGTTTCCATTCCTGCAAGCTGCCTTGCAAATTCCTTCCGGTCAACCCCCGGCTTTAATATCCCGCTGCAGCGGATCAGACTTACCTTCCCGTCCGTTACCTCCGTCTTTACGCGGCTCACTTCCATGTTCATGCTTTCAAGCTTTTCCAGAATTTCTCCGACCGCCTCCGGGCTGCCATCCGCCGCAAACACCAGCTGCCCCCTGAGCGGTTCCCTACAGATTTTCAGGTGCATATGAAAAAAGAGCTGCATCGAGAGGATCAGCAGGGTAACAAAAATCCCCAGCACATACATCCCCGATCCCATCGCCATCCCGATACCGACCGTTACCCAGATTCCGGAAGCCGTTGACATCCCGCTGACCAGCCCCTGCTTCCCCGTAAAGATCAGTCCGCCTCCGAGAATACCGATCCCCGTAATGATTCCCGCAGCAACACGCGACGCATCCACGCTGACGCCTTCAACCGCGATCACGTCCATAAAGCCGAACTTAGAGATCAGCATCATCAGCGCAGACGCCACGGCTACCATAAAATGCGTGCGGACACCCGCCGACTTCATCCTGCTTTGACGCTCCGCGCCGATGGCGATACCGCAAAGCCCCGCCAACAGAATCCGAACTATGTAAATTCCCTGCTCCGCAAACCATTCCGCCATAGCATTCCTTCTGATCCGTTACCAGACCCTGTACTTTCCGCTGAGCGCCAGAAAAGCAAAGAAATACAGACAGTTATCATAATACCTTCTGTCGCCCTTTCTCAACGGCTCCTTCCAGAGACGCTCTACCCAGCTCCACGCCATGCGGATCGCTTCCGCATCCGTGCTGTGTCCGATCACGGCAAGCGCCCCCTGCGCCGTTGCCGCCAGAAGTCCTACGGGATGCAGCGCATCCTGCGCAAGCGGCGTTCCGTCAGTCTCATAGGTCTTCCACGGATCTTCCTTTCTCACTTCACCCAGAAAATGCTGCAGACGCTCCGCCGCCTGAAGCTGCCCCTCGTCCTCTCCGAACCACTCATAATCCAGCCCGATATTCGCCACGGTACGGTACGAGTCGGAGAAAAAACAGTCATGCCGGTCATCCGTCCAGGAAAGCTTCCTGCTCATCGGAGAGCCGTCAAACTCCGCATATTCCGCACACATTCCCGTCTCCGGATGACATGCCGCCTTCAGATACTTACGGCTGATGTCCGCCGCCTTTTTCCAGAAAGGTCTGTCCTCCTCATCCGCCCAGAGTGCAAACAGCTCATAAAAGTGCGGAAGATGATAGGACGGATCCGTAAAATCAATTCCGGGAACAAACAGAATCTGTCCGTTCTCACGATTCCACATGGGATCTCCTGCCCTGCCGTTCTCACCCTTATGCAGACAGGCGCGCAGGATCTTCTTCGCCTGTTCGGAATAACAGAAGATTCCTTCGCCGTCTCCCCATCTGTGAGAGGCAAAGAAGAGAGACATCGCAAAAAATTCCTCGCCGTCCGGCGCCGCGCCGTCCGCATTCTTCGTTCCGTCCAGTCCGCACGACCAGGCAAAATACCCTTCGCTGTGCCCCTCCGTCATCCACATATAGGTGCAGACCCATTTCCAGATACGGTCAAATTCTTCCTTCTTATTCAGCTGGACACAGATCATCATCCCGTAAGACATTCCCTCCGTCCTGACGTCATGATTTCCCGTATCCTCCAGATACCCCATGTCATCGCCGACCGGATGATAAATCCTCTCTTCCTCGGAACCGTAAAAAAACGTATTCCAGATACTCTCCAGACGCGCATCTACTTCACCGCTGCCAAGCCCCCACTGCCGGAAGAGATTGTTATACTGCCTTGTGTGAAAACTGTCCATATTGCCCTCCGCCCCTATCCTCCTGCCCCGGATTCCCCGGGCGGCATCCCGTCTGCTCCGCACCCCGAATCCTGACAGTTATCATTTTCCAACCAAAACTTTGTGTTAAAAAGTCAAAGTTTATTATAAAAGAGAAGGCAATCCTTTGTCTCGTCTAAATCTGCGTTTTTCTGCCCATCTGTTGCTGTTTCACCCGTTACCGTTTCCGGCCTTAAACCGCCTTTCGCTGCTGCGCCCTTACACGGACACGGGAAAAGCCGCCGAACGTGATGCGGCCGCTAAACCGCTTCCAGCACCAGTGCATGAGAGATTCCGGGAACGCTCTTTCCCTCATTGAAGCTCGTTTTTGACAGCAGCGCACCCGTCGGCATGAACAGAACCTTTTTCCATTTGTGCTCCTCAAGCTGCCTGAGGATAAACGCCGATAACGTCGCTGCACAGCAGCCGCAGCCGCTTCCGCCCGCATGCGTATCCTGCGTCCCGGCATCAAAAATCTCGATTCCGCAGTCCATATGGCGCGAAGCAATCTCTATTCCCTTTTCACGCAGAAGATCAAACAGAACCTGCTGACCGATCTTTCCCAGATCTCCCGTAATAATCCTGTCATAGTCCTCCACCCTGCTCCCAAAATCAAGCAGATGCCGCTCCAGCGTTGAAGCTGCCGCAGGAGCCATACACGCCCCCATATTCATGGAATCCTTCAATCCATAATCCACAATCTTCCCGACCGTCATGCCGGTAATCATGGCGCGGGCACGCTTTCCCGTTCCCGTTACCGGATCAGGCTCCGACCCGCCCTCCAGCATGGCTTTCCGGCTTCCGAGAACAAAGGCACCGCTCCCCGTTACCGTCCAGGATGCGGAAAGCGGACGCTGATTCCCATATTCCAACGGGAAACGGAATTCCTTCTCCGCACTCGCGAAATGACTGGAGGTCACGCAGACCACCCTGTCCGCAAAGCCTCCGGCAATCGTCACGGCGCCGAGCGTCAGCGACTCGCCGCAGGTGGAGCATGCGCCGTACACTCCAAGAAGCGGTATCTGATAACCGGAAACACCGAACGAAGTGGCAATTGACTGCCCGAGCAGATCCCCCGCGAACAGATAGGAAATCTCCGCAGGCTTCAGCCGTGCCTTCGTCAGCGCGAGGTTTACCGCTTCCCTCTGCAAATGGCTCTCCGCCTCCTCCCATGTTTCGCATCCGAACAGATCGTCCTCTCCGATCTCATCAAACAGCGATCCCAGCGGTCCCTGCCCTTCCTTCGTACCGACAATGCTCCCGCTGTTTAAAATATAAACCGGCTGCTCCGGTCTCATGCTTGCCTTTCCCAATATCTGATTCATAAAAACACCTCCGGCTCTTCTGGATTTTAGATCCATTTTTCCCGATCCGGGATGTTTTTATTCCGTTTTTTCGCTCATCAGCAAAAAGATTCCATTTTCCGTTTCAGTGGATTTTCTAAGCAGCCGCCCCGCTTTATCCCTGTTCCCGCCAGAGTCTTCCTGCGCCTGTCATGCGCGCCCTGCCTTCCGTTTCGCCACAAAATACAGGATCAGATCGATCAGAAGGATCAGAGCCAGCGCCGGAAGCACGCATAAGATAAAGATCGCGCCCACTAAACCCGCCAGAAATCCCGTATCCGTCCGCAGATCATACACCGAATATGCCAGCACAATAAGCCCGATCACGGCATCCGCCCACCCGAAAAGCTTATAGGCAGAAATCTGCGGTCTGATCTGCTTACCGACTGCCGTTACCAGAAAACAGAGCGTCACAGCCGCAGCAATGATTGCCGCCATACCTATCTGAAACTCTATTGCCGGGAGCTGTATCACCAGATCCGACAACCATATCAGCGCCGTCACGACAAGTGAAATTCCAAATCTGATCCAATATTTCCGCATACCCGTCCCCCCACAAACCTATTCTTCTTTTCTCCATTATAAAGTACCTCTGAGGATCTGCCAAGTCCCCGGAGGATTTTTGCTTACAGAAGTTCTTCCTACTGAAATTCTTCTCCGTGAAGTAAAATGTTCTCTTTCACCTCCCTGCAAGAAAAGTGTGCCGTCAGAGACAGCACACTTTAAGAAGGAAGTCAAGATGCAGACACTTTGCTGCGAATGCAGCCCCCATAAGAAATGCAGATATTGCTTTGTTTACATTACCATAATATACCATCTTTCGATTAAACGCAAGCTTTTTTTCAAAAAAATCTCAGGCAATCGTTTTGAAATTACCTACCGCCCGTATTTTCCGATATATTCCTTTGCCTTCTCTTCCG
>CAZVWN010000151.1:0-4229 GCA_964631065.1 uncultured Acetatifactor sp.
GTCTCTCAGCGGGCGAGCCTTCTCTCGTTCAGCCGCTCCACAAGGAGCTTATAATACCCTCTCGACACCATCGCCTTCTTCCTGCTCCCGATAAATTCCACCATGCTCGATGCCGTCAGATTCCGCGTAATGGAATAGATCTGATCCAGATTCGCGATGGTTGATTTGGAAATCCGCATAAACCCTCCGGGGAGCAGCTCCTCCAGCTCATACAGCTTATATGCACAGCTGAAAATCTTATCCGCCGTATGCGCCCGCAGCTCGCGTCCCTCCGTCTCGAAGAAAAGAATCTCCTCCACGGGAACAAAAAAGTCCGTCTCCCCGCCCGTCAGCGTCAGAAAGCGTTTCCCGTTATTCTGCTTCAGAAGATAGTTCTGCAGTCCGATCACCGTGTCATTCAGCGCCGCGCACCGGATGACGACCTCTTCCTCCTCCAGCCCTTCCTCAAGCTCAATTTTCACCTTCATCTCTTCCCACCCTTACTTTTCTCTCCCGCATACCGTGATGCTCCTTTTTGCCGGAGGTCTTTCGTTTCCCGCCCTGACAATTACCAGTATACAGTTCTTCCGGAATTTGTAAACAGCCGCCGCGCAAGAGGTAGCTTTCCGTGTCCAAGAGGTCAGAAACGGCGCACATAAAAAGACGGGGCTGCCTGTTCCCCGTCTCTTTTCGTTATTTCGTATCTTCCTGCGCCCTCCGGTAGGCGATCACCTCGATATCGCTCTCCCGGCTGCGCTCCAGCATACACCGGTAGACCCGGTCGCGCAGTTCCTGCTGTCTCTCCTTCGGCTTTAAGCGCTCATCCGGATAAAACGGTCCGTCGATATAGGTTACGATATCCGCCTTTCCCGGTCTGCCCTTCCGCGCATGATAGGTATTCGTCAGCGCAAACACCGGACAGCTTAAGCTCACGGGATAGCGGAAGGAAACCGCAGGAAACGGCCGGATTCCCGTATAATACGGCCAGATATGCGCCTCCGGATAGATCGTAACGGAAGCCTTCTGCCGGATCCTGTCCTCCACCGCCTCTACAAAATGCTTCATGCCGCCGAAATCAGAGGGAATCGGAATCGCCCCCAGCAGCTCGGCTAAGTGACGCAGTCCCGGCATGGAGACATTTTCCGGATTCACGATAAAGAAATTCCGCTTGGGATAATCCGCAAGACTGGGAATAAACGTATCCGCAAACGGCTGGGTATGGTTTCCGTAGATAAAATACCCCGTATCACGGCATTCCCGCAGCTTCTTACGCCCGACATACCGCAGTCTGAACTTCCCCTTCCCATAGAGCAGCTTGACCGGCATGCTGAGTACGTTCTGTATGACCAGCGAGCAGAAATTCCAAAGCTTCCCGTGAAAATACCGGAAATCCTTATCGATCACGCGGGGCGTGATCTGCGCCTTAGAAAATTCGTCCTTCAGTTCGTCCGTATAATAAATGATCTCTTTACTCATTCTCTGTACTGTATGCAAGCGGCACCCCGTAAAAGCCTTCGTAAATCTTTTTCCATACCGCAGCATTGTCCTCCCGCATCGCTCTGACCTGCTCCCGCTCCGTCAGTCCGTCCTGCGGATAGATGGGTTTTTCGATAAAGACCGTATATTCCTGTACCGGGAAACCGTCCTCCCCGTACCTTTCCCCGTCCTCCATGGTAATAAAGATCGGGAGCACGGGAACATGATTCTTCGCCGCAAACTTGTACGCCCCGTTCTTTAACGGCTTGGGCTTGCGATAGTTCCACCAGAGGCTCTGCTCCGGATAGATCAGGATAAAATCACCCCTGCGCAGGATCGCATCGACCGCCTGTAAAAAATTGTACATCGTCTTCTTGTTCTGGCTCAGCGGAAGCGTGTTGCAGTTTTTGAACAAAAAGCCGTAAAATCCCGGGAAATTCGTATAATTCCCCTCTCTGATCACCTTGAACAGCTGCTTTTTCTTCGCGTGATCGGAAATCCGGAATACATGCTCCACGGTAAAGCAGTCGAACGGATTAAAATGGTTACAGGTAAGCACCGCGCCCGATTCCAGCCCGTTTAAATATTCCATGCCGTGAATATCCTTAATCACAAGCTTCCCGTCTTTTAAAATCCCGTCCAGAAACTTCTCCGCGACGGCGTATGCAAATTTTACCTTCAGCTTACTCGACGGCTTCTCGCGCAGATAGTCGATCTGATCCGGCAATAACGGCAGCGTCGGCGGATCCTCCTCGGCATCCACATCAAATCTGCCCTCTCTTTCCAGCTGCGCGATCCTCTCCAAAACCGCCAGTCTGTCCGCCGACTGTTCCGGCTTTTCCTTCACCCTCGCGGCATCCGCCGCTCTCCTGTTTGCCCTCACCGTTTCCCCTTCCTCTCATTCCACGGCACAGACCGCTTACGTCCGCAAAAAACGCCCGATCAGCGTCTGTATTTTCTGTCGTCTCCCACGCAGTCCGATTCCCGCTTTGCCAGCTTCAGCAGCTTTTCATGCGACTGCTTCCCCTTCAGCCTGTCTTCCTCGGTAAAGTTTTCCCGTATTTCCTGAATGGTATCTATGTACTCCGTCTGCTGTGCATACATCCAGAAAAATTCCTGATACAGGATATCCTCGAAATGCCACGGCTTAAAGGCGAGATTAAAATGAATCAGCTTCACGTCCTCCGTCCGGATCTTCGGATCGGGAATCGGCATCCTGTCCCAGGTTCTGTCAAGGATCTTCACCCTGCCCTTGCAGAGTCTGTTGAGATAATCCTGATCCTGCGCCACCTCAAATTTAATCCGCTCGAGAACGTAAGTAAACTTTTCCTGAAACTTAAACTTTCGCAGCTGATGCAGATTCATCAAAAGCACTCCGGCGTTAAAATACTTATTGCAGTCCGCAACGCCGACCACCTTCTCCGCGTAATCCCGAAAGATCGGATCGCTGATCACGACATCATCCGGCGCCGCCGCGACAAGGTTATCGCCCATATCCGTGTTGTACAGCTTTGCAATGTCATCCAGAATGACAATGTCGCTGTCAAGATAGAGAACCTTGTCGTACTGCGGGTAAAGGTTCGGCAGAAACAGCCTGAAATACGTCGTCGCCGAATAATAATCCCGCGTATAGAGCTTATCCTTTACCTTCTTGATATAATAATTCAGATCCACAAATTCAATATCGACATTTTCCCGCTCATACTTTCCGATCTTTTTCTTATTTTCCGCAGAAATATCCGTATGCAGAATCTTGATCAGATAGGTATTCTCCGGAGAACTGTTATCGATCATAGACTGCAGCGCTACTGCAAGAAACGGGCAGTAACCGTCGTCCACCGCAAAAAAAACAGGAATCTCCTTACTGATCACAGGCTTCGCCATTTCATTCTTCCTCCGTTTCCGACATGCCCTCATACTCCGCCTTCCGCGCCAGATACTCCTCAAGATCCGCGTCAAAGGCATGGCATTTCAGGTACTTATGGATCTCGTCGATCTGCCACTGCTTATAATTTTCCGTATGCGGGTAAGGCAGAAACATCAGCCGCTTACAGAAATGACAGATCACGGTATCCTTCTTATTGAACTTCGACTGCTCGTTGTAAATCCTCGGAATCAGCTTCTTTTTTGTCGTCGCAAGAAAGACCGCCGACTGATCCGCGAACAGCAGCTTTTTTCTGCGAAGCAGCTCTCTCGCCTTTTCTAACAGCCCCGTCTCGCGGATCCGCTTCATATTCAGCAGAAGCATCCCCGCGTTGATATAATCCGGACGGATCAGCCAGCAGCCGTATTTTTCCTTTACCGCCGCGTATTCATACTCCGTCACGTCAATCTCCCAGAGCGGGCGGATATCATTTGCGATCATGATGTCCATGTCCAGATACAGCAGCTTATCCGGGATCTGCGGGAGCTTATCCGCCAGCAGTCTCAGCAGCGTATACGGCGTACAGTATGCCGTCTCGTTTGCGCATCCGCCGAACTCCTGCTCATACAGTGCCGTCACATCCAGCTTTTCCACAAGGTTCTGCGGATTCTTTTCCTGCGCCACCCGGTTTAAAAATGCGGTCTGTCCGTCCGTGATCGCCGTAAAATCCTCCCGCAGCCTCGTCAGCTCCATCGTCATGAGATAGACGTGAAGCGTTTCCTTTGTCCGGTTCGTCATGGAGATCAGCTGTGTCAGCGCCCCGTCAAATACTTTTTCGTTGCCGCAAAGCAGGATATTGATCATACGCACCTCCCGCGTCTTATGTCCGCACATCGCATGCCTCTCGGCA
>CAZVWN010000151.1:4329-5404 GCA_964631065.1 uncultured Acetatifactor sp.
TACCATAGTGTCCCCAAAATGAAAAGTACGGATTTGCTTCGCAACATACACAATACATGGTTTTCAAAACTATGTCAAGTAGTTTTAATGTTTCATTGTTCAAAAAAGGGAACGGCCGCCGTCAGCGGACCGTTCCCTGAAAAAACTGATTTTACGGAAATTTACATCATTCCCATTCCGCCGCCTGCTCCTGCGGGCATTGCGGGCGTCTCTTCCTTGATGTTTGCGACAACGCTCTCCGTCGTCAGTAACGTACTTGCGACGCTCGTCGCGTTCTGCAGCGCACTTCTCGTAACCTTTGCCGGATCAAGGATTCCTGCCTTAACCATATCGACATACTCCTCCTTCAGCGCATCAAATCCTACGCCGACCTCGGACTCCCTTACCTTGTTGATGATGACGCTGCCCTCAAGACCTGCGTTTGCCGCGATGTGGTACAGAGGAGCCTCCAGCGCCTTCAGAACGATCTGCGCACCGGTCTTCTCGTCCCCGTCAAGCGTCTCGGACAGCTTTGCAACCTCCTTGGAAGCATGGATATAAGCGGAACCGCCGCCGCAGATGATGCCTTCCTCTACAGCCGCCCTCGTCGCTGCAAGTGCGTCCTCCAGACGAAGCTTTGCCTCCTTCATCTCGGTCTCCGTTGCCGCGCCGACACGGATTACCGCTACGCCGCCGGACAGCTTTGCAAGTCTCTCCTGAAGCTTCTCCTTATCGAAATCAGAGGTCGTCTCCTCAATCTGCTTCTTAATCTGGCTGATTCTGGACTGGATGGCAGCCTTATCGCCCTCGCCGTCAACGATAACGGTATTCTCCTTCTGAACCTTTACGCTCTTCGCGCGTCCGAGCATATCCATCGTCGTATCCTTCAGCTCGTAGCCGAGCTCGGAGCTGATTACGGTGCCGCCTGTCAGGATTGCGATATCCTCCAGCATAGCCTTTCTTCTGTCGCCGTAGCCGGGAGCCTTTACCGCAACAACATTAAAGGTTCCGCGCAGCTTGTTGACGATCAGGGTCGTCAGCGCCTCGCCCTCAACGTCCTCCGCGATGATCAGAAGCTTTGCGCCGGACTGTACGA
>CAZVWN010000152.1:0-5283 GCA_964631065.1 uncultured Acetatifactor sp.
AAAAAATATCCGCCGGGGCGGATTTGGAGGTGCAGATATGAAATGGGTAAAATTCAGGATTCAGACGATAACGGACGCGGAGGATATCATTATCAGTACGCTGTATGATATCGGACTTGAGGGCGCGCAGATCGAGGATAAGATTCCGCTGACGGCGCTGGAGAAGGAGCAGATGTTTGTGGACATTCTGCCGGAGACGCAGACGGACGACGGGATCGCGTATCTGAGCTTTTTCGTGGAGAAAAAAGAGGACGGAAGTCTCGAGATACAGGGAGAGACGACGGATGTGGAGACCGTGCTTGCGGATATAAAGCGGGAGCTGGATGAGCTTCGTGTGTTCTGCGACATCGGCGAGGGAAGCGTTACGGTAGATGAGACGGAGGATATCGACTGGATCAACAACTGGAAGCAGTATTTCCACCAGTTCTACATAGATGACATTCTTGTCATCCCCTCATGGGAAGATGTTAAGCCGGAGGACAGTGCGAAGATGGTACTGCATATTGATCCGGGAACGGCTTTCGGAACGGGGATGCATGAGACGACACAGCTCTGCATCCGGCAGCTGAAAAAGTATATCACGCCCGAGACGAAGCTTCTCGATGTCGGGACGGGAAGCGGTATCCTTGCCATCCTTTCCCTGATGTTCGGCGCGAAGCATGCCGTGGGAACGGATCTGGATGTCTGCGCAGTGGATGCGGTGGCGCAGAACTGCGAGGCGAACGGGATTGCGCCGGAGCAGTTTGAGATGATGATCGGCAATATCATCACGGACAAGGCAGTACAGGATCGCGTCGGCTACGGCTGTTATGATATTGTCGTGGCAAATATCCTTGCGGACGTTCTCGTACCGCTGACGCCGGTGATCCTGAACCAGATGAAGGAGGGCGGCATTTATATTACCTCCGGCATCATCAACGATAAGGAACAGACCGTGGTTGACGCGGTAAAGGCGGCAGGGTTAAAGGTTCTTGAGGTGACTTATCAGGGCGAGTGGGTCAGCGTCACGGCGCAGAAGTAAGGGATGCGGGAAAGCGGATCGCGTAAGGCTGTATGCAGACAGAGTACAGTATCTGCGGAGACGGAGGTGCAGTTTTGTATCAGTTTTTTGTGGAACCGGGTCAGATCAATATAAATGACAGACGTGTCACAATAACCGGAACGGACGTAAACCATATCAGAAACGTATTGCGGATGAAGCCCGGAGAGGAGCTGAACGTCAGCAACGGACAGGACGGCAGGGAATACCGCTGTGCGATTTTATCCTTTGCGGAGGACTGCGTACACTGCGAATTGCGCTTCATCAGGGAAGAACAGGCAGAGCTTCCGGTGAGAGTGCATCTGTTTCAGGGACTTCCCAAGGCGGATAAGATGGAGCTGATCATTCAGAAAGCGGTGGAACTCGGCGTGTACCGTGTGATCCCGGTGGCGACGAAGCGCTGTGTCGTAAAGCTGGATGAAAAAAAGGCGGCGGTTAAGACCGCGCGCTGGCAGGGAATCGCCGAGGCGGCGGCAAAGCAGAGCAAGCGGAGTATTGTGCCGCAGATCGCGGAGGTTATGAGCTTTCGGGATGCCGTAAAAGAAGCAGCTGACATGAATGTCAGGCTGATTCCATACGAGCTTGCGGAGGGGATGAAGCGGACAAGAGAGCTTCTGGGACAGCTTACGCCCGGTGCGGACGTGGCGGTCTTTATCGGACCGGAGGGCGGCTTTGATGAGACGGAGATCGCGTCTGCGGTGGAAAACGGAATCGAACCGGTCACGCTCGGCAGACGGATCCTCAGGACGGAGACGGCGGGCATGACAGTGCTTGCCTGGATCGGCTATGTAACGGAGGCGGAATAAAGCGGGCGGAATCGGTGCGGGGAAAGCGCGTCATACATGGCGCGTCGGCGGGCGGTTCTGCATATGATACGGATAAGGAATGCTTCAGAGCCATACGGCTTTCGGACAGCTTTTTGCGGACGGTAGCGCGAAGGCTGCCGGGCCGGACTGTTATGGATTGGAGGAAGAAAATGGAAGTATATCTGGATAATTCCGCTACGACACGGGTCTTTCCCGCCGTGGCGGAGCTGATGACAAAAATAATGTGCGAAGACTATGGAAATCCCTCCAGCCTTCACAGGAAGGGCATGCAGGCGGAAAATTATCTTCGTTATGCGCGGGAAACGCTTGCGAAAATCCTGAAGGTGAGTGAGAAAGAAATCTTTTTTACCTCCGGAGGAACAGAGTCCGACAATATGGCGCTTGTGGGCTGTGCGCTTGCAAACAGCCGCCGGGGAAAGCATATCATAACGACGCAGATCGAGCACCCTGCCGTTTTAAAGACCTGCGCGTATCTGGAGACGCTGGGCTTTGACGTGACGTATCTGCCCGTGAATGCCTGGGGACAGATTTCCTTAGAGCAGCTGCAGCAGGCAATGACGCCGGAAACGATTCTGGTATCGGTCATGCACACGAATAACGAGATCGGCGCACTGCAGCCCATTGCGGAGGCAGGGGCGCTGATCAAGCGGATGAATCCGTATACACTGTTCCATGTGGACGCGGTACAGGGCTTTGGTAAGGCGAGGATCTATCCGAAGAAGATGGGAATCGATCTGCTGTCGGCGAGCGGACATAAGATCCACGGGCCGAAGGGCATCGGACTGCTGTATATCGGAGAAAAAGTGAAAATTCAGCCGATCATTTACGGCGGCGGTCAGCAGATGAATCTGCGTTCCGGTACGGACAATGTCCCGGGGGCGGCGGGCATGGCGAAGGCGGCGGAGCTTCTTTACGCACATTATGAGGATGATGTCGAACGTCTTTTCCGCTGTAAGCGGCTGTTTATGGACGGTGTCAGGAAGATCGACGGGGTCAGAATCAACGGGCTGCTTCCCGGACACGCAGACGGAGAGGGAACCGCACCGCATATTGTCAGCGTTTCTGTTCCGGGCGTGCGCAGCGAGGTTCTGCTTCATGCGCTGGAGGAGAGCGGCATTTATGTCTCGGCGGGCAGCGCATGCTCGGCGCATAAGCCGCAGCCGTCCGCGACCTTAAAAGCGATCGGGGCGGATCAGCTGACGAGGGAATCGACGATACGCTTCAGCTTTTCCGTCTATACGACAGAAGAAGAAATAGACTATACATTACGGCAAATGTATGATAAAATTCCTATGCTGCGGCGCTATACACGGCGCTAGAGAAGAGAGGATTGCGATATGTTTACTCACTTTCTGATAAAATATGCGGAAATTGCGATCAAGGGAAAGAACCGCTATCTGTTTGAGGATGCGCTGATCCATCAGATCAAGACCGCGCTGAAGAAGTGCGAGGGGAAATTTCTGATCACGAAGACGCAGGGACGTATTTTTGTGGAGGCAGAGGGAGAATTTGATTTTGACGAGACGGTCGGTGCGCTTCAGCATGTATTCGGCATCGTCGGAATCTGCCCGATGATCTATGTTGAGGACGAGGGCTTTGAAAAGCTCTGTGAGACGGTCGTGGATTATGTGGGGAAGGTTTATCCTGACAGACATAAGACCTTTAAGGTACATTGCAGACGCGCGCGTAAAAATTATCCGAAGGAATCCATGGAAGTCAATGCGGATCTGGGAGAGGCGCTTTTAAACGCTTATCCGGAGCTTTCCGTGGATGTGCATGAGCCGGAGATCCTGCTGAATGTGGAGATCCGGGAGAAGATCTATATTTACTCGGAAATTATTCCGGGACCCGGCGGAATGCCCGTGGGGACGGGCGGAAAGGCGATGCTGCTCTTATCCGGCGGAATTGACTCTCCTGTCGCGGGATATATGATCGCAAAGCGGGGTGTCAAGATTGATGCCGTTTATTTCCATGCGCCGCCGTATACCAGCGACCGCGCGAAGCAGAAGGTGGTCGATCTTGCGAGACTGGTTTCCCGGTATACAGGGCCGATTTATCTTCATGTCATCAATTTTACGGATATACAGCTTTATATTTACGAGAAGTGTCCGCATGAGGAGCTGACGATCATCATGCGCCGTTATATGATGCGGATCGCGGAGCACATTGCAAAGGAGACGGAATGCCTCGGACTGATCACGGGCGAGAGCATCGGTCAGGTGGCATCCCAGACGATGGGTTCCCTGATCGCGACAAACGAGGTCTGCGAGCTGCCGGTTTACCGTCCGTTAATCGGGTTTGACAAGGAAGAGATCGTTGCCGTTTCCAAAAAGATCGATACCTTTGAGACTTCCATCCTGCCCTATGAGGACTGCTGTACGATCTTCGTGGCAAAGCATCCCGTGACGAAGCCGAATCTGAACATTATCCGGAAGCATGAGCGTAATCTTGACGAAAGGATTGAGGAGCTGGTAAAGACGGCGTTGGAGACGGATGAGCTGATCATCGTTGAATAAGGAAGGGAAAATAAGAAAAGCTCCAAAGTGATTGCGTCCTTCGGAGCTTTTTCTTTCTTTTCAGATGCTGTTGTAAAATCCGGCTTAGACAATATAGGGCTTCAGAACGTTCAGAACTTCCTCAGCGCCATCCTCTGCATGAATGTTCAGGTCGATGGGCTTGGACAGATCAAGACTGAAGATACCCACAATGGACTTCGCATCAATAACGTATCTTCCGGATACGAGATCGAAATCATAGTCAAACTTTGTGATATCATTTACAAAGGATTTTACTTTGTCAATGGAATTTAAAGAAATCTGTACTGTCTTCATGGCTTTTACCTCCTTAATCGGTGTCATACCTTCTGCTTACATATTAAGGGCAAAGGATTCAAAAGTCAAGAATAAAACAATACAAAATTAGCGAGGAATCCTATGAAAAGTGTAGCATTACACAATCTTGGCTGTAAGGTAAATTCCTACGAGATGGAAGTTATGCAGCAAAAATTACAAGAAAGCGGATACCGTATTGTGCCTTTTGACGGCATGGCGGACGTTTATATCGTAAATACCTGTACCGTGACGAATATCGCGGACAGGAAGAGCAGACAGATGCTGCATCGGGCAAAGCAGATGAATCCCGAGGCGGTCGTCGTGGCGGTCGGCTGTTACGTACAGACCGGGCAGGAGGCGCTGGCGCAGGATGACAGCGTGGATCTCTGCGTGGGAAACAACCGGAAAAAGGATATTGCCGCGATTCTGGAAGCCTATTTTGCGGACAGGCAGGGGAAGAAGGCTTCCGCATGCCGGACGGCGGAGACCGGAACGGGAGAAAACGTTTTCGATAAAACGCTCTGCGGGACGACGGTTATTGATATCAACCATACGGATGAGTATGAGGAGATGCAGCTGAAGCAGA
>CAZVWN010000153.1:0-5242 GCA_964631065.1 uncultured Acetatifactor sp.
CAACCGTGTACAGCTGTTTCTGGATACGGAGAGATAAGAAAACCGGGGTTTACGGGAGTAATATCAGAAAACGGTACTTGACAGACTGTCGGCGGGATGGTAAGCTACTCCTACCGACAGCCTGTCGGTTATGAGGAAATGGAAGAGGAATCAGATGCGAGTGGTGAAGGATGCGCAGGAGCGCCGAAACGAAATATTGGATGCTGCGGAGCGGCTTTTTGCAGCCAAGGGCTTTGACGGAACCAGTACGAACGATATTCTGGAGGAAGTCGGGATTGCCAGAGGGACGCTGTATTATCATTTTAAATCCAAAGAAGATATTCTGGATGCCATGATTGAAAGGCTTACGGCGAGACTGCTGCGGGATGCCGCAAAGGTCGCAGGGCAGACGGAGATTCCCGTTCTACAGCGGATTACGCTGACGATGATGGCGATGAAGGTGGAGAATGATCTCGGCTATGAGGTGATGGATCAGGTACACCGTCCGCAGAATGCCCTGCTCGCGCAGAAGATGCAGGAAAAGCTTTTAGACGGCATCAATCCGATTATTACAGGGCTGATTGCGGAAGGCATCCGACAGGGCGTGTGCAGCACAGAGCATCCGGCGGAGGCGGTGGAGATGATGATGCTTTATGCGGAAATCACCTTCGATTCGCAGGTTGAGCGCACAAAAAAGGTCTGGGAGCAGAAGGTTACAGCGTTTACCTATAATGTAGAGAGACTGCTGGGCATGGAGCCGGGAAGTCTGCGCGAATATGTAGAGCCGATTTTTCAAAACGGCGGACAACAGAAAAAGTAACTGTTCAGAGAAAGCAGTGTTTCTGAACAGTTTTCTTTTAAAATAATAACCGACAGGCAGACGGTCGGTTAGAAAAGAAGAAAGGAATCGGGAAATGAATCAGAAAAAGAGTAACTTTTCAAAATTTATGCTGCTGTGGTCGGGAGAGCTGGTGTCCTCGATCGGCGGCGGACTGACAAGCTTCGGGCTTGGCGTTTATGTCTTCAGGCAGACGGGAAGCGCGGCGGGCATGGCGCTCGTCACGCTGCTTGCCTTTCTGCCGACGCTGCTTTTGAGCGTTCCGGCGGGGGTGCTTGCGGACCGCTACGACAGGCGGCTTCTCATGATGCTCGGAGACGGCTGTTCGGCAGTCGGGATTCTCTATATATTCGTCTGTATGCTTCAGGGGGAAGCAGCGCTGTATCAGATCTGTATCGGCGTAACGGTCAGTTCCGTCTTTTCGGCGCTTCTTGAGCCGGCTTATAAGGCGACAGTGACGGATCTGCTGACGCCGGAGGAGTATTCCAAGGCGAGCGGCATGGTCAGTATCGCGGGAAGCGCGCGGTATCTGGTATCGCCTGTGCTGGCGGGGCTTTTGCTTGCGGTGAGCGATATCAGGCTGCTTCTTGTGATCGACATCAGCACCTTCTTTCTCACGGTTGCCTCTACTGCCGTGGTAAGGCGCGGCATTACGGCAAAGGAGACGGAGAAAAAGGAATCCTTCGTAGAGAGCATGAAGCAGGGCTGGAGAGCCGTGACGGAAAGAAAGGGTGTTTTCGTCCTGATCCTTGTGTCTTCCGTCATGACCTGCTTTATGGGTGCGATGCAGATCCTCGCGGAGCCGATGATACTGGATTTTGCGGGCAGTACGACGCTGGGGATCGCAGAGAGCGTCTGCGCCTGCGGTATGCTGGTCTCCGGGCTTTTTCTCGGCGCGAGGGGGATCCGCAAGGGGTATGTGAAGATTCTCTGTCTCTCCCTTCTGCTTGCGGGAGCCGGCATGCTGGGCTTCGGTATTTGGGAGAACATTTATCTGATCTGCTGCTTCGGGTTTCTGTTTTTTGCCATGCTTCCCTTTGCGAACAACTGTCTGGATTATCTCGTCAGGACGAATATACCGGATGCGCTGCAGGGCAGGGCGTGGGGAATGATCGGCTTTCTGTCACAGATCGGGTATGTCGTTGCATACGGACTTGCCGGGCTCGCGGCGGACGGGATCGCTGCTGTTTCCGGCATTTCCGTCGGCAGGGGATCCGCTGCAGTCATCATGGCGGCGGGGGCGCTGCTTGGCATTACGGCGGCGCTTCTGTATCCGGTCAGGAGCGTGCGGGCTTTGGAGAAAGGAGAAGGATATGCTGAAAAGGCTGATTAGAAATGATATCCGTAAGCATGCTTTTCTGTCGGCGGTGACGACGGCGTTTATGGCGGCGTGTGCGATGCTGCTTGCGCTGACGGTCATGCTCTTTCTGAATCTGACGGGAGCGATCGGCCGCCTGATGGAGCGGGCAGAAACGCCGGATTTTTTACAGATGCATGCGGGGGAGGCAGACCGGGAGGCGCTGCAAAGCTTTGCGGAAAGCCGTCCGGAGGTAGAGGGGTGGCAGATCTGCGGTTTTCTGAATCTGGAAAATAGTATGATCCGTCTCGGGGAGAAGACGCTCGCGGACAGCACGCAGGACAACGGACTCTGCGTACAGGGAGGCAGCTTTGATTTCCTTCTGAATTTAGAGAACGTCATGCCGGAGGTGGAGGAGGGACAGATTTATGTGCCGGTCTGTTATCGGAGCAAATACGGGATCCGTGAGGGCGACAGTGTATGGATCGGCTCAAAGGAGTTTCGCATCGCGGGCTTTATCCGGGATTCCCAGATGAATTCCATGATGGCATCCTCTAAGCGGTTTCTTGTCAGCGAGGCGGATTATCAGGAGATGAAGGAGCTCGGTTTAGAGGAATGGCTGATAGAGTTTCTGCTGCGTGACGGCGCGGATACGGGAGAATTTCAGGCAGCTTACGCAAAGGCAGGACTGCCCGCAGACGGACCGACAATCACGAAGCCGCTGCTCCGGATGATGAACGCGGTCTCTGACGGCATGATGATCCTTGTGATCCTGCTGGTTGGCGCAGTGGTTCTTCTGATTTCTCTTCTGTGTATCCGCTATATCCTGCTGACGGGGCTGGAGGAGGACAGACGTAAGATCGGGCTGCTGAAGGCGATCGGCATCCCGGGCAGGGAAATCCATAAGCTTTATGTTTCAAAATATCTTCTGCTCTCGGCAGTCGGCTCGGCTGCGGGACTGCTTGGCGCAGTGTGTCTGTACCGCCCGCTGAACAGCGGGATACGCGAGCTGTACGGAACGGCGGATGCATGGGCAGAGACGGCGGCGGGTACCGTTCTCGGCATTCTTTTCATTGAAGGGGTTCTGCTGGCTGTCATCGGGCGGCTTTTGAAGCGGACGGATCAAATTACGGCGCTTGCGGCGCTGCGGGAGGGAACGGCGCAAAATACGAAGGCGGCGAAAAAAAGATATGTTCCGATCGCGCTTGTCGTGGCGGCGGGCGTGTTTCTGATGGTGGTGCCGGGAAATCTGCGGACAACCGTTTCTTCGCCCCGCTTTGTGACCTATATGGGAATCGGAGACGGCGAGATCAGGCTGGATGTCCGTCAGACGGAGGATATCGGCGGGGTAACGGGACGGCTGCAGGAGCTTCTGGCGCAGGACGGCAGAGTGGCGGAGAGCGCGATGTTTTTGACAAAATCGTTTCCGTTTGAAACAAAGGACGGCGGAAGCGGCAACCTGACCGTTGAACTGGGAGACCACGGCATTTTTCCCGTTACCTACAGCAGGGGCGTTGCACCGCAAAAAGAAGGAGAGCTTGCACTTTCCGCGTTGCAGGCGCAGGAGCTTTCGCTGGATGTGGGCGATCAGATGACGCTGACAATAGGGCAGCAGCAGGAGCTTTTTACGGTCTGCGGTATTTACTCCGATATCACGAACGGCGGGAAAACCGCAAAGGCAGCGTTTCGTGAGACCTCCGAAGCCGCCATGTGGAGCATTCTCTATGTCAGTCTTACGCCGGATACCGACAGGCAGGAATGGACAGCCGGATGGAGAGAGCGGTGTGCGGCGGAGAAAATTGCGGTAAAAATTTCCGATATCGCGGAATATGTAAAGGAAACCTATGGGCAGACACTCTCGCAGGTCGCGCTTGCGTCCCGGGTATCGTTCGGCGTCGCTGCGGGGATCATCGCGCTTGTGACCTATCTTTTCCTGCGGCTGAATATCGGACAGGACAGGGGGAGGATTGCGCTGAAAAAAGCGTTGGGGCTTACCGGAAGGGAGTGTGCCGGAGAGTATGTGCGTCGGGTGTTTACGGCAGCGATTATCGGCGTTTTCGCAGGGATCGCGGCGGGGTGCGTCTTAGGAGAGGGGATCTGCGGGATGCTGTTAAGTTCCCTTGGCGCTGAAGGCTTTCGGTTTGAGATGGAATCTGTGCGACTGCTGACGCTGATTCCTGCCGTATCGATGGCGGCAGTGGCTTTGGCGGCGTTTCCTGCCGTCAGAGGAATCAGGAGGATTCCTGCGGGAGAAAGGGAAAACGGATGAAGGAAGCGTACAGAGCAAAGGGATGTGCTGATGCGGAAAGGCAGGGATTGTGTATGACAGAGGTATTACGGGTAAGGAATTTAAGGAAAGAGAAGATATTGCAGGGAATTTCCTTTTCGGTGGAAAAGGGGGAGATGGTAGCGGTCATGGGACCGTCCGGCTCCGGAAAGTCGACGCTGCTGTACCGGATCGCGGGGATGGACGAGGCATCCGGGGGCGGGATCCGTCTGGAAGACAGGGAGATCACGGGGCTTGACGGGGAGGAGCGGGCGAGACTCAGACTGCATGAAATGGGCTTTGTGTTTCAACAGATGAATATGCTTCCGGAGCTGACGCTTCTGGACAATATTCTTCTTCCTGCCGTTTGGGCGGACAGACACCGCAGAAAGGGGGAAAGGATAACGCGGCGCGGTCTGGAGGAGAAGGCATATCGCCTGATGGAGAAGCTGTCGGTCAGGGAGCTTGCGGACAGAAAGGTCACTGAGGTATCCGGCGGACAGCTTCAGCGGGCATGTATCTGTAGGAGCATGATGAATGATCCGAAGCTTCTGCTGGCGGATGAGCCGACAGGGGCGCTGAACAGAACCGCGGCGGATGAGGTCATGGAGGAATTTGTCAGACTCAACCGGAGCGGAACGACGATCCTCATGGTGACGCACGACAGCCGTGTGGCGTGCCGCTGCGGTCGGATACTGTATCTTTTGGACGGCAGCATCCGGGGGGAGCTTAGGCTTTCAGACAATGGGGAAACGGCATCCGGCGGGCGTGAGGACACTGTAAAACGGTGGCTGGGAGAGCTTGGCTGGTAAAGAAAAAAATCGGCATTTTTCACAGAAAGCCTTTCGGGAAATAAGGATTT
>CAZVWN010000154.1:0-5141 GCA_964631065.1 uncultured Acetatifactor sp.
AAAGAACAGGGAAACAATAAGCTTGACAGGGAGCCGCAGTGATCAGAACACTGCGGCTTTTTAGGTTTATAAAACGGACAAAATCAGGATTTCGACACTCATGACATCGTTCATGCGTCCGGTCTTTACGGCAACCTCTGCATCCACGCACTGTCTGAGAGCGGCGCGGAGCGTGGAAGCTTTAAATTTTGCCGCCTGATCGGTATATTTCCGGGCGATAAAGGGAGCCATGCCGAGCTTTGAGGCGATGGCGCGCATGTCGTGGCCTTTTTGCTTCAGTTCCTTTGCCTGGAGCAGGAGATTGCACTGTCTCGCGATGAGAAGGAGGATCTTCATGGGAGATTCCTTTAGGGCGAGCAGATCATAATAGAGCTCCAGCGCCTTCTTCTGATCCTTTTCTGCGATCGCGTTGATCATATCGAAAATATGGTTGGTGACGCGGGTAGTGCAGACTGCCTCCACATCCGCATCCGTGATAACGTCCCGATCCATACAGTAGCAGACCAGTTTTTCCAGCTCCATCTGCAGATTATCCATATCGGTTCCGGCTTTGGTAAGGATGAGGCGGACCGTACTTTCCGTAATCTTTTTTCCGTCCTTTGCCAGCATCCCGCCGATCCAGCGTATTAAGGAAGCTTCGTCCTGTACGGCAAATTCAGCGGCATGTCCGTTGGAATTTACGGTTTTGTACAGCTTTGAGCGCTTGTCCACCTCGCTCTCCGTAAAGACGAAAAATGTAGATTCGCAGGGAGCGGTCAGATATTCGGCGAGCTTTTCGCCGCCCGATTTGAACAGACCGCTGTCTGAGATGAAAATGACGCGTCGTTCGGCGAGGAAGGGAAGGGTTTCCGCAAGGTCGATGATCTCACCGACCGGAACGTCTTTTCCGCTGTAAAAGTGGACGTTCATCGTATCGCCTTCCGCACAGAGCGCATTCTGTAGTTTTTTCCGGTATTGTCTGCGCAGATAACGCTCTTCTCCGTATAACAGATAAATCTGTTTCAGACTGTTATTTCTGATATCCTCGGAAATCTGTCTCATGTCTTCCTCCGTCTTAAAAAGCAGCTTCCTTTTTATTATTCCCTTACGGGGAGGGAAAGTCAAGGAAAAAAGCGTAAGGGGTTACGGCGGCATGTAGAAAGCCGCGGTTTGGTCGGGGGATGCGCCGGATTTTGGCGGCAGACGGCGAATCGCGCGACGGCTTTCGGTTGCTGTATCAAACTTTATGGCTTTATAATGGAAAAGTACGAAATTTAGATTTTATTGATTCCGGAGGTAAATTGATGGAACAGATGAACCTGACTGTTGCGAAAGATAATGAGAGGATATACAAGATTTTAGGGGATCTGATGAACGGAGATAAGGAGTTCCAGATCATGATCACAGTACCTTCCGCAAAGACCGACAGCAATCGTACCGTACCGGAACCGCCGAAGGAAAAGGCGGTAGAAAAAGATCTGGAGCAGGATGTGACGGATATGATACATGAAATCGGGGTTCCCGCGCATATCAAGGGATATCAGTACTTAAGGGAGGCAATCATGATGTCCGTGGATGATCCGGGGATGATCAGTTCCATAACGAAAATTCTTTATCCGACGATCGCAAAGCGGTTTCAGACGACACCGAGCAGGGTAGAACGCGCCATCAGGCATGCGATCGAGGTCGCCTGGAGCAGAGGGCGGATGGAGACGCTGGATGCATTGTTCGGATATACGATAGATACCGGGAAGGGAAAGCCGACCAACTCGGAGTTCATCGCGCTGATCGCCGACAGGATCCGTCTGTCTTATCGCGGATGATGACGGCGGAAACGTAACGGTCTGGCACGCCAGCCGCAGCTGCTGACGGATATGGCCAAACTGTTGCGAAATTTTTAAAAGAAATGCTTTCCACTGAAAAGATACCGGTGTATAATTAAATCGTATAGCTTGAAAAAAAGCGGTGGAGGGTATGCGATGAAAAAGATTCTTTTTGCGGCATCAGAGGGCGTTCCGTTTATCAAGACCGGAGGACTGGCGGATGTGGTCGGTTCCCTTCCGAAGTGCATTGACAAAAAATATTTTGACGTGCGCGTCATCATCCCGAAATATGCCTGCATGAAACAGGAATGGAAGGATAAAATGCGCTATGTCAGCCATTTTTATCTGGAGTTTAACTGGAAAAACGTATATGTCGGGATTCTGGAGGCAGAGGTTGACGGCGTACATTATTACTTTATTGACAACGAATACTATTTCAGCGGCTCTAAGGTCTACAGTGATGATCCCAAATGGGAGATTGAGCGGTACGCTTATTTCTGTAAGGCGGTTCTGTCCGCGCTTCCCGTGATCGGTTTCCGCCCGGATGTGATCCATTGTCACGACTGGCAGACCGGACTGATCCCGGTTTACTTAAAGGAGCGGTTTCATGAGGGCGACTTTTTCCGGGGAATCAGGTCGGTTATCACAATACACAACCTGAAGTTCCAGGGGAAATGGGATACGAAGACCGTTCAGAATATCACGGGGCTGCCGGAGTACTACTTTACGCCGGATAAGCTGGAGGCATACAAGGATGCCAATCTGCTCAAAGGCGGCATTGTCTACGCGGACGCCGTGACGACCGTAAGCGATACCTACGCGGAGGAGATTAAGACGCCCTTTTACGGGGAAGGTCTGGACGGACTGCTGCGCGCGAGAAGCGGCGATCTGCGCGGTATTGTCAACGGTATTGATTATACGGAATTTAATCCGGAGACGGATAAAAATATCGTAAAACCCTATAACGCGATCAATTTCCGGAAGGAGAAGGTAAAAAATAAGCGTGCCCTGCAGCAGGAGCTTTCCCTGCGTCAGGATGACAGGAAGATGATGATCGGTCTGGTATCCAGGCTGACGGATCAGAAAGGTCTGGATCTGATCGCTTATATCATGGATGAGCTCTGCCAGGATGATATCCAGTTTGTCGTACTGGGAACGGGCGAGGAGCGGTATGAGAACATGTTCCGTCACTTCGACTGGAAGTACAGCGATAAGGTTTCGGCGAACATTTATTATTCGGACGCGCTTTCCCATAAGATTTATGCGGCGTGCGACGCTTATCTGATGCCGTCGCTGTTTGAGCCGTGCGGCTTAAGCCAGCTGATGGCGCTGCGCTACGGTACGATTCCGATCGTCCGCGAGACGGGAGGACTGAAGGATACCGTACAGCCGTATAATGAATATGAGAGCACGGGAACCGGCTTCAGCTTTACGAATTACAACGCGCACGAAATGCTGCAGGTCATCCGTTACGCGGAGCATATCTATTACGATAAGAAGCGCGAATGGAATAAGCTGGTTGACAGGGCGATGGCGGCTGACTTCTCATGGAATGTGTCGGCGGGCAGATATCAGGAGATGTATGACTGGCTGATCGGCTGAGGAAGGAAACGCCGGTACGGCTTTTACGGATGAGAAAGACGAAACTGTCAGACCATGACGGAGATAATGCGGGAATGGGAAAAAACAGCGCAAAGAATAATTTTATCATGCAGGCGGGGATTCTGGCGGCTGCCGGAATTATCAGCAGGATCATAGGGCTCCTTTACAGGAGCCCTTTACACAGTGTCATCGGGGATCTGGGACTGGGTTATTATCAGTCGGCGTATGCCTTTTATACGATCGTGCTGCTGATTTCCTCCTACAGTATTCCGTCTGCGGTGTCCAAGGTGATCGCGCAGAAGCTTGCCGTGCGGGAGTACCGGAATGCGCACAGGATTTTTCTGTGCGCGCTGGGGTATGTGCTTGTTGTCGGCGGCGCGGCGAGCCTTTTTTTATTTTTCGGGGCGGGATGGTTTGTCGAGGAAGCGGCAGTTCCCGTGCTGCGGACCTTTGCACCGACCGTCTTTATCTATGGGATGCTGGGAGTGCTGCGCGGTTATTTTCAGGCGCATAAGAGCATGGCACAGACCTCCGTTTCACAGATTCTGGAGCAGGTGGCAAACGCCGTTGTCTCGGTCGGTGCGGCGTATCTGCTGATCCGGAAGGCAATGGGAACGATGGAGATTCCCGCAGACGAGGCGGAACAGATCAGGCGCGCCTCGCAGGGGGCGGTCGGTAGTGCCCTCGGAACGGGGGCGGGCGTTCTTGTCGCCCTGCTCTTTATGCTTGCGGTCTACCGTTTAAACAGCGGGTTTATCCGGCGCAGGATCCGGCGGGATCAAAACACGACGGTTGACTCCTACGGTGAAATCTTAAAAATGATCACGCGGGTTGTCACGCCGTTTATCTTAAGCACGGCGATCTATAACCTGAACGATACGATCAACAATGCCCTGTATACGAATCTTTATCCGAAGCTCAAAGAGCTGGATTCCGTGGAAATCTATTCCCGTTGGGGCGTGTTCTCGGGACAGGCGCTTACCATATCGAAAATCCCGATCGCATTCGCCTCGGCGATGGCGGCGGCGATGATCCCGACGGTGGCGCAGCTGGTCGCGGCGCGGAATGCGGAAGGGGCAAGGGAGAAGATCGGCGTCGCCGTGAAGACGACCATGGTGATCTCCATCCCCTGTGCGGTCGGTCTGTTTGTGCTGGCAAGACCCGTGACCGGACTGCTGTTTGGCAATACGAAAGCGTCGGAGGATCTCGCGACGGGGCTTCTGATGGCGCTTGCCGTCTCTGTCGTCTTTTATGCGCTGTCAACGTTAAACAGCCAGATTTTACAGGGACTTGGTAAGCTGAATGCGCCGATTCAGAATGCGGCGGCGGCGCTTGTGATACAGACAGTCGTTGCGGTCGTGCTGCTTCTGTTTACGAAGCTGGAGCTGTACAGCATCGTCATCGCGAATATCGTGTATTCGGGCGTGATGTGCGTACTGAATCAGATGGCTGTCCGGCGGGCGATCGGTTACAGACAGGAGATCACAAAAACCTTTCTCATACCGGGGATTGCCTCCGGGTTTATGGGAGCTGTGGCATGGGCGGTGTATGAGGCGCTGCTGATGCTGACAAAATCGCCGAAGCTGTCTGTCATTCCGGCGATCCTGGTCGCAGCGGCAGTTTACTTCGCACTGCTTCTTCTCTTTCGGGGGATTACGGAGGAAGAACTCAAGGGCTTCCCGAAGGGGTATCTGCTGGTACGGCTTGCGAAGAAGTGCCGCCTGTTGAAGTGAAAAT
>CAZVWN010000155.1:0-4965 GCA_964631065.1 uncultured Acetatifactor sp.
CTGATCGAGCTTACACAGGAAGAAGTAAAAAAGTTTTCTATCTAGGAAATGGCGGGAGCAATCCCGCCACTTCTGCTTTCATTAATTATTATTGGGGGTGATGTGTCATAAATCCTTTAATTTCCTAGTGTTTTCAGATGTGCAATATCACATCCACTGCAGGTACGGAAGAGTTTGCGCACCTTGAGATGGTTGCCGCCATCGTCCATCAGCTTACCCGTAATCTCTCCATGGAAGAGATTGAAAAAAGCGGTTTTGCGCCCTACTACACCGATCACACGATCGGGATCTGGCCGCAGGCAGCGGGCGGCGTTCCCTTCAACGCCTGTGAGTTCCAGTCGAAGGGAGACATCATCACGGATCTCCAAGAGGACCTCGCTGCAGATGCTATACCTTCATTAACACAACATAACCTCTCCTTTTCCATAGTGTAAATCCAAGATCAAAAGTTCCAGTGAATAACTACCGGTACGTCCGCTTTTCGATAATGCCCTTCACGCTTACCTACCTCAATGTAATCGATCAAGAGATGTACGATATCGTAATTCAGCTCCGTAATCCCCGCAAACTGTTCCAGAATTTCGCGTTTTGACAGCTCTTTCTGTTTATTATACTGTAAGTTCTTTATTTTTTCCTGTATTTCTTCCAGATTTTCCCGACACTGCTCCATATCCTGCCGGTAGCTCTCTGTCATTGACTGATATTCCTGCAAAGAAATGATTCCTTCTACGCGATCCGTATACAGCGTCTTGATCGCGCGCTCACACATTTCCTGCTTCTGCGTAAGCTCATCCATGCGCTTCTGCAGACGCTCCTGCTCCTGCTCCCTGGCATTGTCAAGCTGCAGCGTCCTCTCCGCAGCATCCATATCCAGATATTTTTCCGTCAGGGCGTGCAGCTCCCGCAGGACAGTCCTCTCCAGCTCCATCAGTGAGATGCTTGCGCCCTCACAGACACCCTTTGAGATTTTCGCGGTACTGCAGACAAGGTAACGCCTTCCGTCCTTCTTCTTTGCACTGCGCATAATATAACCGCAGTGTATGCACCTGGCTTTCCCGGCAAACATCCCTACCGTTCCGTTCCATCCGGGCTTTGCCCGTTCTGCCCGTATTTCCTGTACCCTGTTCCAAAGTTCCCTGTCGATAATCGGCGCGTGCGTATTTTCTACCCTGATCCACCGTTCCTTCGGTATCGGTCTGTTCTCATGGGTCTTATAGGATACGCTTTCATAACGCCCCTGCACAAGATTCCCGATATAGACCTCATTTGCAAGGATGTCGCAGATACTGTAATACTGCCAGAGTCCGGGGCGCTTTGTAGTCAGGTTCCGTTTCCATGACATATTGTGCAGCTGCTTATACCTTGTCGGATTCGGGACACCTTCCGCATTCAGCTGTCTTGCGATTGACATCTTCCCCACACCGGACGCGTACATCTCAAAGATGCGTCTGACAATCGCCGCCGCTTCCTCGTCCGGCAGAAGATGCCCCTTATACTCAGGATCCTTCCTGTAACCGAACGGCGCAAAAGAGCCTATATGATACCCTTTCTTCCGCCGGTCCGTCAGGGTTTCCTTAATGTTTTCGGACAGATCCTCCAGATACCATTCATTGATGAGTCCGTTGATCTGTCTCGCTTTCTTATTACCCTTATTTTCGGTATCAGCATTATCGACCAGTCCGATAAAACGGATGCCCCAGCGCGGGAAAAGATCATGCAGATAATGCTCCACAAGCTCCATCTCCCTGGTAAAACGGGACTGTGACTTACAGAGGATAATGCTGAATTTGTGATCCTCCGCGTCCCGCAGCAGCGCGTTAAACGCCGGACGGTTCCGGTCCGCGCCGGTATAATCATCATCCGAATACACCCTGTAGATCTGCCACTGATTCGCCTCCGCGTAAGATGTAAGCATACTGATCTGATTCTGAATGCTCTGACTGGCATCCGTCTCATTGATCTTTATCCTGTCCTCTTCGGAAAGCCTCGCATAAATCGCAACAAATACCGCCATAACGACACACTCCCGTCAGTCTCTGTTTTTTACGGTCTCATGCTTCAGCTGCCTTGTGCGGATGCCCGTCGCGTCCGCCCGGAAGCTGTTTTTTACCATGATCGTATAAAGCCGCGTAAATTCTTCCCGCCTTGCCTTTTCCTCCTGATTCTTGAACACATTTTGACACATACGCTTTTCTCCTTTCCTGATCCTGTCAGTCTGTTACACTCTATGACCCGCTTCCGCCCGCCATTCCTCCAGCAGCCGGTATATGACCTCCTGTATCTGCTCTCCCGTGTAGCTCTCCGGGAAAAAGGACCGGATCTTTTTCGTCGGAAGCGCTATCTTAAAACTCTCCCTCTGCCCGGTAAACACCGTCCGCATGGCATCTCTCCCGAAAAAACCGCACTCCCTGCTAAGCTCCTTGAGACGTTTTGCCTGTTCAAGCGACGGCACAACGCAAAGCTCCTCCATCAGCTCCGACAGTTCTTCCTGCTCCTCTTCCCGCAGATAGGACAGCTCCACCGCCGCAAGCTTCGACAGCTTATCCGTATCCACCATCGCAAGCAGCTCCGGCACAAGGTAGCTCAGCCTGATATACCGCTGGATTGTATTCCTGCTCTCGCCGAGTTCCTTTGCAAGCTGCTGATCGTTTCTGAGACCGCTTTCCGTAACGCCCAGCTCCTTCATCGCCTCGTAACGCATCCTGTACGCCCATGCGCGCTCTGACGGCAGAAGATCCTCCCGCTGGATGTTCGCATCCACCATGATCACGGTTGCCTCCGCATCCGACATCTCCCGGATAATGACCGGCATATCCGAAAGACCGGCAAGCTTAGAAGCGCGGCATCTTCTGTGTCCGGAAATCAGCTCATATTCCCCCGGATATTCCCTGTCCGGACGTACAATCCCCGGGACAAGCACGCCGTATGTTTTTACGCTTTCCACCGTCTCCGCCATCTTGGAATCCTCCATGACGCGGAACGGATGCCCCTGTGCGTGGGAATGAAACGTATGAAGCTTTTCCAACGGTACCCTTACGATCTGCCCCTGCTTAGGTACCGCATCCCGCCCGCCGTGCTCCTCCGAAGGATTCCCCATACCGAGAAGCTCTTCCAGAGAAGCCATTTTCACCTTTGCCGCGCTGTCACTCTTCATACCGCTCCCTCCAGTATGCCGTCAACAAGCGCCTGATACGCCTTCGCGCCGTTTCCGGTAGGATCATAGGAAAAGATGCTGACACCCTGCGCCGCCGTCTCCGCGACGCGGATCGACTGCGGGATACAGCTAAATACCCTGAGCGGGCCGTCATAGACCTCCCGCAGCTGCCTGACGATGCCCCTGTTGTAATTCGTCCTTTCGTCAACCTTGTTCGGCACGATTCCCTCGATCTCCAGATCAGGATTCATGTTGCGCCTTACCATGCCGATCGTTTTTAAGAGCTGCTGCAGTCCGCGTATGGACGGCTTTTCCGCCATCAGCGGGATCAGCACACTGTCCGCCGCCGCAAGCGCATTGATCGTCAGCGTCCCCAGCGACGCCATACAGTCGATCAGGATGTAATCGTAAAACTGCGCCAGCCTCGAAAGATACCGCTTCAGGATCATCTCCCGGCACATGACATTTACCAGCGTCACCTCAAGCCCGGAAAGATCAATATTTCCCGGAAGCAGATACACCCCTTCCGGATGCTTCAGGATTCCGAATCCCGCGCCGCGGTTTTCATCGTTGATACAGTCCATCATCAGTGTTGCCGACGTCACATCCATCTCGTCCGGCTCCGGGAAGCCCAGACAGTCCGTCAGACTTCCCTGCGGGTCGAAATCGATCAGCAATACCTTTTTCCCGGCGCGGGCAAGTCCGATCCCGAGATTCATCGTGATCGTCGTCTTGCCGACACCGCCTTTCTGATTTACGGATGCAATGATCCTAGCCATGACAGTACCTCCTCATATCCGAAATATAGAAAAAATGTAATCAGCGCCAGCCGGAAAAGCCATTCGGCGGCTCCGCCCGTCTTGATATGCGCCAGCGTGATCCTGCGCGTGGAAAACGGCATCAGCAGCGGAACTCCGCCCGCCAGCATATCAAACAGAAGATGACTTAGGATTCCTGCGCCGAGTCCTGCCGCCGCAAACCGGCCGCATACCGGATTCCCCGCCGCCAGTCCGATTCCTGATGCGGCAGACGGCATCAGGATAAGCGGAACCAGCGAATGCGTCAGCCCCCTGTGCCCGACAAGGCTCCGTATGTACTGCCGCTGCTTCGCCGGAAACAGATTCGACAGGAAACGGATCATCCCCTGACCCAGCGCCACGGCATACCCTGCGGGACGCCATTTCCGGCTGATCGCACTGTGACGGTTGTCGATATCGGGAAGCAGACTGCCCAGAACCGCACATCCCGTCAGAACGGCTCCGTATACCGGTTCCGCATCCGTAAATGCCGCAAGCGCCATTCCCGCCGCCAGCCCGCCCAGTCTGTGAGTTGCAGCCATCATCCGCTCATACCTCCATACCGCTCTCATACAGGATGTTATAAAATCCCGTAATCCGCGCCCTTGCCTCCAGCTTCCGCCGGCGCTTCTCCTCCGGCGTTACCGAAAGATAGTTCTTCCTGTCCAGAAGCTCCAGCATCTTCAGCCCTGCGATCTCGCGGAAGATTTTTTTCTGAATGCGCTCCTCGTCCATCCGGTCCGCCTGATGGGATTCCGCCCAGAGAACCTCCAGCTCCCCTTCCGTGTAGCACTCCAACGCTTTCCGATAATCCGCATTCCCGTTACAGTCATCCAGAAATTCCTTCCAGTCCTCATGCTCCGGCGCATAAAACACGGTGTTTCTGTCCGTGATGTCCCGGAAGACTTCCTCCTCCAGCGCCGCCTCGACGATGCCCCGGATCTCCTGAAGCATCGCTTCCGCATCCTTTTCTCCCTCGCAGGGTCTGATCTCACCGCTGTGTACCATCGCCCG
>CAZVWN010000156.1:0-4952 GCA_964631065.1 uncultured Acetatifactor sp.
AAAAGACTTCCGATCTGATATACCGCCGTCGTCAGCGCCCAGGCGAGAAGCAGCTGGAAAAGAATCATTTTCAGCGTAAATTTCCAGGAGCCGCTCTCCTTTTTCACCGTCGCAACCGTCGCGACGCAGGGCACATAGAGCAGACAGAACAGCATGATGCAGTACGCGTTCAACGCGCTGAAATCCGGATTGATGCTTTGGATATTTGCCACAATGGTCGCCATCCCTGCGGCGGAGTTGGCATTCGATACCCCGAACAGCACGGAAAAGCTTGTGACGACGACCTCCTTCGCGGAAAGTCCGGCGAGCAGCGCAACGCCGATCTGCCACATGCCGAGTCCTGCGGGCTTCAAAACGGGAACCAGCACATGTCCGATCACCGCGCCGAAGCTGTCCGCGGGATCCTCCACCATGCCGCCGATTCCGAAATTCAGCAGAAACCATATGAGAATAGATGCCACAAAGATCGTCGTACCCGCCTTTGACAGATAATCCTTTAGCTTATTCCAGACATAGATGCGGATCGTGCGCCCGTTCGGTCTCTTGTACTCCGGCAGCTCGATCAGCAGGGAATCATTGACCTTCCCCTTTTCCAGTCCGTTGATCGCCAGCGCGGAGAGGATGGCGACAGCCATGCCGACGACATACAGGGAAAACGCGACCGGCGCCGCATGCTCCGGGAAGAACATTTCCGAGAACAGCACATAGATCGGCAGTCTCGCCGAGCAGGACATAAACGGCGTTACGAGCATCGTCTTTCGCCTGTCATGCTCCGTCTCCAGCGCCCTTGTCGCCATGATCGCCGGCACGGTACAGCCGAAGCCTAAGATCATCGGCAGAAACGCCTTTCCGGAAAGTCCGACCTTCCCCATGACGGAATCCATGACATACGCGACTCTCGCCATATAACCGCTGTCCTCTAAAACGGCAAGCGCCAGAAACAGGATAAAGATATTCGGAATGAACGTCAATATTCCCCCGACGCCCGCGATAATACCGTCAACGATCAGCGACCGCAGCCAGTCCGCCGTGCCGACCGCCGCAAGCGCTCCTGCCGCCGCGTCCGAGATCCGGGCGAGTCCGTCCTCGAAGAACCCCTTCAACAGATCGCCGACGGTAAAGGTCAGGAAAAAGACCGCGCACATGATCAGCAGGAACATCGGAATCCCCCAGACGGGATGCGTCAGCAGCCGGTCCACCCGATCCGTGGACGCCGCTTTCTGCTCCTTATGGAACAGCGTCTCGCTGACGATTTTTTCTATGTACTCGTATTTCCGGCGGATGATCTCCTTCTCATAGCTTCTCCCGACAACATTGTCAACGGAGATGGGATGCTCCTTCTTTACCTCCTCGTCATCCTCTAACAGCTTGATCGCATGCCAGCGGACGGAGGAATGCGTCGGATAATGCGCACCCATCATCACCTCCAGCTTCGCTATCTTTTCCTCAATTTCATCGGAATAGTTGAGCACATACGCCATCTCTTCCCCCGGCGCGCCCTTCTTTCCTTCCCCCTCCTCGTAATGATGGACAACCGCGTGAAGCAGGATGTCAAGTCCCGTGCGCTTTGCCGCCGATACCGGAACGACGGGAATGTTGCCCAGCATCTCCGGCAGTCTGTGCATGTCGATCTCCATGCCGCGCTCCCTGACAATATCCATCATGTTCAGGGCGAGAATGACAGGCTTGCCGAGCTCTAAAAGCTGTAGGGTCAGGTAGAGGTTGCGCTCTAAGGAAGAAGCATCCACCACATTGATGATGACATCGATCCCGTCATCCATCGCACACTGCCTCGTCACCTTCTCCTCGATCGTATAACAGGTCAGGGAATAAATGCCGGGTGTATCGATCAGCGTGATATCGACATCCTCAAAAACCGTCTGCCCTTCAAACCGCTCCACCGTGACGCCCGGCCAGTTTGCGACCTTGAGCCTCGAGCCTGTCAGCGCGTTGAACAGCGTCGTTTTCCCGCAGTTCGGATTTCCGATACACGCGACGTTAATATGCTTCTTTTCCGCTCTGTCACTCACTTTTCTTTTCCTCCGCGATCTCAATATTCGAGGAAATATGCTTCCCCAGCGCCAGCCTCGTCCCCCGGACCTGAATGATCAGGGCGCCCCGCCGCTTTCTGTTCAATATTTTCACGGTCGTACCGTCGTTTAAGCCAAGCGCCTGCAGCCGCCTTGTGATCCCCGGTTCGACATACAGCCCGCAGATCCGGCAGCTGTCGCCTTTTTTCGCATCATATAATGTCATACCGTCAGCCTTTCTGTAATTGATAATCATTATCAACTAACAGCTGTATTATACTGCAAAAAAGGGAGCCTGTAAAGACTCCCTACCAACTTTTCATAAAGGTATCTATGTAATTGTCGAGACACTTTTTGATAACCTCGATCGCCTCCTCGCGGTTTCCCTTCTCGTTGACCGCCGTTGTCTTGTTCTCCAGCGCCTTGTAAACCGTGAAGAAATGCTCCATCTCCTCTACGACATGCGGCGGAAGCTCCGAGATATCGTGATAGATGTTATAATACGGATCGTTGAACGGTACCGCGATGATCTTCTCGTCATTCTTGCCGTTGTCCAGCATGGAGATCACGCCGATCGGGTACGCGCGCACCAGCGTCAGCGGCTGTACCGGCTCCGAACAGAGTAACAGCACATCCAGCGGATCGCCGTCATCGCCGTAGGTTCTGGGAATGAATCCATAGTTTGCAGGATAATGGGTCGAGGTATGCAGGATACGGTCAAGGATCAGAAATCCTGTCTCCTTATCCAGTTCGTACTTGTTCTTACTGCCCTTTGCAATCTCGATGACACAGATAAAATCCGTCGGCGTCACCCGCTGCGTACTCATGCTGTGCCAGATACTGCCGTTTGTTTCCTTCATAAAATCCCCTTCCTTTCTTCGCATCCAAAAACGCGCTGCATTCCGCTATCGGGTCTGTCCGTTTCCGCAGATGGTATATTTATAAGAGGTCAGCTCCTTTAAGCCCATCGGTCCGCGCGCATGCAGCTTCTGCGTGCTGATCCCGATCTCCGCTCCGAAGCCAAACTCAAACCCGTCCGTAAAGCGTGTTGAGGCATTCCAGTAGACGCATGCCGCATCCACGGCATTCAGAAACTTTTCCGCCGCCTCTCTGTTTTCCGTGACAATGCACTCCGAATGCTTCGTGCTGTAGCGGTTGACGTGCGCGATTGCCTCTTCGACGGAATCCACCGTTTTCAGGGAAAGAATATAGTCCAGATACTCTGTCCCGAAATCCTCCTCCGTCGCGGGTACGCAGTCCGCAAACACCTCTCTGATCCGCTCATCCCCGCGAAGCTCTACCTGCTTCGGCGCAAGCACTTTAGCAAGCTTCGGCAGAAACGCCTCCCTGACCGCACTGTGAACAACCAGCGATTCACACGCGTTGCACACGCCGACTCTCTGCGTCTTTGCATTATAAACGATTTTCGCCGCCATTTCAAGGTCTGCATCCCGATCCACATACACATGGCAGTTTCCCGTTCCGGTCTCGATCACGGGTATCGTACTGTTTTCGACGACACTCCTTATCAGTCCGGCGCTTCCGCGCGGGATCAGCAGATCCACATACGTCTTTAATTTCATGAATGCGACGGTCACAGCCCTGTCCGTATCCGTAATCAGCTGTACGGCATCCGCAGGCAGTCCGCACGCCGCGATTGCTTCCCGCAATACTTTAACGACCGCCATATTGGAGTACAGCGCATCGCTTCCGCCCTTTAGGATCACCGCATTTCCGGTTTTCAGGCAAAGTCCGAAGGCATCCGCCGTCACATTCGGTCTCGCCTCGTAGATAATCCCGATCACGCCCATCGGCACGCGCACCTTCCGGATCCGCAGACCGTTCGGGCGCGTAAACTCCTCCATCACCTCACCGATACAGTCCGGAAGCCCGGCAATCTGGCGCAGTCCCTCCGCCATCGCTGCGATCCGCTCCGCCGTCAGCTTCAGTCTGTCCTGTAGTCCGGGATTCATACCGTTTCTGACCGCAGTCTCCATGTCCTTTTGGTTCGCTTCCAGAATTTCTCCGGTACGCGCAAGCAGTCCGTCCGCCGCCGCAAGCAGCCCCTGATTCTTTTCTTCCGTACTCAGCCCCTGCAGCGCCATCTTCGCCGCAACGGCTCTTTTCCCCAGTTCCTCTAAATCCGTCATACCCATCCTCCCTGCGCAGGTCTTTCTCTACGACTTTCTTATGCACATCCGTTGTCTATATCCCGCCGTCTGTTTTGCAGCTGCCTCTCAGACACAGATCACCTGATACGGGCGGATATCCGTCTCCCCGCAGGGCAGCGTCTCCTCCGTCAGCTGACACCGAAAGCCCACGGCGATCGTTTTCAGCCGCAGCGCCTGCTTCTGCGCAAGATATCTGTCATAAAACCCTTTCCCGTATCCGAGACGGTTCCCATATCCGTCAAACGCCACGCCCGGCATCAGCATCAGCGTCTGCTCTGCGTCGCTTTCCGAAAACACATATCTCTCCGCCCCGTCGGGCGGCTCCGGAATCCCCCTGTATCCGGGGCGAAGCTCCCGCAGATCCTGTAGCCGCAGAAAAACCATCTCCTCCGCGTCCGTCGTTTCGACAATCCTAGGCAGATAAACCTTCTTTCCCATCCGCAGCGCCTCCCGCAGAATTTCTTCCGTAGAAATTTCCGTTCCGTAAGAGGCAAAGCCGAGCAGGATATGTGCACGGTAAAACCATTGATGTCCTAAGATCCGCTCCGTAAGCAGAACCTCCGCGCGCTTTCTTGCCGCCTCATCCGGCTGCGCCCGCACGGCAAGGATTTCTTTTCGTATCCTGCGCTTTTCCTGACGCAGCGCTTCCTGTTCACTCCGGAATTTCTCTTCCTTGCGTTTTTCCGGTTCTTTCCCCGATCCGCTCATTGTCATTTTCCATGCATCCCTTCCGGTTTTTCCATGCGGCATC
>CAZVWN010000157.1:0-4896 GCA_964631065.1 uncultured Acetatifactor sp.
TCGGTCGGAAGCAGATATTCCTCATGCACGCGTGCCCCCCAGCTGTCGTCGCCGCCGATGCCCATCTGCGCAAGCGCCGCACGGACTACCGTATAGTGCACCTTAGGCAGCTCATACGCATGTGCCGCATTTTCCATCTCATGCGGTGTCCAGGGAAGCGCGGAAAAGCTCATACCGTCCCCCGCAAACAGGATCCCTCTTCCCTTTGCATCCGTCACCTTCGCATACCGCACACCCGTCTTATTTCCGCATTCCTGCGGCACAAGATAACGCGCCACATTGTCGGAGACCCTGTTCCGGAAAATGCCAAGCTTTGCACCCTGCTGTCTGTCCGCATACGTCTCCTCCGGACCGTTTCCGTACCATTCCAGCCTGTCATAATCCGCATCCAGCTTAAACAGCATGCCAAACTCCGGAAGATCTCCAAGCTCCTTTACCGGATCCATGGAAAGCGTTGTCTCAACGGTTCCGTCTCCGTAAACCCGATAGCTTACCGCACAGCCGCTGACCGGATTTGTCGGCATCTGATAGCGGTAGGTTAAGAGAACACTGTCCGCCGACTCTTCGATCACGGGATTTTCCCCTTCCACGCCGTAGCTTCCGACATACATGCTCGCAAGCTTCCACTGTCCGCAGCGCTGCATCATATGATTCCCGCAGTCGTTATCCACCGGCGCACGCCAGAAATTCGGCTTCGGCATGGTCTTGAAAAGCTCCTTCCCGCCGTAACGGTAAGAGACAAGACCGCCGCCGTAGGAAAACAGCGCTTCAAACGTCTCTCCCCGGATGCCGAGATTGCAATACCCGTGAATCACCTCCAACGGCTGCTTCTGCATCAGCGCCCGATCCGCGATATACGCCTTTTTCTCTCTGCGGAACACGCCCTGACCGAACGCGACCTCATGTCCTGCCCTCGCCCATGCCGTATCCTCACGCAGCCTGAAGGAAACCGTTACCGTATACTCTCCCGCATCCTCCGGCAGCGCAAACGGAAGCGGAAACTCCTCGCTGCACCCCGGCGCAACATCCGTCATCAGCTCCCGTTCCGCAACAGACCTTCCCTCGCGCTCCAGACGCACAAGGCATGTGAAGCCGCCCGTAGAGACGAACAGATTTTTGTTCGTCACGCGGAGCTTTTCCTCCCCGACTTCCACGGAAATATTCTGATAATTATATTTTATCTCCTGCATCTTCGGCGAAGGCGTCCTGTCGCCGCCGTAAACGATGCCGTTGCCGCTGAAATTGAGATCACAGGGTCTGTCGTCAAAATCACCGCCATACGCCTGAAATTCCTTTCCGTAACGGTCTTTTTTGTAAATGGACTGATCGACATAATCCCAGATAAAGCCGCCCTGATAAAGCGGTTCCTGGTCCGAAAGCTGCGTATATTTATGCATCGCGCCGCAGGAATTTCCCATCGCATGCGTGTACTCACAGCAGATAAACGGCTTACTCCTGTCCTTTTTCAGCCATTCTTCTATCTTTGCCGCCGGCGTATACATCTGGCTCTCGATGTCGCTCGTATCGGGGAAACTTCTGTCGTTGAACACGCCCTCATAGTGGATGACGCGCCCCTTGTCATGCTCCCGCAGATACTGCGACATGTCAAAAATATTCTTTCCGCCGTAGGCCTCGTTTCCGCAGGACCAGATCAGGATCGCCGGATGATTCTTATCCCGCTGATACATGGATTCCACGCGATCCAGCATCATCGCATGCCACTGCGGCCGGTTCCCGGGTACGATATCCTCCTTCGGGATCTTTTCCGCCCACGCCGCCGACCAGGAACCGTGGGATTCCAGATTGCACTCGTCGATCATATACAGTCCGAGCCTGTCGCAAAGCGCGTAAATCCCGGAATCATTCGGATAATGACAGGTACGGATCGCATTGATGTTATGCTGCTTCATCGTTACAAGATCCTGCCAAAGCTCCTCTTTATTCACGACCCGACCCGTTCTTGAGCTGAATTCATGCCTGTTGACGCCTTTAAAAACAATCCGCTTTCCGTTCAGCTTCATCAGTCCGTCCGCGATCTCGAACCGACGGAAGCCGACCTGCTGCGGAATGACCTCCTGCAGCTTCCCTTCCGCATCATAAACCCGGATCAGCAGCTGATAAAGATTCGGCTCCTCCGCGCTCCAGAGAAGCGGCTTTTCCACGGGAATCACAAAATGATCCTCTCCCTTAAGCGCTGCGGAAACCTCCGCGACGCGGCTGCAGTCCGTGAGTCTGCCAACATTCCGTTCGTACCCTTCGGTAAAACAAAACGTCCGCGTCTCCTGAAGCAGCTCCAGACTGACGCTGCCCTCCGCAGAAGCCTTTACGTCAAGCACAAGCTCCGCCTTCTCAAACCCGTCCTGCAGCAGCGTCTGCACACGCAGATCCCTGATATGTACCGAAGGAACCGTATAGAGGTATACATCCCGGAAAATCCCGGAAAAGCGGAAGAAATCCTGATCCTCGCACCAGCTGCTCGAGCTCCATTTAAACACCCTGACGGCGAGCTTGTTCTCCCCCGCCCTCAGATACGGCGTCAGGTCAAACTCCGCGGGCGTAAAGCTGTCCTCGCTGTAGCCGACGTAGCTGCCGTTGCACCAGAGTGCAAACGCGCTCTCCACACCCTGAAACGAAATAAAGACCGGCTTTTCCTGCATATGCTCCGGAAGCACCACATATTTCACATAGCTTGCGACCGGATTAAAATACTCCGGGATTTCCCCCGCGTCCGCTTTCTGCAGACCGTCCCACGGATACTGCACATTCGCGTACTGCGGCGCGTCATACCCTTCCATCTGGATATGCGCCGGCACACGGATATCCGCCCAGCCCCTGCAATCGTATGCATCCTGCTCAAAGCCCTGCACCGCAGAGACATAATTCGGCGCATAGGAAAACTTCCAGAGTCCGTTTAAGCAAAAGCGGAAGCTGCTCTCCCCCCGCTGCACCTCTGCGTCGTCCGCGTAGCAGACATGATCGGAATGGGCATCCAATCTGTTATCCCGGAAAAATTCGGGATCCCTGACCTTTTGGTAATCAAACTGTTTCATACTGACTTTTCTCTCCTTTATGCTGTTTTCGGCACAGCCCCGAAACGTCTTTTGCAATGCGTATTTCCTGCACGCCTACGCATTACCGTCCGACCGTCAAAAAAGCTGTACCATTCTCACTATAGCACATTCCTCCGATCCGCAAAATGTGTATTTTTATATTTTGGATGTTGTATTTTGTCCTCTTTTATGCCTCCTTCTCCGCCAGCAGCCGCACAAGGTACTCCCAGACCCTCTTTGTCGAAGCGATGCTTAACGTCTCCTCCGTCGTATGGATATCCCGCATATCCGGTCCCATGGAAACGCAGTCGAGATCAGGAATCTTGCTGCCGAGGATCCCGCATTCCAGCCCGGCATGAATCGCCTCGACCTTCGGCTGTACGCCGTACATCTCCTCATACAGCCGTACCATCTTTTCCCGCAGCGGCGAATCCTTTCTGAACTTCCATCCGGGATAATCCCCGGATACCTCATTGCTGCCGCCCGCAAGCGCCGTCACCGCGTAAAGCTTCCCGATCAGCGCGCCCTTCGCGCTCTCCACACTGCTGCGCACGGAAAACTCTGCCGTAAGCTTCCCTTCCGTGCATTCCAGAATCCCGAGATTCAGCGAGGTTTCCACCAGCCCCGGCATATCCGCGCTCATCGCCTGTACGCCGTTCGGGAGCGCGCAGAGGAAATCCGCAAGGCGCTTCGTATCCGCCGCCGTCGCGCAGACAGCCTCCGTCCGGTCACACGCTCCGACACGGATAAAAAAGCCGGGATCCCTTGCGCACAGCTCTGCCTGGATTTCCTTCTCCACCGCATTCAGCACCGACAGAAATGTCTCCATATCCTGCCCTTCCGGAGCCAGAACCGCCGTCGTCTCCCTCGGGATCGCATTGTCCGCAAGTCCGCCCTTCACCGTAAGAAGACGCACCGGCATTTTCCCGCAAAGCGTTCGTAGCAGCCGTCCGAACAGACAGTTGGAATTTCCTCTCTCCTTATCAATTTCGCCTCCGGAATGTCCGCCGAGCAGTCCGCCGACCGTGACCTCATAAAAGATTCCGCGAACCGTTTCCCTTTCCAGCGGCAGTGTACACTTCACCCTTGCCCCGCCGGCACAGCTTGTCAGAAAGATCCCCTCCTCCTCGGAATCCAGATTGATCATGCGGTTTCCCGTAAGCACGGAAAGATCTATCTCCCGCGCCCCGTCCATACCGGTCTCCTCATCAACCGTAATGACAACCTCCAGCCTCGGGTGCGACAGGTCTTCCGCATCCAGCAGCGCCAGCGCATACGCGACGGCAATCCCGTCGTCCCCGCCAAGGCTCGTACCCTCCGCGTAAATCCGGTCGCCGTCCACCGCCACGCGCAGTCCTTCCGTTTTCATATCGATCGCACAGTCCGGCTTTTTCACGGCAACCATATCCATATGCCCCTGTAGGATCACCGTCGGCTCCTGCTCATACCCTGCCGTCGCTTCCTTTACGATGATGACATTCTTCCACGCGTCCTGTATGCAGAACAGTCCCCGCTCCTTCGCAAAGCTGACCAGAAAATCGCTGATCTGCCCTACATTTCCCGACCCGTGCGGTATCTTTGTAATTTCCTCAAAATAGTAAAACACTTTCTTTGGTTCCAGATTCGCTAAAACGCCCATGTCCGCCTCCTGTTTTTTCATTGTTATAACACAAAAAAGCCTGCATTCGCAGACTTCCTTGTAAATCCATAAGAGCAGATAACGGGAGTCGAACCCGCCTCCTCAGCTTGGGAAGCTGATGTACTACCGATATACTATATCTGCTTAAGTAACAAAAAGAGTATACCACACTCTTTCAAAAAAATCCAGCACTTTTTTCAGAAAATT
>CAZVWN010000158.1:0-4895 GCA_964631065.1 uncultured Acetatifactor sp.
TTCTATTGACAATTCGGAATGATTGTTGTAAATTGATATCACTCGGACGGATGTGCCGGGTTCGGATTTTTCTTTTTCAGTATCTTTTTTCAGTTCAGGCTGATTCAGCCGGAATCGCAGTTTGAGAATGCAGTCGGGGATACAGTGCACGGTGTTTTTTGATTGCAAAAAAGGAGGGATTGGAGATTAAAACTGAATATTGTGCATCGGAAAGTATGCTGCAGACGCTGGTGGAGGAATATACGACGAGAAAGCAGCAGTCGCTGATGCAGATGAAGAAGGGTCAGATGTCGAAGGAGACCTTTCTACAGGAAGCCGCCGGATATATCGCGGAATACTATCACAGATCCGCGGAGGAGGATGCCCTGCTCCTGAAGGAGTTTGAGGAATATATTTTCGGCTATTCCAGGCTTTCGCCGCTGATAGACGATAAGGCGGTTTCTGACATCCGTGTTGTGAGCTATAACAACATCAGGGTGAAGAAAAAGGGGAGACGGATGGCTGCAGCCGCAGCATTTGCCTCGCCGAAGGAATACAGACAGTTTATTGATTACATTGCTACAAGAAATCAGGTCAATATTTCAAATCTGAATGCAATTCAACGATTCACGGACAACGAGAGCCATCCGGATTTTATTCTCAGGTTTACGGTTTCCATGCCGTTAGTGAATACCTATGAAGAGCCTTATCTCTGTATCAGAAAGATTCCTAAGGCTTTTCCGCAGATCAGGGATCTGATCGGGCAAAAGATGCTGGACCGGGAGACGGCAGAGCTGCTGATCCGCCGTTTTCGGGAGTCTTCCACCCTGATCTGCGGCGGAAATTCATCGGGAAAGACAACGCTTCTGAATGCGCTGAAGGAAACGCTTCCGAATGACTGCGCGGTGCTTGTCGCGCAACAGGCGGATGAGCTGACGACGGTGTATCATCCGGACATGATGTTTTTACATTCTCTTCCGGGAACGGGAGAGCAGCAGGTCAGCTATGATCTGGAACATATCAGCATTGCCGGACTGACGATGGACGTCGATTTTTTCATCATTGGTGAAGTAAAGGGCGCGGAGGCGGTTTATCTGCTGAATGCCGCTTATACGGGGCAGATCTGTGCGGCGACCATTCATGCGCCCTCGGCGGAGAAGGCAACGTCAAAGCTTGTGGATTACTGTATGGCGCAGAGCCGGTATTCGCGTGATGAACTGATGAAGATGCTCGACTGCTTTAAGACCGTTGTGTTCATGGAGCATTACCGCGTGCGGGAAATCTATGAATGCCGGGGATGGGATGAGAAGAAAAGACAGCTGGAGTATGTGAAGATTTATGGGAGGGATGAGGAATGAGGGTTGGGATTTTTGCGCTTCTTGCGCTGGGATTTTACGGGATGTTTCAGGAGCTGCGGATGCTGGAAGCGTTTGCGGGCGTATTGAAACGGACGAGGAGCGGGATGAATGCGGCGGCGAGGCAGCGCAGTCTTGCAGATCGTCAGAGACTGCTGACCATGCAGGAAAAGCATTCCCGCTGGCATGCCTGTGAACAGCTGCTGCGCTACAGCGGGATTGCCCGTTCTTTTCCGAAGCTGACGGCGGAATGGTGGATCATGGGAAATTTTGTCTGCGCGGCGGGCGTTTTCATGATTACCGCCGTGATCGGGAATCTGCCCGCAGCGCTTACGGCGGTTACGGTCTTTCTTGGACTCGAGAGGCTTCTTTTGGAGCTTTTGCGAAAGAAAAATTACAGACGGACGGAGGCGGAGCTGGCAAAGCTTTTGGATTTCCTTGGAAATTACAGCGTGGCGTCAGGCGAGATCACCGGTATTTTTGAACAGATCAGCCGCTATCTCGGGGAACCCTTACGGAGCGCGCTGGACGGCTGCAGCTATGAGGCGGCGACAACGGGGGATGTCGGGATGGCGCTGCTGTCCATGTCCGAGCAGCTGGAGCATCCGAAATTCCGGGAGCTGGCGAGGAGTATGGAGATCAGTACGCGGTATTGTGCGGATTTTTCCGCGATGGTGGACAGCAGCAGGAGAAGTCTGCGGGAGTATCTGCGGATGTCGCAGCAGCGAAAGACCATGATGCAGGAGGCGGCAGTCAGTCTGGTTCTGCTGCTGGGTATGTCGGTCGTGATACTGCTTACCGTAGGGCGGCTTACGGGAGCCGGCTGGGCCGTATGACGGGGGGAAGAAGCGTGAGAGAAGAACAAATCAGGATGGCGCTGTATGCGGCTGCCGGGCTTACGGGAGGGCTGGTATTTTTTTCGCTGCGTATGCTGGGAAGGAGAGAACGGCAGGAGAGGAGACTGCTTAGAACCTATCAGGAGATTACGGGCGTATTGCGTGAGCGGAGCAGGAGGAGCAGTCTGTATCAGAATATCAGCAGCTGGCTGACGGCAAACGGAGCGCCGTTTCATTACGGAAAAAGGATCGATCCCGTGCGTTTTATTGCGGCGTGTCTGATACTTGGGACAGCGGGCTTTGCCGTGTTTGTCAGCCGGAGCGTCCTTTATGCCCTGACGGCGCTGTTTCTTCTGACCGCACTGCCGGCGGGACTTTTGCCCTATCTGAATAAGAGGGACAACGAGGCGCTGCTTCCGGAGCTGAAGCTGGTCTATCATGCGCTGGATATTCAGATCGCGGCGGGGGTATACATTACGGATGCGCTGGCGGAATGCTACGGCAGCGTGCAGGAGAAACGGCTCAGACAGGCGCTTTTGGAGCTGGCGGGTGATATTGTACTGAAGGCGGATGTCGTCGAATCGCTTGGGAAATTTCAGGGGAAGTTTAACAATCCCTATGTGGATACGCTGTGTATTACCGTATTACAGGCGCTCGAGTCCGGACAGGCGGTAGAGCTTCTGCGGGATATCGGCGAACAGATCCGGGATATGGAGGAGGCGGTGCTGGAACGGAAAAAGGCGGCGCTGGACAGAAAAATCACATTCTGTCAGCTCGGCGTTCTGGTAATTGTTCTTGGAATAGCGCTGTTTCTGTGCGTGCGGTACATGTTCAGCACGGCGGCAGCCTTTTAAGAAAAGATGGCGTTTTGTATGGGAACAGAAAAAGGTCACGGATCGGACAAAAGGAAAACAAAAACAGGAGAAAATGCAGGGAAAGTAAGTTAGCAGGAGAAAACAAAGATTAGTACAGGAGGAAAATGAGAGTATGAGAACAGGAAAAAGTGTAATTTGGGGAAATATGAGACGGTTTGGCGGACTGCTGAAGGAAAAGGCGCTGAAGAAGGAAAAGGGAATCGACGGCATTCTGGTGACGGTAGGGCTCTGCATTATCGCGCTATTGCTGTGCGTGGTAATGAAGGACAGCCTGACGGCGTTTATCCGGACGCTGGTGGATGCCATGACGCAAAAGGCACAGCAGATTCTGACAGGGGTGGCGTAGTGAAAAAAGAGAAGGGGAATGTCGGGGATCTTATGGCTGCGTGTATCTGTGTACTGCTGATGACTTTTCTGGTCGTCGCCTACATGGACAGTCTTCGGCTGATCAATGCAAAAACAGAGATAAACCAGATCGCAAGAAAATATATTCTGAAGATGGAGACGGCAGGAATGCTCGCGGAGCCGGACAGGCTGTCGCTGGAGGCGGAGCTGAGAAACGCGGGGGCGACGGAGATCAGCCTTGCGGGAACGACTGTTGCAAGGGTGGGATACGGCGAAGCGATCACGCTCCGGATCAGCGGTAAATTGGAGGAAAGATATGCGTTTGAAGAAAAAAGGGTCTCTACTGCAAAGTACTGAGAGCGGGCAGATCGGATGGGTGACGGGAACGGGGGTTCTGTTGTTTCTCGGCGTGTTTCTCTGCGCCTGTATGCAGCTTGAGGTCTTCCGGGCATCGTCACAGTATATGGAGGATGCCCTTGCCGCCTCTAACCTTGCGGCGGCAGTGATCGATGTGGAGGAATACGGAATTTCTCACGGTATCAGGATCGCGGATCCGCAGAAAGCATTTTCGCTGTATCGCACGGCGGTCATGGGGAACCTGAATCTGAACGAAGCGTGGGAATGTCCCGGGAAGGGGCTGATTTCCGGACCGGTCCGCGTGGAGCGGTTTATCGTTTACAATGTCAGACAGAATACGGTTGAGGTCAGCAGCTTTGCGGCAGACGGAAGCGTGAGCTTCCGACAGGAGCAGGCAGGCCGTGAGACGGCGCCGAACGGGATGCCGGTCGAAAGCACGGGTATTTACAGTGAGATATCCTATACGGTCAGGGGTGTGTTCGGACTGGAGGTTTCCGCGCGGAAGGGGAAGCTTGTGGATGTTGTTTCTTCGGCAGAGGGATATTGATCTGTAGGAGACGGGAGAAAGCGGCGCGGGAAAGGTGTCCGTGCCGCAAAGGAATATTGAAAAAACAGGAAGGAAACGGACGGATGAGAAAGAAAAAGAGAGCGGAAAAGGAACTGACGGCAGACAGATGGAAGAGGGGCGGTATTGTTGCGGCGCTGTTCGCGGCGCTTGCGGTCTTTGCCGTCATGCTGCAGCTGGAGAAGAATACCCTGACAAAATATGAGAGGGGAGACATTTTTGTCGCGGTAAAGGAAATCCCGAAGGGACAGATGGTGACGGCGGAGAACAGAGAGCAGTATTTTGTGCAAAAGCAGCTGGACAGAAGCTGTATCCCGGAAACGGCGCTGTGCAGTCCGGAACAGGCAGAAGGACTTGCGGCGGCATTCGACATAGCGGCGGGGACACTTCTGACGGCGGAGATGTTTGAAAGTCTGGACGAGATCTTAGGAGAAATGGAGAATCCGGTCATCGCGGGCTTCAAGGCGGACGATCTGTATCAGGTGGTCGGCGGCGTGCTGCGCGCAGGAGACAGAATCCACATTTATCGCATTCTGGATGAGGCGGAGGCTGAGACGGAGGGAACTTTCGCGGCAGCGGGCGG
>CAZVWN010000159.1:0-4859 GCA_964631065.1 uncultured Acetatifactor sp.
CAGGAGCTGTGTGTCTGTTGCAGACTGTATTGAGCGTCGGTACTTAGCTCCTGTACTGTAGGAGCTTATGTACCGTTACGCGAAATCCCAAGCGCAAGCGTGTCTGCAATCAGACATACAGCTTCTGTGCCGGAGGAACACAGTTTCTTAAGGCAGGGTTTGCAAGTCTGCAATCTGCGAAATAAGAATGGTATGTACGCCCGAAACGATTCGTTTCAAGAAGACTCCGGGAGTACATTGACGGAATTGGAGGAAAGAAATATGCTGTACATCATGAGACACGGCGAGACGGACTGGAACGCCGCACATAAATTACAGGGACGGACGGATATTCCCTTAAATGACAACGGGCGCAGGATGGCGGCGGCAGCGGCAGAAGAGTACCGGGAGATCCCGCTGGATGTCTGTTACTGTTCCCCGCTTGTCAGAGCGCGGGAGACTGCGGAAATTGTTCTGCGGGGAAGAGGGATTCCGATCCATACTGACGACAGACTCCGGGAGATGAGCTTCGGCATTTATGAGGGAATTGAGAACTGTTTTCAGATACCGGACTGTCCGATGAAGGTATTTTTTCAGGATCCCGCAAATTACCGCACCGTGGAAGGCGGAGAAAGCTTTGAGGAGCTGTTTGCGAGGACGGGCGAATTTTTACAGGAGGTGGTTGAGCCGCTTCTGGCGGAGGGGAAGAACGTCCTGATCGTCGGTCACGGGGCGATGAATTCCGCGATAATCAGCCGGGTGCGGAATAAGCCGCGCGCGGAGTTCTGGAGCGAGGGAATCGAAAAATGTAAGCTGAAAAAGCTGAAGTAGCGGGGAAAGCGGAACCGAAAAAGCAGACCGCAGGATGTAAAAGCGCGGTCGGCATGGGAATGACAAAAGAAGCAGTGAGGGCGATAGGAAACGCAGGATGGAAAAATGGTTTGTCGCGGCAAAGCGCGCGGATTTTGAAAAATGGGCGGCGAAATTCGGCATCAGTCCGGTGCTGGCGCGGATTCTCAGAAACCGTGATCTGACGACGGAGGCAGAGATCCGGAGGTTTCTGGGCGGAACACTTGCGGACTGTTATCCGCCGAAGCTGCTGTATGGTATGGAAAAAGCGGTCGGACTGATTCTTGCGGCTGTCGCGGAAGGCGTAAGAATCCGCGTGATCGGGGATTATGATGTGGACGGGATCTGCGCGTCCTATATTCTGACGAAGGGGCTGTGTGCGCTCGGTGCAAGGGCGGACACGGCGATCCCGCACCGCATTCATGACGGATACGGACTGAATGCGCATCTGATCGAGGAGGCGCGGGCGGACGGCATCGGCATGATCGTTACCTGCGACAACGGGATTGCCGCCGCGCCGCAGATTGAGCTGGCGGCTTCTTACGGGATACAGGTAATCGTTACGGATCATCATGAGGTGCCTTTTGTATCGGAGACGGATGCCGCGGGACACGAAAGGCGCAAGGAGCTGCTGCCGCCCGCGGCTGCCGTGATCGATCCCAAGCAGGAAGCGTGTACGTATCCGTTTCCCGGCATCTGCGGCGCAGTGGTCGCCTATAAGCTGATTCTTGCGCTGTTTACCAAGACGCAGCCGGAAGGGTATCTTGGACTGCAGGAGGAGCTTTTGGAGTTTGCCGCGCTCGCGACGGTCTGTGATGTGATGGAATTAAAGGATGAGAACCGGATTCTGGTACGGGAAGGCTTAAGACGGATGAGAAATTCCGCGAATCCGGGACTGCGGGCGCTGATCGAGGTCAACGGAATCGAGCCGGAAAAATTGAGCGCATATCATCTCGGCTTTGTCTTAGGTCCCTGTCTGAACGCGACGGGCAGACTGGATACCGCGAGGCGGGGACTGGAGCTTTTGCAGAGCCGGACGAAGGCGGAGGCAATGTGCGCGGCGCAGGAGCTGAAAGCGCTGAATGACAGCCGCAAGGAAATGACGTTAAAGGGCGTGGAGGAGGCGGAAAAGTATATTGCGGCGCATGGAACGGATCGGGATAAGGTCATGCTGATCTTTCTGCCGGATGTACATGAAAGCCTTGCGGGCATCATCGCGGGAAGGATCAGGGAGCGTTACAATCATCCGGTCTTTCTTTTGACAAGGGGCGAGGACGGGGTCAAAGGCTCCGGCCGTTCCATCGAGGGGTATCCTATGTATGACGCCATGACGGCGGTGAAGCAGTATTTTACGAAATTCGGCGGACACGCCATGGCGGCAGGGCTTTCCATGCGGGAGGAGGATATCGAAGCGCTCCGGCGGGAGCTGAATGCGCAGTGTGCGCTGGAGGAAGAGGATTTTGCGGTGCGGGTACATATCGACGTACCGATGCCGTTAGACTATGAAGCGGGAACGCTGGCGGACGAGCTGGAGCTTTTAGAGCCGTTCGGCGTCGGAAATCCGAAGCCGCTCTTCGCGCAGAAGGATCTGACCTTTTTATCCGGGGTGAAGATGGGAGCGAACAAAAGCTGCGCCCGGTATACCGTGCGGACACCGGGAGGAACATTGCGGTCGCTTGTCTTTTTCGGGGATCTTGAGCGCTTCGGCGCGTTCCTGGATGAAAAGTACGGGAAGGGAAGCGGGGAAGCGCTCTACCGGGGCGGCTGTTCGTTTCCGGTATCTGTCGTCTATCAATTGGGAAAAAATACCTACCGCGGGGAGACCGCCGTGCAGTATGTGATGCAGCATTACAGCTGAGAGGCGGCAGAAGCCTGATTAATCCGAAAGCAGTCTGATCCCGGAGATATCGCTGTCGATCGCCATGGAGTAATTCGTGTAATAGACGACAAATCCCGGCTTTGCGCCCGCCGGCTTTTTCACATGCTTTTTCTGAATATAGTCAATTTCAACCTTTTCCTGATCGCGACCTTTGGAGTAATAGGCGGCGAGCCTTGCCGCCTCCTCAAAGGTGCGGTCGGGCAGTTCTCCGGTCTTCCCGGCTTTGACGACAACGTGGGAGCCGGGGATTTTTTTTGCGTGAAACCACCAGTCATTTCCCGTGGCAAGCTGAAACGTCAGCGCGTCGTTCTGGTAATTGTTCTTCCCGACGTAGATGTCAAAGCCGTCGCTGCTGACATAGTGGAAGGGACTGCTGGTAAAACGCTGCTTCGTTTTGCCGCCCTTATTGCGGAGATACCCGCTCCGGACAAGCTCATCGCGGATCTCGGCGAGATCCTCCTCATGCAGGGCGATATCCAGTGCTGCGGATACGGACTCCAGATGGTCGATCTCTGCCTTTACTTCTTCCGTGAGCCGCGAGAGCGCCTCGAAGGTACGCTTGAGCTTATTGTAGCGGTCGAAATACTTCTTTGCATTTTCCGTCGCGCTGAGCGTGGGATCTAACGGGATCGTAACGGTTTCGTTCGTGTAATAATTCAGTGCTTCCAGACTTTTCGCCCCGGGTGCGGCGCCATAGCCGTAGGTGTTTAACAGCTCGCCGTAGATACGGTAGGTGTCGCGTTTTCCGGTGTCCTGCATCTGTTTTAACTGTAAGTCATATTTCCGGACATTCCGCTCTAACGCCGTCTGGACAATGTGCCGCAGATCGGCGGATTTCTGGCGGATGCGGGTGATCGTATTTTTTTCCGCATAATAGCTCTCGAGCAGGGCGGACATGGAATCGAAGGGCACGGTGCGGTCGTCGGCGGAATGCTCATACATCGTCAGCGGCAGCGCACAGAACTCCACGGGTTTTCCCGCCGTGTAGGCGATCGTCGGCGTAAAGCGCTCCTCGCGGATCAGGCTGACCATATGGGTCAGCGCGTCGTACAGTCTCTGATAATCGTCGTCAGAAAGCGCGGCGGTCGGCTGTTCGCCGTCGATTTCGGCCTCAAAGCAAAGCTCCTGCGCGAGAATGGGGGAAATGCCGGTAACGCTGCCGTAGAGCGCCTTGAAGACGGGCTGCGGCTTCTCCGAAATCCGTGCCTGAAAGGCGGAATATTCCATTGTCAGGGCGTCGAGCTTGTCCTGCGTCTGCGCGACAAAGTAGGGTCTTCCGGGGAGCACCTCGCGGACGGAGCTGACGGCGGCGGAGACGCGCTTGATGCTGTCGATGATGGTATTGTCCTCATCGCAGAAGATAATATTGCTGTGCTTTCCCATAAGCTCAATGACAAGGGTTTTCCGGCGCAGATCGCCCATCTCATCCAGATGCTCCAGTCCGATATGGACGATGCGCTCCAGTCCGGGCTGGGAGATGTCCGTAATGCGCCCGTTCTGTAAATGCTTCCGAAGGAGCATACAGAAATTCGGTGCGGTGGCAGGGCTGACCTTCCCGGTCTCTGTCAGGTAGATTAACGGCAGGGAAGCGTCCGCAGAGAGAAGGAGACGCTTCTGACCGTCGGGCTGGCGGATCGTCAAAAGCAGCTCGTCGTTCTCCGGCTGGGCGATCTTATAGAGCCGTCCGCCGAGCAGCTCCTTTCGTAATTCGCTTACAACGTTTGCTATCGTTACACCATCAAATGCCATGGAAATACCTCGCTTTTACTGAATATTCGGATCGGGGGCGCAGCCGTAAAGCCTTTGCGAAGATAAAGGAGGGCGCTTCTTCCCCTGACCTCTTATTATGGGCGAGAACGGGGAGAATGGCAAGCTTTTTTACAATTTCTGTTGACAGGGAAGCGTTGAAAGCGTATAATCCGCCCGAGAGTTAGCTATAACTAATTTTATACCATGATGTCCGGATATCTGCCCTGCAATATAGGTGTTGAGACGTATCCGGTAACGGTGATCACGGGGCTGGTCTGCTTTGCCGCTGTCGCGCTGCTGCAGCTTTGGAAGATTTCCCGTGTACAAAAGAGCGAGGCGCTGAAGAACGTGGAGTAGGCGGGGAAACCTGCCGGAGATGTTCAGACCGACAAAAACCTCCACG
>CAZVWN010000160.1:0-4798 GCA_964631065.1 uncultured Acetatifactor sp.
ATCTGGGTCAGATCGTTTGTACCGAAGCAGAAGAAATCAGCTTCCTTCGCGATATCATCAGCCGTAAGAGCCGCACGGGGAATTTCGATCATGGTACCTACTTCGTACTCGAGTGCAACACCCGCTGCTGCGATCTCAGCGTCAGCAGTCTCAACGACAACCTTCTTAACGAACTTCAGCTCCTTCACTTCACAGATCAGAGGAATCATGATCTCAGGCTTTACATTCCAATCGGGATGAGCCTTCTTTACCTCGATCGCCGCACGGATAACAGCCTTTGTCTGCATCTTTGCGATCTCAGGATAGGTAACCGCAAGACGGCATCCTCTGTGACCCATCATCGGGTTGAACTCATGCAGGGAAGCAATGATCGTCTTGATCGCCTCAACGGACTTGCCCTGAGCCTTTGCAAGCTTCTCAATGTCAGCTTCCTCGGTAGGAACGAACTCATGAAGAGGCGGATCAAGGAAACGGATGGTAACAGGGTTGCCCTCCAGAGCCTCGTACAGCGCCTTGAAGTCACTCTGCTGATAAGGCAGGATCTTCTCCAGAGCTGCTTCTCTCTCTTCTACAGTGTCAGAGCAGATCATCTCACGGAATGCAGCAATTCTGTCTTCCTCGAAGAACATATGCTCTGTACGGCAGAGTCCGATACCCTCAGCGCCCAGCTCGCGTGCCTTCTTTGCATCAGCGGGCGTATCAGCGTTGGTACGAACCTTCAGCTTGCGGTACTTGTCAGCCCAAGCCATTACACGGCCGAACTCGCCGGCGATCTGTGCGTCAACAGTCTTGATCTGTCCGGCATAGATGTTACCTGTCGTACCGTCGATGGAGATGAAATCTCCCTCGTTGAATACCTGTCCGGCAAGCGTAAACTTCTTATTCTCCTCGTCCATAGCGATATCGCCACAGCCGGATACACAGCAGGTACCCATACCACGTGCAACAACCGCTGCATGAGAGGTCATACCGCCGCGGACAGTCAGGATACCCTGCGCAACCTTCATACCCGTAATATCTTCAGGGGAGGTCTCCAGACGGACCAGAACAACCTTCTCGCCCTTTGCAGCCCATACTTCAGCGTCCTCAGCCGTAAATACAACCTTACCGCATGCAGCTCCGGGAGATGCGCCGAGACCCTTTCCAAGAGGCGTAGCAGCCTTCAGGGCAGCAGCATCAAACTGGGGATGCAGCAGCGTGTCAAGGTTACGGGGATCGATCATCGCAACTGCCTCTGCCTCGGTCTTGTGTCCCTCGTCAACAAGGTCACATGCGATCTTCAGGGCAGCCTGAGCGGTTCTCTTACCGTTACGGCACTGCAGCATGTACAGCTTCTTATTTTCAACAGTGAACTCCATATCCTGCATGTCATGGTAGTGATTCTCGAGAGTCTCACAAACCTTGATGAACTCAGCATATGCCTCGGGGAACTCCTGCTCCATCTGTGCGATCGGCATAGGAGTACGGACACCGGCAACAACGTCCTCGCCCTGTGCGTTCTTTAAGAACTCACCCATCAGCTTCTTCTCGCCGGTTGCAGGATCACGGGTAAATGCAACACCGGTACCGGACTCGTTGTTCAGGTTACCGAATACCATGGGCATTACGTTTACTGCGGTACCCCAGGAATAAGGGATGTCGTTGTCACGACGATATACGTTTGCACGAGGGTTGTCCCAGGAACGGAATACCGCCTCGATGGCAAGCTTTAACTGCTCTACGGGATCGGAAGGGAAATCCTTTCCAAGCTGATTCTTGTACTCTGCCTTGAACTGCTCAGCCAGAAGCTTCAGATCAGCAGCGGTCAGATCAACGTCATACTGAACGCCCTTCTCCGCCTTCATCTTGTCGATCAGCTGCTCGAAGTACTTCTTGCCGACCTCCATAACAACATCAGAGAACATCTGGATGAAACGTCTGTAAGAGTCATATACAAAACGCTCAAATGCAGGATCCGGGTTGCCTGCGATCATAGCCGCAACAACCTCGTCATTCAGACCAAGGTTCAGGATGGTATCCATCATACCGGGCATGGATGCTCTTGCGCCGGAACGGACGGAAACCAGAAGAGGATTCTTCAGATCTCCAAACTTCTTGCCGTTGATCTTCTCCATCTCGGCAACGCCTTCCATAGCCTGCGCCATGATCTCGTCGTTGATCTTACGGCCATCCTCATAATACTGCGTACAAGCCTCGGTAGTAATGGTGAAGCCCTGCGGAACAGGAAGTCCGATGCTCGTCATCTCAGCAAGGTTAGCGCCCTTACCGCCAAGAAGATTACGCATGGTCATGTCACCTTCACTAAATAAGTACACCCATTTCTTCATTCTCGTGTTTCTCCCTTTCATTTAAGTTTTAAACAGCCGAAAATAATCCGACCGTTTTTCACAAAAGACGGACGATTAGTCACTACTCCCCTATTTTATCAATTCAGACGGGGAATATCAAGCTGAAATTGATAAATATTTGACGTTCTTTCGGGGTTTGTACAAAAAGCCGAATTTGTCCCGAAAACAGCTCGGCTTTTAATGGCACAAATGCCAAATATCCGTATTCACCGCTGAAAGCGTTTACAATCCCCGTCTCTTCCCTACGCCGCGTAACCGAGCCTGTTTTTTCATCGGAAAAGATTATCCCCGCTCCAAGGCTTTATTATACAGAAGCGTCAGCCTGTGCATGGCTCTTGTACATGCCACATACAGCAGTCCCCTCTCATATTCCGACGTGTAATTCTGCGCATCCGGTATCAGCACGCTGTCAAATTCCAGTCCCTTGCAGAGCGCTACCGCTCCCACCGTCACGCCGGCGGAAAATTCTTTGCTGTCAGAGGTAAGCAGACTGATCTTTCCGTCACCTTTCAGCTCTTTTTGCAGTCCGCAATACAGCTCCTGCGCCTGTGCCTGTGTCTTACAGATGATCCCGACCCTGCTTTCCGTTTCCCCCGCCGCGCTCTCACGCACCGCCGCCAGCAGCCGTGCCTGTTCCTCTTTACCGTCGGTACATGTAACAGCCTCCGGCGCCTCACCGTGGCGCTTTACGGGCTCCAGACGGATATCCCCCGCAAACTGCCTCGCAAATTCCATGATCTCATAGCTTGAGCGATAGCTCTTATACAGGCTCTCGACCTCCGCCTCCGGATACAGCCGGCGCAGATAATCCGTTCCCTCCTCCGCAAAGGGAATCACCTTCTGCGAAAAATCCCCCAGAAATGTCTTTCTGCACGGGTAAAGTCTGTCAAGCACTGCGTACTGAACCGGCGTGTAATCCTGCATTTCATCCACGACCAGATACCTGATGCTTCCATTCTCCGGTTTCCCCGCGAGAAAAAGACTGACATACAAAAGCGGAAAGACATCCGCCTCCTCAAGCTCCCGCTCCGGATTCCAAAGATACAGCTCTTTCCTGCCGACCCATCCGTAAAATTCCGCATACAGCTCCATGGCATCCGCATGACGGCAGTTCTCCATCAGCCATTCCAGAATCTCCTGCTTATTCGCACGCTTCCCCTGTGCGCGGATATCCTCCGCGATCCTTCCCGCCATCTCACGAAGACGCGGATACAGCGGCAGCGCGCCCAGCCGTTCATAATATCTGCGGATGTCGCTCTCCGGAACGCAGCCGCCGTCAGACCGGTAATCCCCTGCGGTAAAATGCGTCCGGTCGCATTCCTGCAAAAAACGCTCCAACAGCTCCACAAACGCAGCCGTGCTCTTAAAACGGTTCCGCTCCTCCCACGCCGCATCCGATGCTGTCAGGAAGCGTTCCGTCCGGCAGCCTGCTCTCTCCGCACGAAACCGCCCCGGCAGCGCTTTTGCAAAATAGCGCATGGCAATTTCTTCCATGTCAATACTCCTGACCGGCTCTTCCCCAAGCTCAGGCAGCACCTCTGAAATGTAATCCACAAAGATACCGTTCGGAGAAACGATCAGAAAATCCTCCGCAGAAATCTCGTTCTTATACCGATAGAGAAAATAGGCGATCCTGTGCAGCGCCACGGAGGTCTTTCCCGAACCCGCTACGCCCTGTATGATCAGCGTCTCCGCATTTTCATTCCGGATCAGCCGGTTCTGTTCCTTCTGGATGGTCGTGACAATATCCTTCATCCTGTCGCCCGACGGCGCGGCAAGCTCCTGCTGCAGGATCTCGTCGCTGATGCTGACACTGCTCTCCAGCGCATACTCCAGCTTTCCTCTCCGGATGCCGTACTGCCGTTTACAGCTTATGCTTCCCGTGATCGTTCCGGCAGGAGCCTCATATTGTGCCGCACCATCCTCAAACTCGTAATACATTCCCGCGATCGGTGCCCGCCAGTCGAAAATTTCATACGGACTTTTCAGATTCCAAAAGGAAAATCTTCCAATGTACACCTGCATCGGAACCGTCTCACCGTCCTGTAAAAAATCAATCCTTGCAAAATAGGGAGAATCCTGCATTTTTACAATGCGATAGAGCTGTGCCTTCGCCTGTTCCCCGGACTCCACGATCCTGTCCAGATGCAGCCTGTTAAACGTCAGCTCATATTCGTCAAAATCCGTCTGATGCTCCCACATATACCGCGCCAGCTCATGATAATCGTCCGAATGCCCCTGCGAATTGCCCAAAAGCCGCTGTGCTTCCTTTTCCAGCTCCGCCTCTACCCCCCGAAGCTGTTCCTCTTCCTCCTGCATGTTTACCGCCATATTTCCCCCTTCTCCTTTCCCATATTCACGCGCCCCGCAGACGGTCTTCGCCCCCTGCAAAGCACAATGCCTGTTTTATATCGGCGGTTTTCCGCTTCCCCATAACCCCTCTCCGGCGC
>CAZVWN010000161.1:0-1181 GCA_964631065.1 uncultured Acetatifactor sp.
GCGGAGCTTGGGCGCTTGCGTAAGCCACGGGTGCTTGTCTGCGCCGCACACTTTACATTTTGGGGAAGTCTGGGAGAAGATTCATATGGGAAATTATCAGATCAGGACAGATCTTGCACTGGAGGCAAAAGAGAGCATCAGTGAGGCGGAAAGCGGACTTCGCGGTGTGGATGTGGAGGAATATTATCTCGAGGAAGAGGATATACGGGTGACAAAGGTAACGATCGGCACGAAAAACGCGGCAAAGGCGATGGGAAAACCGATGGGAATTTATGTGACGATGGAAGCACCGCTGTTAGTAGAACCGGATGAGGGATATCATCGGGAAATTTCACGCAGCCTCGCGGCGGAGCTCTTAAAGCTTTTGCCGGACGGGGAACAGAATGTCCTTGTTGTCGGGCTCGGGAACAGGGAGGTCACGGCGGATGCCTTAGGGCCTCAGGCGGTGGATAATCTCTGTATTACGCGTCATATTGTCAGGGAATACGGGAAAGCGGCATATAACTGCAGCCGTATGAATCTTTTAAGTGCCCTGGAACCGGGCGTGATGGCGAAGACGGGAATGGAGACGGCGGAGATTGTAAAGGGTGTGGTAAGCGAGACAAAGCCGGATATCCTGATTGTTGTCGATGCGCTTGCGGCGCGGAGCACAAAGCGTCTCAACCGCACAATCCAGCTTACCAACACGGGAATCCAGCCCGGATCCGGGGTCGGAAATCATAGAAATGCCCTGACAGAGGAGAGCCTCGGAGTTCCCGTCATTGCAATCGGGATTCCGACCGTGGTTGATTCGGCAACTATTGTCATGGATGCCATGGAAAAGCTGCTTTCGGAGGAAGAGAGCGCTGAGGCGCTGAAATTCATGCACAGACGCCGACCGCCCTTTCCGGAGCTGAACAATATGTATATGACGGGAAAGGATATTGACGCGGTCATCAAACGGATCAGCTTTACGATATCGGAGGGGATCAATCTCGCCATGGAGATGCGGATGAGCTAAGAGGGGTAGAGACCGGAACGGTGTATGAAAAGAATAGCGGGACAGCCGTGCGCATATATTCTTATGAAGAAATGCCGGAGGGAGATGCCCGGTGGCAGAAAGAAAAAAAGCGGCGCGGTGTCTGTGCGCGGCAGGGATCGCGGCGGCGCTGTTTACCGGCTCCTTTGGTGTTTCGGGGGGC
>CAZVWN010000161.1:1281-4702 GCA_964631065.1 uncultured Acetatifactor sp.
GATGAAACGGGGGATACCGGCGGGATACGGCAGCGCGGGGAAATGGCGGAAGAAAACGGACAGGCGGATGACAGATTTTTGGAAGAGGGGGCGCAGAGTGAAACGCTGCTGCAGGAGAGCGTTGCAGAGCGGACGCCGTTTCTGCCGCATCTGCAGCAGACGCAGACAGACATGGAGGGACTGCGGGAGTATGAAACGCTGTTAAAACAGTTTTATACGGTGGATGCGAATACCTCGGTGGGAAGCGATCAGTTGAATGTGGAAGCGCTGACGGGGAAGGATATGCGGATTGATAAGACTGCGGAAGGACCGCAGATCCTGATCTATCACACGCATTCGCTGGAGGCATTTGCGGATTCCGTCCCGGGGGATTCTGCGACGACGATCGTGGGTGTCGGGGAGCGGCTTGCGGAGATTTTGCGGGAAACCTACGGTTACGAGGTACTGCATCATACGGCGGAGTACGATACGGTCAGGAACGAGGCGTATTCCAAAGCGCTTCCCGAGATCCGCAGTCTTCTTGAAGAAAATCCGTCCATTCAGGTCGTGATCGATCTGCACAGGGACGCCGTCGCGGAGGAGACAAGGCTGGTCATGGATCTCGACGGGAGACCGACGGCGCGATTTATGTTTTTCAACGGACTTTCGCGCACGAAGAAGACCGGCAACATTTCTTATCTCTATAATGAAAATCAGGATGCCAACCTTGCCTTTTCATTCCAGATGCAGAAGAAGGCGGCGGAGTATTATCCGGGACTGACCCGTAAGATCTATCTCAAGGGCTACCGTTACAATATGCACCTTCGCGATAAGTATCTCCTGATCGAGCTGGGCGCACAGAACAATACGCTGGAGGAGGCGATGAACGCCTGTGATCCGCTGGCGCATATTCTGGATATGGTGCTTACGGGGGAGTAGGCGTATCATGTGCATTTTGTTGCATATTTTTTTGTTTTGGCGTATACTTTCTGTATAAGCAGATTTTGACAGATACTTTCATGATAGGCATATTTGGCGGATGTGTCTGCTGTTACAGGAAGGAAACCTATGAAAAGGGAGTTTTTGAAAAGAGAATTGGTGATGCGCTTTCGGGAAAACGGGAATCCGTTTGGCAGGCTGCTTATTCTGTGTGCCTTTCTGGTTCTGACGGTATGCGCATGCGGCGGGGATGTGTCGGTGCAGGAAACCACCGTTCAGTGGGAGAGCAGCGGATATCAGATACAGGGGTATGCGGCGTATCCGATGCAGCCCGGGAGCCTTCAGGCGGCAGCAGACAGGGCATATTATATCAGCGTGACAGATGAGGAAACCTTTCTGATCTGCGTTTCCGCACAGGAGCTTTCGGTACAGCCGGTGTACGGATCGGCATATCTGCGAAGCTTCTGTATCAATCCGGAGGGGAACGGGCTGGCGCTTTATGAACAGAAGCCGGATGGAAGCGGACTGGTAAGCTTTGCGGATATGTCGGGAGAAGCAAAGAGACAACTGACGGTATCGGAGGAGCTGACGGGAGGACAGATCCCGCAGCTGATGTGTCTGAATACGGCAGGGGACCTGGCGCTTCTTTTTGAGGAGGAGCTTGTCCTTTGGAACGGGGAAGGAGAATGCGTCCGGCGCATTCCGGTGGGGGAGTATGAGATTTATGGAATGGAAGCGGGGGAAAACGGCAGCTTTCTGGCAGAAAGTTTTTCGGCAGAGAAAAATTCCGGCTGGCTGTTGGAATTTTCTGCGACGTCAGATTCCCCTAAAAGAGTGGAGAAGCGCGAAGAGAAGTCTGATGTTTTGGACGGGTATCCGTTTTCGTGGAGCGAAATCGGTCTGGTGAAGGAGGATGTCACAGGCATTGCAGAGACTTCGGGAAAGTATTATGTCTGGACATGCAGTCTGCTTACGGGGGCGGGTGCGCCGCTGTATCTGTATACGGTGGAGGCTGTTTCCGAGGATGCGCAGTCCGCGCGCGCGGAAGGGGAAAAGACGCAGATCGCGGTTGTGACGCAGGGGGAGGATTCCTCTCTTGATGCGATGGCAGTTGCCTTTAACCGGGAGAATACGGATGTCTGCGTTACCGTGGAGCATCTGGGCTTTGAGGAAAATGCGTGGAATCTGCGTCTTGCATCAAAGGAAGGGATGGATCTGGTGCTGGCAGGGGCGGAGTTCGGAATGCTGCAGCGGGCGGGGTATCTGGAACCGCTGGATGCGTTCCTGGACAGCCTGGAGCAGGACATAGAGGGGATTGTGCCCGCATTTTTGGCATATTGGCAGGCGGATGGGGAAACATACGGAATCCCGAGGGATGTTTCCGTCAGTGTACCTTATGTAAGGATTTCCGGGGGAAGCGGGATATCCTCCTGTACAACGGAGCAGCTGCTGGAACTGTTTCGCACGCATCCGGAGATAAAAAGTCCGAACGGGCTGTATGCAATGGAAATTTTAAGGCTCTGTCTTTATGGGGATATGGAAGCTTATCTTACGGAAGAAGCGGGAGGCGTGCGTTTTGAGACGGAGAAGCTGAAAAATCTCTGCCTTTCCATCGGAGAGCTTCAGACGGATGCGCAGAGCTATTATGAGGCTTGGGAAGATCTGTTGGGAAGTCAGGAAGCTGTGTATGGGGAGGCGGTTGTGGGGAGCGTGAGGTCTCTGGCGGAGCTGTTTGAACAGGGCGGTGAGAATCTGGAGCTTCTCGGATATCCTACGGAGGATGGAAATTTTACCGCCGTTGTTTCGAGCCGGTCCCTGTGCCTGACGAAACAGAGACGGCATACGGAGGAGGCATTGGAGTTTATGCGCTTCTTTTATGCAAATTATGATGAATATTATCCGCAGGAGAGCTGGGCGGTCGATTCAGAGTCATTGCGGGAGCAGATTGAAGAGGCGGCGAAGGAACATAAACTGCCGGATGGAAGCAGCCTGAGAATGTCGGAAGCACAGCAGGAGGCGACGGTGCAGCTGTTGGAGGGAGTGAAAAGTAAAAACGCGGATTTTGATACGGTCTTTCAGATGATCAGTGAGGAGCTCTGGCCTTATTTTACGGGGGATAAGGATCCGGAAAGCGCAATCGGGGCGCTGGATTCGAGGGTTACGATTTACCTTGAGGAATAATTTCTGCCGCATGGGAAAAACAGAGCAGGAAGCGTAAATGCCTGTTGCTCTGTTTTTTTTGTTGCATATTTTTTATTTTGGGTGTATACTTTCCCCATAAGCAGATATTTCTGAATCACAAAGTAATCTTTTTCGGCGGCTGCCGATATCTAACGTCTTTTAAGAAAATCCTGCTTACATACCAAAAAATAAAAAGAAGCAGGAGAAAGCGGCGCAGACGGCGTTTCTTGGAAAGGCGGTTACGCAAGAACAGCCAGGCAGAGTGCTTTTTGTCAGGATTTTCTCCTGCATCCGGTTCCGTGACCGGGGAAAGGAGAATGCC
>CAZVWN010000162.1:0-1235 GCA_964631065.1 uncultured Acetatifactor sp.
CGTCACCCCTGCGCACGGCAAAACTGCCCCGGAGCCGCCTGTTGCGCCAGTCCTTCCATGCAGAGCCGCATCAGCAGAACCGGAAGCTGTTCTCCGCTGTATGCTTCCGGAAGGATTTCCCGGATAACGTCCACGCCTCGCGGCGTAAGCTCCAGACACCCGTACACCGCCGCCAAATCAGGATGCTCTCTTAAAAACGTCTGCTGCTTTTCTGAAAATCCGGGACGGTCTTCCCGGTAAAACGCCTCTGTCGTCTTCTGCTTTTTTCTCCCCTTTCCCCGTCTTTCCGTAAAACTGTCCGCCGGCTTCCCTAAAACGCACGCTCCCGATCTGCTGCGTCTTATGCAGACCTTCCAAAGCTCCTCCAGAAGTCCGTCCGGCTCCGGAAGCGGCGCCGCGCCAAGCCTTAACAGCCTGTTGCAGCCGCTGCTCAAGGCATCCGTCACCCGCCCCGGTACGGCATAGACCTCCTTTCCCTGTTCCAGCGCCATGTCAACCGTAATCAGCGTTCCGCTCTTTTCCCTCGCCTCCACGACAATGACTGCATCCGCAAGCCCGCTGACAATCCGGTTCCGGGGCGGAAAATTCCGGGCAAGCGCCGGCGTTCCCGGCGCATATTCCGACAATATGCCGCCCTGTACTGCCAGCCTGTCATACAGCGTCCGATTACCGGCAGGGTAGCAGACATCCACGCCGCTTCCCAGTACCGCAAAGGAGCTTCCGCCCGCATCCAGCGCCGCAGTCTGACCGATTCCGTCAATGCCCCGCGCCATGCCGCTGATCACCTGAATCCCGTTTTCCCCGAAAAACTTCCCCAGCATCGCCGCAACCGTCCTCCCGTATTCCGAGCATTCCCTCGCGCCGATTACCGCAACCGCAGGAAGCTCCTCCTTCGGAAGCTTCCCCCTTACATACAGCCGTTCCGGCGGATCCGGTATCTCGCGCAGTCTTGTCGGGTAACGCTCATCCTCCTGCGTCAGCATACAAATTCCTTCACCTGCTTCTTCCTGCATCCCTTCACTTTCTTTTTCCTGCATTTCTTCCTGTTTCGCTCCTTCCTGCTCTTTCCGTTTCTCCTATTTCCTGCTCCTGTTTTCGTTTCCCCTCTTTTTCCTGTTCCATACTGCCTGACCTCTTTGCCCTGCCTGATTTTTGTACCCTTCCTTCCCTCTTCTCTGCCCTGCCTGACCTTTTTGTACCTTTCCTGACTTTTTCTGCCCTGCCTGACTTTTCCC
>CAZVWN010000162.1:1335-4669 GCA_964631065.1 uncultured Acetatifactor sp.
CTCAGATCCAATATTCCAGCGAGGGTCTGTAGAACGATGCCTCCAGCAGATGTTCCGTCCGTATCTGCTCCTCTCCCGCAAGATCCGCGATCGTCCGCGCAACCTTTAAGATCCTGTGATACGCCCGCGCGCTGAGCTGTAAGGAATGGTAGAGCTGCTCCATGAACGACTGCTCCTCCGTTCCAAGCACACAGTATCTCCCGATGTTCGCCGCATCTATGTCCGCGTTGAATCTGCATACCGTTCCCGCAAAACGCTCCGCCTGCCTTCTGCGCGCCTCTTCCACCCGTGCCCTGATCGTTGCACTCGTCTCCGCGCTCTTCCCGCCGTGAAGCCCTGTAACATCCACCGGATGCAGCTCCACGCACAGATCGATTCTGTCAAGGATCGGTCCGGACACCTTTCCCATATACCGCTTTACCTGCGGTTCCGTACAGCGGCAGCGGTTTCTGTCCGGATAGAATCCGCAGGGACAGGGATTCATCGCACATACCAGCATAAAATCACTCGGATAGGTTACATTTCCGCCGATTCTCGCAATGTTGACTTTCCGCTCCTCAAGCGGCTGCCGCAGGGAATCCAGCGCGATCCTCTGAAACTCCGGCAGCTCGTCCAGAAATAGGACACCTCTGTGTGCAAGCGAAATCATCCCCGGCATGGGATTTGAACCGCCGCCCACAAGCGCCGCCTGTGAAATCGTATGATGCGGACTGCGAAACGGACGCTCTACGGCAAGCGCCGCCCCATCCTCCAACAGCCCCGCAACACTCAGAATAGAAGTCACCTCCAGACTTTCCTCCCTCGTCAGCGGCGGCAGAATCCCCGGAATCCGCTTTGCTATCATGGACTTACCCGCACCGGGCGGTCCTACCATCAGCAGATTGTGGAAGCCTGCAGCCGCAATTTCCGCCGCACGCTTCGCCGTCTCCTGACCGCTTACCTGTGCAAAATCCGGCTGTCCCTCCCGGAAAAATGTCTGTTTTACATCTCTTTCATCCATATTCACCACAGGCAGGATCGCCTCTCTTTTTTCCTCATCCGCTTCCGTTAAAAACTGCAGAAGCTCCCGGATATGCGACGCACCGCGCACACGGATTCCGGAGATCACTGCTCCCTCTGCCGCATTGGCAAGCGGAACGACACACTCTCTTATTCCTTCCGCCGCGGCTTCCCGGACGATCGGCAATACGCCTCTGACACGCTTGAGTTCGCCGTCCAGCCCCAGTTCTCCCAGAAAAAGAACATTTTCTGCTCTTTCCGCCTTAAAATATTCCAGGGATTCCAACACACCGACCGCAATCGGCAGATCAAATGCCGTTCCCTCCTTTCGTCTGTCCGCCGGAGACAGATTTACCGTAATCTTTTTTGGCGGAAGCTCAAGCCCGATATTCTTCAACGCGACAATGACCCTCTCTCTCGATTCCCGCACCTCACTGCCGAGTGAGCCGACCATGGTAAAGCCCGGAAGCCCGCTCGAAATATCTACCTCCACAGAGACAGGATATGCCGATACCCCAAGCAGCGCACCGGATAAAACCGTACTGTACATAAAATACCTCCTCCTGCATAAAAATGTGACTGCTGCCGCGCAGTTTTTCAAAAACTGATTCTGAATCGTTTCTGTGATTTTCTTGAAATGGGAAAAAATGAACTGCTTCAGACCCTGAAGCATCCTGATAAAAAGAACTTCCATGAAATGACGGTACCGCAAAAAAAGCGGTACCCCGTCTGTCTCTTTCCTTCGCCGTGACTTAGGCTTCTCTTCTACTGCTGCCGCAGCATCCTCTCAGCCGTCTCCCGACTCATGACATATCGGTTTTCCATAGTCTTCATGATATCGGTAATAAAAAACTTCTCATTCTGTGCCAGCGAAAGATCCAATATGCTGTTATCCTGAAATCTGAGCAGAACCGGTTTCAGAACATCCTGTGTATTTTCAGAAAGAACAAGCGCCTTTTCCCCTGTATTCAGCTCAACGCTGACCCCGGGAACCAGAATATTGACAGAGCGCAACAGCGCCTCCGTCACCTCCGGATCATAAACCTCCGGATGCTCTCTAAACTCCAGCACTGCCCTGACTGCCGACTCCGCTTTCCCCTGAAAATCCATCGCCGTCAGCTCATCAAATCGGTTTGCCACGACAAGCACCCTCGCCGCCGTAAGAAAATGCTGTCCTGCGGTCTTCTGTCCGTTTTCCAGTGCATTTTTCATCTTCAGCGCCTGCAGACAGATCTTTCGGAGCATTTCGCCGTCCGGCAGGGCGCTCTCCAAAATCCCCAACCCTTCTGCCTGCTCCAGATAAATTTTTACCCGGTTTTCCTTTGTCTCTTCCTTCGCAAACAAAAGCTCCTTCGGTACTCTGTTCTTCCCGATATCATGCAGGATCGCAGCCTGTACCGTATGCAGACGTTCCGCAGGAGAAAGCTCTAACGCATTCGCTATCAGGGTACACAAAATCGCAACGTTGAGGGAATGACTGCAGATATAATCGTCCCTGCTGCGCAGATTCTGGTAAAAATTGATCTTCCCCGCCGGATTTGCGTATTTCTTCATGATCATTGTCACAATATTCTGCAGACGCTCCGGTCTCCCTGCGGAAAGCAGACGCTGCATTTCATCCTGCATGGCAAAGACAGTCATGATCTGAAAGCGCTCAAAATCCAGATCCTCCTTGGAGATCGGCGGAAGCGGTTCAGCGGGCTCCAGCATATAGATCCCCAACAGTCCGAAATTCCGGATGCTCGTGATCGTCTGCGCAGTCAGCCTTGCATCCCGCTCAAACAGGAGTACACCCGATCTGTTATAAATCGGCCGTGCAAGCCGCATTCCTCTTTTAAGCTCTGCCGTTTCAATAAACTTCATTCGTACTCCCCCTTTTTTATCCCCTCTCCCTATGTCTCATTATATATGCTGCCGCCGGAAAAGACAATCAGAATTTCCTGCCAAGCTTCTGCAATGCCCGCTTCTCAATCCTTGACACATAGCTGCGTGAGATACCGAACCGCGCGCCGACCTCATTCTGGGTTTCCTCCCGCTTTCCGTTCAGCCCGTAGCGCAGGATCAGGATTTCCCGCTCCCGTGGAGTCAGCACTGCATTCATCAGATAAAACAGCTTTTTCCTGTTTGCATCGCGCTCCATACTGTCCAATATATCCGGCTGCTGCTGTTCCATGATATCCAGAAGCCGGATCTCATTTCCTTCCTTATCCTGACCGATTGATTCAAACAGGGAAACCTCTCTTGCCGTCTTGCGCTTTCCCCGAAGAAACATCAGCAGTTCATTATCAATACAGCGGCTCGCATACGTCGCGAGTCTTCCCTTTCTGTCATCAAA
>CAZVWN010000163.1:0-3204 GCA_964631065.1 uncultured Acetatifactor sp.
CTTTTTCATCGGAGTGGCGGGATTCGAACTCGCGACCTCCACCTCCCTAAGATGGCGCTCTAACCAAGCTGAGCCACACCCCGAAACACAAGTAGTATTCTAGCATGGTTTTTGGAAAAATGCAAGCCTTTTTTACAAATTTTATTACAGGCAATTTTATTACAGATTTGTAACCGTTCCGCCTTCTGCATTCATAAAACCGGCTGCTTCGCATCCGACGCTGCGCCGCCTGTTACCGCGCCTCTTCTCCCGCGCCCTCTTCCGTCTCCGCTTCCTTCTTCCGCCGTCCGTTCGCATGCTCCTTTAATTCCTCAAGCGCTTCGCCGAATTTTACGGAAGTCATACCTGGGTTAGAGCGCAACAGCCCGCGCTGGAAAAAGTCCTTTACGCCGGAAAGCCTGTCGTGATCCTCTCTGCTGACCGCGTATCTGCTTCTCAGCTCCAGCAGCTCGTCCCGCATACTTTCCAGATATTCCCCGGGCTTTGTCTGCGCCAGCGTTTTGATATCCTCCAGCTTCCCTTCGATACTGCCCTTAAGCTCCGAAAAGCTCTGCGCGATTTCATCCCTGCGGTTTGAAAAACTTTCATTCGTCAGCGCGATCATGACATCCAGACGCTTCTGTATCCGCTCCATATCGTCCTTTACCTGCTCCATCCGGATCAGCACATTGCGCAGATCGATCGCCGCCTTAAAGGAAAGCGCAAAATCCGCGAAGATCCCTGCCGTCAGAATTACGGTAACGACGGTAAGCGTCTGCCCCGGAATCATCAGAACAATTTTCTCTACCTCGACATGGAGAAATTTTGTCATAAAAACCGTTAAAAAGCCCCAGGCAAGCGTCGAGCCGAGACAGATATGTCCCTGAAAATTAAATTTCTTGTTGGAATAATCCCAATACCGCACCTTAAACAGCGCTTCCATGACAACCCCCGTGACATACTCCAGAACGGTCGCCCCGACACATCCCGCCAGATATGTCAGGACAATATGCTCCTGAAACGGCATGGAGACAACAAGCATCATGATCCCGCCGCTCCCGTAGATCGGCAGAAACGGTCCGCGCATAAACCCTCTGTTTGTCAGCTTTCTGTCCTTTATGGAAACATAGGTGGACTCAAAGCACCAACCGAAGAAACAATAGAAATAAAAAAAGAACAGCCACTGGATTGCCGTGTAATGATACATAGTTTCCTCCCTCAGCGATAGACCGCAATATCCGCGGCAAGCTTTCCCTTCTTCGTCTCCCGCAGACCGTCTCCGACCGTAAACTTGCCAAAGCCCCGTGCATTGACCGTCTCCCCGCTCTTTAACAGCCTTGCGTTATTCTCGCAGAGCCGCCCGTCCACATAAACCTTCCCGCTCCGAAACAGCTCCAGACTCTTTTCCCGCGACATATGATAAACCTTCGCAAGAACCGCATCCACGCGCAGGGATGCGACCTGAACAGTCAAAAGCTCCGGCGCCTCCTGTACGATTTCCGGCATGCTTTCGGCGACCGCACACGTTACATGTGTATGCTTTACCTGCGTCAGATTCTCACAGATAAATTCCGCAACCGTATCCAGACAAAAAAGACAGGCTTCCGCACCGTCTACCCGGATGTCGCCGATCGTACTGCGCACAATGCCCAGATTCATCAGCGCACCCAGAAAATCCCGGTGTGTCAGCGCATCCGCGAATTTCGGCAACAGCGGCTTCACCCGCAGACAGACGATCGGGAACGAAAGCTCATACCCGAGCGCATCGGGATCGCCAAAGCGCGCGACAAGCCGTTCCGCCCCCTCATATCCGCCGTACAGCGCACACCCCGCATACCCAAGCGCCGCTTCCTCGCGCCGGAAAATATCCTGCTCCGCAAGCCCTAAAAAGCCCGTAAACGTAAACACGCCCTGCGTAAACGATCTGTCCGCGAGATCGTGAAGCCTGTTTTTCAGCTGCTGCAGCTCCTTTTCGTTTTCCTGTGCCATACCCTATGTAAAGCTGATGACCTCTTCCTTCGGCGCCTTCGTCTTCTCGACGCTGACCGCGTGCAGGATCGGTCCCTCTCCTTTATAATCTTCCCAATATTCCTTCGAGACGGTAGCCGTCACCTTAACCCATTCCTTCTGCTTCAGTGCGGCAGCGCCCGCAAATTCACAGGCATATCCTAAAAACGCCATATCCTCCGCACAGCAGGTCATCGCCATCCGCCCCGGCACAAAATACCCTTCCGGGAAATTCTCCGGCTTTAACACCATCGCGACAAACTGAAGCTTCTTTCCGATGTACCGCTCTAAATGATCCATGGAATCCAGATACCAGATCCCGTATCCCTCATTGTCCAGCACGATCGTCTCCTGCTTCAGATCATACGGCAGATCCTCCTCGAAAATTTCATCAATCTCACCGTTCGCATCCTCGAAAATGACATCCGCCTTTGCGTTGACCGCCTTGATATTGCGCTTGTAGGTATTCAGCTGATCCCGCACGCTGTCACAGCGGTTAAAAATAATCATCTCGGAGCCGCGGATCATCTCCGCGAGCAGGGAGCGCATATTTGTATAATACATCGGGAACGTCGAGCCGTCGATGGTCGTGATCTGTTGCTCGATCTTCCAATACCATGGAAGCTTCGCATTCTTATAATTCCACATGCCGTTAAACTCTATGATGATCCGCTCCGGCTTATGCTTCTTCTCCAGTTCCGTCAGCTTCTCGGGCGTAAAATCCTGCTCTTCCTCAATCAGCTCAACCTCTGTCCTGCTCTTTTGCAGAAGCGCCGCATCATACTCCTTCTCGCCCTCTTCACAGAGTAAAAGCAATGTCTTTCCCTTGATCTGAAAATAAGACTGCGCCAGCGTAAAGCTGATAAATTCCGTCTTCCCGCTCTCTAAAAAGCCGTTTATGACATATACGGGTTTCATCTCTCACTCTTCCTTTCCTATACCGCCATATTCCAACCTTTACCCGAACAGCGCTTCCAGCTTCTCTTCCTTCAGGTTGGAACCGATCACGCAGATCTTCCCCGTCACCTCCGGCTTACCGCTTCTGACGTCATGCTCCTCCGGAACATAATCGTAATAGATCCATGTGCCGTCCTCTGCGGGAACCATCCCCTTTGCGCGCAGGATCACGCCGTACTCGCCGCTGTCGAGCGCCGTCAGGATACTCTCAATCTTTTCCTTTGTGTACTTTGCGGGAGACTCCTTGCCCCAGCTTGTGAA
>CAZVWN010000163.1:3304-4651 GCA_964631065.1 uncultured Acetatifactor sp.
TGGTGATGTCCGTGGCAGCACTCGTCCTCCTCGTCGTGGTGATGATGCCCGTGGCAGCATTCGTCATCCTCATCGTGGTGATGGTGTCCGTGGCAGCACTCGTCCTCCTCGTCATGGTGATGATGTCCGTGGCAGCACTCGTCATCCCCGTCATGGTGATGGTGTCCGCGGCAGCACTCGTCCTCCCCGTCGTGGTGATGATGCCCGTGGCAGCACTCTTCCTCCCCGTCATGGTGATGGTGCGCCTCATGCAGCTGCTCCATCATCTCCTGCATCATCTCATCCAGCGTATCCGCGCCCTCGATCGTCTCAAGGACAGCCTTCCCGTCCAGCGCATCCAGCGGCGTCGTAATAATCGTCGCCTTTGCGTTGTGCTCCCGTATCATCGCGACACACTCCGCCAGCTTCTCCGCGCTGACCTTGTCCGTCCTGCTCAAAATAACCGTTCCCGCAAACGCAATCTGGTTAATGAAAAACTCGCCGAAGTTCTTACTGTACATCTTTGCCTTTGAGGCATCCACAACCGCAACCGCGCTGTTTACCTGAACATCCAGATCCGCCGCGACATTCTCCACTGCCTTCAGCACGTCCGAAAGCTTTCCGACGCCGGACGGCTCGATCAGGATCCGCTCGGGCGCGTAAGTCTCAATCACTTCCTTCAGGGAAGTCCCGAAATCCCCGACCAGTGAACAGCAGATACAGCCGGAATTCATCTCCTTGATCTCAATTCCCGCTTCCTTTAAAAAGCCGCCGTCGATACCGATCTCGCCGAACTCATTCTCGATCAGCACCGTTTTGCTGCCGTCCAGCGCCTCCTTTAACAGCTTCTTGATCAGCGTCGTCTTTCCTGCGCCCAAAAATCCGGAAAATACATCTATCTTTGTCATTTGAAATCCCACCCTTTCTTTCAAAACTAAAACTTATTTCATTGTCTACCATAATTCGAGGCTTGTCAAGAAGCCGAATCTAAAAGTTTCGTAAATAAACAACCGTCTTCTTACAAAAAGAGAGCCGCGCCGTCCGGCACAGCCCCCTTTCCCTTATTCGTTTCCTTCAAAGCTCAAACCGCTTCCTTACCCGCCTAGGGCATCGGATACCACTTCGCGTCTTCTTTCAGCTCCGTGGTTGTGTCATAACGGGCCCACGCCCCCTCCGGTGTCGCTGCCGTCGGAGAAGCGTACCGCTGCCGTACAATTCTGAACGCATACCCGTCCTTCAGATACTCACTGTACTCGTATCTGTACTCGTACTCATACGCCTCTTTCGTATCGTAAAAGGCCTCCCTGCTCACACATCCCTTGTACGTTCCCTCGGCATAATACTCGTATGTAGTATAAGTATAGTCTT
>CAZVWN010000164.1:0-4590 GCA_964631065.1 uncultured Acetatifactor sp.
GATCTGCAAAGCAAGGTCGACCCGTATCTGCGTCCGCTGTATGATGCGCTGTATCAGATCATGGGAGCGGAGAGCTTTGCAAAAAACATGGAAAAGGGGCTGATCGAGGTCGCGCCGCTTGCCTATATGCGCGGCAGAACGCTCGACAATGCCTATATCATTCTGGATGAGGCGCAGAATACGACGCCCGCGCAGATGAAGATGTTCTTAACCCGTATCGGCTTCGGGTCGAAGGTTGTCGTTACGGGCGATGCCTCGCAGAAGGATCTTGCGCCGGGAACCCGTTCCGGGCTGGACGTTGCCGCGAGGGTTCTCGGAAAGATTGACGATATCGCGTTCTGTCAGCTGACGAGTAAGGATGTGGTAAGGCATCCCCTTGTACAGAAGATCGTTAAGGCGTATGACGATTACGAGGCAAAAGAAAAGTACAGAAGCAGGGAAAAGCATGGAAAGAGATAAGACAACCTCCGGCAGCCGTCTGTTTTTAGCGGCAGCCGTCATTATCATGATCGGGACGCTTGGAACGGCAGGACTCGGAAGAATAAAAAATACGGCGGCTGACGTGCTGCTCTCGGACTGCGTGATGGCGCTGCTGATGCTTGCCGTAACGTGCTTCCATTATCGCAGGGAGTATCGGGAGAATGCACTGGATTACGATAACGGAGAGCATCCGTACCGCTTCCTGCTGTGTCTCGGGATCGGACTCGGGATCGCTTTTATCTGCTGCTTCCTTCCGGCGGGCGGCTGGCCGTTTCTGATCGTTTTTTGTATGCTTTCCCTTTTCAGCAATATGGGAACGGGGATCCTTGCCGCGTCGTCGCTGTTAGTCATCCCTGTTCTGCTGGGCGGCAGCGGGATCAGTGCCTTTGTGCTCTATTTCGTCTGCGGCTGTTTTTCCGTAACGCTCTTCAGACATCTGGAGAGGGATTTTAAGATCGGTATACCGGTACTGCTTTCCGTGAGCTGTCTTCTGGTCTGCGAAACGGCGAATGTTGTGCTGACGGCAAATGCAAAGCCGGAATTTGAGCTGTTTGTGATCCCTGTCTCCAATATGGTGATCAGCCTGATCCTGCTTCTGGGCGCGTTGAAGCTGTTTTCGGGAATGGTCGTTTACCGTTACAGGGGCGTATATCTGGATATGAATGACACGGAGGCGCCTGTGCTGGTACAGTTTCGCGAGAGGGACAGAAAGACCTATATGCACTGCGTTCACACGACGTATTTCTGCGGACGGATTGCCGCGAAGCTGGGGATGGATGTCGACGCGCTGAAGTGCGCGGGATATTATTACCGGCTGGAGGAGCTGCCGCAGCTCATGGAGGGAAACGGATTTCCACCGGCTGCGAGAGAGATCCTTCTGGACTTTGCCGCTGCGAAGCGGGGGATCAGAAAACGGGAGACAGCGGTGCTGCTCTGTTCGGATGCCGTTGTCAGCGCAGTGTCCTATCTGCTGGAGCACGGCGGGGCGAAGCAGCCGGATTATGACAGGGTGATCAGTACGGTTTTTCAGAAGCTGCTGGAGGAGGGCACGTTTGACGGCTGCGACCTTTCCATGCGGGAGCTGAAGCAGATGATAAAAATTTTCAGGGAGGAGAAGCTCTATTATGACTTTTTACGTTGAGAATGAGACGGCGGAAAGCTTTCCCTTTGACACGGAGGAGACGGTAAGAGCGGTCTGTACGGCGGTTCTTGAAGCGGAGGGCTGTCCGTATGAGACGCAGGTAAACGTTGTGCTGACGGACAATGCCGGGATCCGGGAGATGAACCGCGAAAGCCGCGGCATCGACAGGGAAACGGATGTCCTTTCCTTTCCGAATGTGGATTTTCAGACGTCAGGGGTATTCGACATTGACGAGGATCGCGAGGCGGATTATTTTGATCCCGATACGGGAGAGCTGCTGCTCGGGGATATTCTGATTTCCGTGGACAGGGTCAGGGAACAGGCGGAGAATTACGGTCACAGTCTCCGGAGGGAATTTGCCTTTCTGGTGGCGCACAGCATGCTGCATCTTTGCGGGTACGATCATATGGAGAGCGCAGAGGCAGAGGTAATGGAGAAAAAGCAGGAGGAGATACTTTCCGGACTGGGTATCACAAGGGATGCGGAGTCATAACAGGGAAGGACGTGCGCCGGTATGCGGCGGAGAGTCAGGAGATTGAGGTACAAGGGATGAATCAGGCGGAAGTGAAGAGACGGCAGGCACAGCTGACAGCCCTGATCCTGGGGCTGATCGCACCGACGGTGATCGCCGGACAGACGGGATATCGCGGCGTGACGTATGTGCTTGCCGCCATGTGGATTTATATGGTGGCTGATGCGGTGGTCAGCGCCGGCGTCAGCGATGCGCTCGGGCGCACGCTGCGGCTTAAGAATGCAAAGGGGCAATATCGGAATGCGGCGGTGACGCGGAGAAATGCAGCGCTGTTTCAGGGGGCGCTGGGGCTGATCGGCGCGTTGACGGTGGCGGTTACGGCAGAGCGGGTGATGGCGGAGCTGTTCGGCATCCGGTATGGCAGCGCTATTTTAAGGATGCTTGCGCCCGCGGTTTTCCTGCACGCAGTCTCGGCGGTTTTACAGGGATACTCGCGCGGGGAGGGGTCGGAGCTTCCGACGGCTGTTGCCGGCATCCTGCGGCAGATATTTTTTATCGGCTTTGGCGTGATGTTTAGTAAAATGTCCGGCGGCTACGGGGAGAAGGTCAGCCGTCTTCTGGCACAGGAAAATGTTACGGCGATGTACGGCGGGCTTGGGGTTGCCGGTGCCCTTTCGCTGTCGGAGCTGTTTGTTGTGATCTTTCTTGCGGCGGCTTTTCGAGGGCGGAAGAGGAATGCCCCGTCCGTCTCCGGGGAGGGAATGCGGACGACGGATTCCGTTTTGGACAGCGTGCGGATCCTATGCGCAGGGCGCGGAGCGGATCTGGCGATCCGCCTGACGGTATTGCTGCCGCTGCCGTTGGGACTTCTGTTTTTCTGTAAGGCGGCCGGCGCTGCGGATGCCGCGCTGACGGAGTACGGCGTGATGGCGGCTGCTGTCGGACTCTGCTGCGGAATCCCTGCCGCGGCCGCAGCGATATTGCAGCTTCCGGTATGCGGAAAGGTCGTGGGTATGCTGCGGAAGGAGGAGCACAGACAGGCGCGGCAGATTTTTCAGGGCGGCGTTCATATCGGAATCGTCCGCGCGGCATTTTGGACGGTATTCGTCGCCGTGATGGCAAAGCCGCTTGCGGCGGTGTTCTGCGGAAGCGAAGCCGGAGCTGCCGCGAAGCTGCTTTCCTGTAGCGCATTGCTGATCCTGCCGGCTGTTTTAGGGTTCTTTTTCAGCCTGTTTCTGATCCTGACGGGAAAAAGATTTCCGGTTGCGGGTGCGGCGGCGATTGCGGATGTGGTCTGTATCGTAGCGGTCACGGTGTTTTTGAATGTCGGAAAGGCAGGAGTGTCGGCGCTCGTTTACGGCGGTGCGGCGGCAATGTGGAGCTTCTGTATCCTGCTCGGCGCACTTTCCTACAGGCAGCTTCGCAGAAAGCCGGATCTGCTGCGCGTATTGGTTGTTCCCGTTTTGGCGGCGTGTGCCGCGGGACTGGCGGGGATGCTTTTGGAGAAGCTCTTTACGCCGCACCTTGGAAGCCTTGTCAGCGCGTTCGTCTGTCTCATCCTGACAGGGGCGCTTTACTGGACGGCGCTTTTACTGCTGCGGAATTTTAAGGAGACGGAGTTGGATCACATCACGGGCGGCAGACTGATTCTGTCATTCGGGCAGCTGTTAAGGGTATTCTGACCGGATGCCGCATTTTTGATAACCGGGTATAAATCGCGGAAAATGGCTGATACTGAATACAAAGGATGGTTGTTGCCATGAAATTTGTAAAAGGTATCAGTTTATTTTTCATTCTGCCGGTACTGATGTTCGGGCTCGGGATGTTTGCCGGCGTCAGGCTGACGCATTATTTTTATCCGGGGGAGCAGACGAAACGGCTGTATCATGTTCCGGAAATCGGGGAAACGCAGGAGCAGACAGGATTACCGGAGTCGGAAGACTTCGTTTCGGAAAGCGCTCCGACAGAAGCGGGAAGCGGGGCGGCTGACAGAGCGGCGGGATCGGAGCTGACGACGGAGCCGGTTTATCTGGATGCTGCCAACAGCGGGGAAACGCTCTTTGTCGGAACGGAATATGTCCTTGAGGAAAAGGATCTCGAAGAAAATTCGGTCGTCGAGACGGTCTGGCAGCTGCCGCAGAAATATGTCGGAATGAACAGGGAGCAGTTTCTCGAGGCGATGGAGGAATACGAGGCATTTCCGCCGCTGTCGGAGAGGGAGCGGGGCTTTGTCAGTCTTGAGGTACTCTCCTTTTCCAGAGAGCGGGTTGTCGTCCGGATGAATTACCGTTTTATCCTGCCGACGGACAGCTTTTATCTCGCGGCATATGACAATGAGGTTGTGGTCTATCTGGAGGATAAGGAGACGGTCTTTATAGAGACCGAGATCCCGCTGGAGGAGTTCCCGGAGGAAATACAGTCGGAGATCATTCAGATGCTGTGGATTCCGGATGAGGAGACGTTATATGATTTCCTCGAGGGGTATTCAAGCTAAGCG
>CAZVWN010000165.1:0-4554 GCA_964631065.1 uncultured Acetatifactor sp.
AAAAAAACGCCGGCAGTCCGCCGGCGCTTCTTCCTCATTTTTATTTCAGCATTTTCTTCAATTCATCCATAAACGTATTGACATCCTTAAACTCCCTGTAAACGGAAGCAAACCTGACATACGCAACCGCATCCAGATCCTTCAGCTTATTCATCAGAAGCTCCCCGATGACACGGCTGGAAATCTCTTTCTCCTCGCGGTTCATGATCTCATTTTCCACCTCATCCACAAGGCTTGTGATCTGCTGGGCGCTGACAGGTCTCTTATGACATGCCCGAAGCACTCCCGCTTCAATCTTAGATCTGTCATACGTCTCCCTGTTGTCGTCTTTCTTGATGATAATCAGTGGGATTGTCTCAATCTTTTCATAAGTCGTAAAACGCTTCCCGCATTCATCACACACGCGTCTGCGGCGGATGGAGTTATTATCCTCTGCGGGTCTGGAATCGATCACTCTCGTATTTTCATGATTACAAAAAGGACACTTCATCTGTTCTCTCCTCTTTCGGTCATTCTCCTGCGGTCTTGTCACAGCCGGATAAAACGGATTCCAAAAGCACTGTACAGTTATACTTTATCATATTCAACAATGTATGTCAACCAGAATGATATCCGGACCTATCTGACAGATATTTTTAAACGGAATGACAATATTCGGCTCACAGTTTAAAAAGCTCAGGATTCTGTTGCAGCCGGGAACCATAATCTTACAGATACATCCGCTACAGGGATCAAACTCCAGATCACAGACCCTTCCCAGCTTCTTACAGTCCTTGACATTGATCACATCCTTACATTTCAGCTCCGAAAACAGCATACGCGCCCTCTCCCGAAAAAGACGTTTTCTACAATATATGTCGGATTCCTTTTTCATGAGACCCCAAAAACATATGTCTTTCCGGACATCCGACGGAATAATTTTCTGCGTCAGGTACATACTACCACTAAACGTTTCGTAATCAAACGGTAACAGTCCTGCCATAACTGCCGACGGCTGCGCCGGGTGCCCGCACGCATAAGCCCCGGAGACGGCTGCACCAATTCGGACTGTTACGGCAAAAAAGCGCCATGCGCGGAAATGAGGGTGACATGATACAGAGCAAGGTCGAAATCTGCGGAGTAAACACATCCGGACTCCCGCTGTTGAAAAACGAAGAAAAGGAGCTTCTCTTCCGGCAGATCGAAGCCGGCGATACCAAAGCGAGGGAAACCTATATCAAGGGAAATCTGCGGCTGGTCTTAAGCGTGATCCGCCGTTTTTCCTCCAGCAACGAGAACGTTGACGATCTCTTCCAGATCGGCTGTATCGGACTGATCAAGGCGATCGACAACTTTGATTCCTCGCTGAATGTCAAGTTCTCGACCTATGCCGTACCCATGATCATCGGGGAAGTCAGGCGTTTTTTACGCGACAACAGCAGTCTGCGCGTCTCGCGCTCCTTAAAGGATACCGCCTATAAGGCAATCTATGCGAAGGAAGCCCTCTCGCGGAAAAATCTGAAGGAGCCGACGATCGAAGAAATCGCCTCGGAGATCGGCGTTGCAAAGGAAGATATCGCCTACGCCTTAGATGCCATCCAGTCTCCCATGAGTCTCTACGAACCGATTTTTACGGACGGCGGCGACACGCTCTATGTCATGGATCAGATCAGCGATAAAAAAAATAAGGAAGAGACATGGGTCGAACATCTCTCCCTCAGTGAGGCAATGAAAAAATTAAACGCCAGAGAACATGAGATCATCACACTGCGCTTTTTTGAGGGCAGGACACAGATGGAGGTTGCGGATGCCATCGGCATATCCCAGGCGCAGGTCTCGAGGCTTGAAAAAAATGCCTTAAAGATCATGCGGAATTATCTGGGTGCATAAAAAATCCTGCCCGTTCTCCGGAATCGTCCGGAAAATCGGGCAGGATGTCCGGTTTCATCGTTAAAAGCTCTCGCCATTTCCTGCATGCTTTCTATTCCGGCAATACTCTTATAATACAGGGTTCCAAGCATTGTCCTTGACGAATACTCTATATAACTCTGATGTCGCGGATCGGCTACTTTTCCAAACATCGGAAATAAGCCCGGATAAAGCAGCGTCATTTTAGCGCAAATTATTTTTGCCTTTCAGAGCTGTATTCAGTACCTGAAAAATTTTTATTTACAAAATCCGTTGCAGTTGCTATAGAAAGCCCTATTGCTTCTGCTAAAACTTCAATGCTTCTTTCCTTGTCAATTTTTAAAACCTCAAGTACGGCAAGCGCACCATCTACTTTTCCCGAAACAAATCCCTGCCACTGATTTACTTTCAAAATTTCTTCCAGCTTTTGTTCTAAACAATCCATAATCACCATCTCCTCTATAGTAAAGTTTTAATCCCATTTTCAGCCATTGTCAACCGCATTTTTGCTTTTTCAAGCGCCGGCTCATTTATCTGTTCAGAAGGAAATCCACAATATTTTTCTGCCGGATACCGCCGCGATTGATCCGCAGCAGTGTATCCGTGGACAGCACCAGCTTTTCATAGTTATCGGAAATGGCTTCCAGGGGAGAAAACTCACGCTCCGTATTTTCGGGCGTCAGCACATAGCAGACCTGAATGTAGACCCGTTCATCCGCTCTGTCTGCCACAAAGTCAACCTCTGCCGCCCCCTGCTTTCCGATGCTGACAGAGAAACCCCGGCGCAGCAGCTCCAGATACACCGTGTTTTCCAGAATACCCGCAATATCGTTATCCCGATACCCCATCACGGCATGACGCAAGCCAAGATCGGAGAGATAATATTTCTCCTGTGTTTCCAGTATCCGCTTTCCCTTGATATCAAACCGGACAACCTTGTGGATCAGAAAAGCACTCTCCAGGGCTTTCAGGTAATTGTATACCGTTTCCGCACTCAGTCTGCGTCCCTGACTTTTCAGAAAGTCGGAAATCGTTTTTGCAGAAAATGTGTTGCCTACATTATCCATGAGATACAGAACAATGCTTTCCAGCAATGCCGTATCCCGGATTTTGTTCCGCGCGATCACATCCTTCAGGAGAACGGAATTGTAGATATCATGCAGATACTGCATAACCCGGCTTTCTTCCCATTTCATCTGATGGATACCGGGCAGACCGCCAAAACGAAGAAAGTTGGCGAAATGCTCCTGCTTAGACAGCTTTGCTTCTACCTCATTTCCGGCAGCAAAATCCAGATACTCCTTAAAATCCAGCGGGTAGACCCGTATCTCCACATAACGTCCTGCCAGCAGCGTTGCCAGCTCACCGGAAAGCAGCTTTGCGTTAGAGCCGGTCACATAGAGATCGCAGTCAAGGTCCACCCGCAGGGAGTTGATGACCTGTTCCCACGCAGCAACCTCCTGTATCTCGTCCAGAAGAATGTAGACCCGCCCGTCTGCCTGTTCTGCTTTTGCCGTGATTTCCGCATACAAGGCTTTATAATCCTTCAACGCTTCATATCGCAGAGACTCAAAATTGATAAAAATAATATTCTCAGCATTAACTCCCCTGCTCAGCAATTCCTGCCGGGTCAGTTCCAGAAGCGCACTTTTTCCGCTTCGCCGCATCCCTGTTATGATTTTTACCACCGGCTTATCCATAAAGTCCCGTATCAGCCGCATATATCGTTCACGCACGATCATGTCAGTCATCGCCTTAACTTTTTCTTTTATAGTAGCACACCGTTAAAAATAATTCAATAGTTTCCTGTATAAAAGAAACGCCGCAAAGAGCATCCCGCCGAGCAGCGCCCCCAGCGCGTTCGTCCAGATATCGTCGAGCTGAAAATATCCCCGCCCCGTCCAAAGCTGCATCAGCTCTATGAAAAGACTGGTAAAGGTTCCAAGCGCAAGGCAGCGCGGAAGCGTTCCCGTCCGTCTGAAATTCAGGCGGTAAAGAAAGCCGTAGGGAATAAAAAGCAGGACATTTTCTATGACAAATGCCCTGTTCCTGTCGTTGATCTTCCATGTCGAAAAGAGCCGCAGATCCGGTGTTCCCGTCCGGCTGCCGCTCTCTCTGGAAAAAAAGGTGATCACCAGCATAACGCCGATGTAAGCGCAAAACAGCACGGACGGCAGCGGATGCAGCGGCGCTTTCCCCTTCTTCCGCCGTAACATGTTGATCCCGCCGACCGCAAACAGTGCGGCCGGCACGCCGGTCAGGATTCCCCAAATCAGACAGGGAAGCGCTTCCCTCATGTCCTCAATGATATATCTGATCATGTAATGCTCCTTTATTCCATAAAACGCGCTATTGGTAGCTGTCCCAGTGCTTCGCCGCGTTATCCCATCTCTCCTTTTCCTCAAAAAGGCGGTCGTTCATCCACGCGACCGCGTCCGTGATGCCGTCCTCATCAAAGGAAAACTCTGCGCTCTCCTTTTCCTCCGCAGCCGTCGTAAAGAAATTAAAAGGCTCCGGCCACACTATGCAGCGCAGTATCCTGCCGCCCTCACTGTCCTTCGCGCCCTCCAGCCGGTAGCGCATCCCCTGATGGCATCCCGTATATTCCGTTTTTTTCAAATATTCCATGGACAAAATGTCTTCTCTGTTTATCATGCCGTATTTCCC
>CAZVWN010000166.1:0-4508 GCA_964631065.1 uncultured Acetatifactor sp.
AATATCCCGCCGTCCGCTCAGAAGGAATGTCCGCCGCCGCTTCCCGAGCTGCCGCCGGAACTTCCCCCGCTGCTCCCTGAACTGCCGCTGTCGGAGCTTACCGGGTCATACCGCTTTGTCTGTCTCACGAATTTTGCCTGCGGATACTGCAAATTGCAATGATATTTCATATATTTCAAAAGTTCCCTGTCCGTCGGCTTTCCCGAAGAAGACGCCGCCCGCATGATCCCGTAATTGATCAGCACGGCGAGGATCAGCGCCAGAAGCGCATTGCTGACATATTTCATCGGCTGTGCGATACGGTTTCCGGAAAGCACTGTCTGAATTTCAGAAAAGACCTCCGACGCACACCCGTAATAATCTCCCTTCGTGGCATACCGGTAGCTGTTGTCCGTGATCGTATCCGAGTAAGCGTCCGTAATAATCCTGCTGATCGCCCCGTTATTTTTGATCCAGATATTACGGTTATCCATATCGATCAGAAAAACCGTGCCGCTGTCCGTCCCGAACAGCTCCCGATAATACCGCTCAATATACCCGGACGTTGATGTCTCATTCTCTGAAATGCTCTGAAACGCCGCGTTTCCCCATTCCGTGATTCCCTGCATCTGCTCCGCAAGCGCTTCCCGCTGTTCCGCCGTCAGCAGCTTCGCATCATCCTCAAGGATCACGACGTACCCTGTCTTTGGATTCTCATATTCCACGGCGGCATGCACCGGCACTTTCCGGATCAGGCAGACCGCACACAGCAGCAGAACAGACATCGCCAATCTTCGCATGGTATGCCGCATTGTTCTCATCCCGTCAGGCATCATCGTCACCTCCCTTTTTCTCAAACTGCGGAAGCGGGCGCATCGTCAGTCTGTTATAATTCCGGATCAGTCCGACAAGCAAAAAAATGACCGCTGCCAGAAGCGCCATGCCCGCGCCGTAATACCACAGATCCGAAACCGGATGAAGCAGCCGCAGGATTCCCCCCGCCGTAAGCGCCGCCGGCACGACAAAAAATCCCCGTTCGCCCCACAAAAGCGCCATGCCTCTTTTCTTCCGCTCCTTCTGTTTCCGAACCATACGCCCGGAAACAATCCCTGCGGCAATCCCTGCCGTCAGCCATGCGCAGACGGAGAACGTACCGCTGACCAGACTCATCAGAAGTATGACAAAACCAAACCATGCGCCGATAATCAGACCGACCGTTCCGCCGAAGGTTCTGACTTTTTTCTCCGTTCCCTTATGATTCCTTATGATGAGCATTTTCCCGCCCTTCTTCCCGGATCCCTGCTCCTTCTTTTCCGTCTCACGCAGGAATACTTTTGTCATTTCCCTGTCGTACAGGATCATCGAGGCGGCAGTCAGAAGCGCCGTACCGTCCAGAAAGACGGGCGGACGCAGCGTCAGCCATGCGTTCAGCAGCAGAAAGATGAAAACCGCAGGAATCAGCGAGCTGAGAAAGAAACGTTTTTCGTCCACGGGAAGCTCGACCGCAACCTTTCCCGTCTGCCCGTTTACCGCCGCATAGGCAACCCTGTCCTGATTCCTGTAGCAGAGAAACCAGACGGGAAACATCACGCTTTCCTCCTCTTCACATTCCGTCAGCAGCTTCGCCGAAGTTTCGTTCCTCTCATCCATCGCCGAAATGCCGTGCTTGCGGAAAACAGGAATTTTTTTCAGCTTTTCATAGGTAATACGGTTTGCAAAATCCTTTCCCGCGCCGCGATAGCTCTTTGCGTCAACATCCGCCGTATCCGCGTAAAAGCCGCTCAGATAAGCAGGGGAAAACGCCGTCATCCGGTTTGTGTCAAAGGGGGCGATCGTCTCGCTGATGCTGTCATAAAATGCCGAGGAGGCATCATGGGTATATCCTTCATACCGCGCGTCCAGATTTCCCTTCAGCGCATAATGATCGGTATAAATGTAATCTCCCCGCCGCTTTGAAGTCTTCCCCGACAACTCGATTTTTCCCTTCTGTACCATCCGGTAAGACCAGTAGGGCATATAGATCCCGCGAAAGCTCCCGATAAACTCCGGCGACCGCATCTCCTTCGGCGCAAAGAAAGCCTTCCTCAGCTTTCGCGCATACGCCCGCTTACAGTCCTCCTTCGTCTTTGTAAACGGAATGATGTATTTCGGACGCTTTTCCCGACTGATCCTACAGGACAGGATGTTTGCCGCGCCGCAATAGCTGCAAAAGGCTGTCGCATCCGTATCACCGCTGACCATCCTGCCGCCGCACTGCGGGCACAAAAACACATTCGTCTCAAAGCTATCCGCCGCATCCTCTCCCTTATCCAACGCACCCGGCTCAAAGCGCGACTCGCAGTGCGCGCAGAACAGTTTCCCGCTTGGGATCTCAAATCTTAAATTTCCTCCGCAATTCGGACATTCGTACATGTATTTCCCCGCTTTCTTCCGTTCGCTCCCGTCCTCCTGCGCCGGATGGCACCGCCGTTTTCCTTGGACGCAGCAGCCTATTGCTTTGTCGCCGTCTCCATGTTCTGCGAAATTCCCGTATCCCTGTCAAGCGGAACAAAGCCGTCCCGTCTGTCCGTGCGGAAAGGCGCAAGCGGCATCCCGTCCGCGCGGAAAATTTCAACATCGCCATAATTCGTCCAGAGATACCGCGCAAATACCGGCTTATCCGGTCCCGACGCAGCCACACGGATCCTGTCGCCCTCGATCCGGACAGACGCCGGTCTATAGCTGCCGTCCGCTCCGGCAACCTCAAAGCCATGGCTCTCCTTCGGCGGCGCCGTATACCCCGGCCGTCTGCTCTCCTCTGCCTCCCGCACGATAAAGCCGCCCTCTGCATTCCGAAAATGCAGGATCAGCTCCCCTTCGCCCGCTTCCGCAAAGTCAAACAGCGGCACATCCGCCTCCGCAACGTCCGTAAAGCCATACGCAAGCTCCAGCGCCTGCGCACACATCCGCTCGCCGACCTTCTGCTTTTTCTTCGGATGGATATCATTGTATACACCCTGGTCAATAATACAGGTCATCGCCGTATTCTTTACCGTGTCAGCCACTCTGCTTTGCGCCTCCCGGATCAGACACCAGTTCTGAAAATCCGCGTCCTGCTTATACCGGTGCATCGTCAGCTGCGCAAAAACAAACGGCAGTCGGTCATCCCGCCAGTCCTCACGCCACTGCGCGATCATGCGGGTAAACAGCTTCCGGTAAAGCTGCGGCAGATGATCGTCGCTCTCCCCCTGATAATACAGAAAGCCTTTCAGGGTATAAGGCATCACACGCTGTAACATACACGCATACAGTCCGCCCGGACGAAAGGGGTTGCTGCAGCCCATCGGTCCCGGCCACTTACATTCGCCGATCCGCTCCAGCACCTCCGCCCATTCGATCTCGGGATCTTCCGCGTAACAGCTCTCCGCTTTTTTATCAAATTCCGCCTGATACACCTCATATTCCGCATATTCCCGCAGCTGCTCTTCCTCTGATTTTCCTTCCACCGCCGCGTCGTAAATATCCTGATAAACCTTCAGCTCTGCGTCCTCCGTCAGCGCTTCCTTCGGCATCCATGCCGATGCCGACGTTCCGCCCCAGTTGCAGCCGATGATGCCGACCGGGACGCCGAGCGTCTTTTTAAGCTTTGCCGCAAAAAAATACCCCACCGCAGACCAGTATTTCGTCCCCTGCCCGCCAAAGCATTCCCAGCCGCTCTGTCTTTCCGTCCGGAAAAATTCCTCGTCCATATATGCCTTTTTCTGCGTATAGTAAAACCTTATCATCGGGTCTGCGGGACGGTTCAAAGCCTCATGCTCTGCGCAGTTCTGCAATTCAAATTCCATGTTGGACTGCCCGCCCGCAAGCCAGACCTCGCCGACGGCAACGTGTGCAAAGCGGATGCACTCCGCCCCGCAGCGCACGAAAAGCGTATGCTCCAGTCCTGCCTCCAGCGGCGGAAGCGTCACCTCAAATCTCCCGTTCTGCACTACGGCGCTCCCTCTGCTCTCCTGTGCTTCTCCTGACGCAAGCTTCCTTCCGCTGACACAGGCAGAAACCTCTCTGCCGTCCTCTCCTGTGCCGAATACCACAATATTTTTTTCTCTTTGCAGCACACAGTAATCACTGAATACTGCTGCCGGTCGAAATTCCATGCTCCCTTCCCGCCTTTCTCCTGTCCGCTTTCCTTGCGCACAGAGCTTCTCCTGCTTCCGCAGCTCCTCTTACTGCAGATATGTAATCCCGCACGCATTGCATGCAGAAAAGTACCGTCCGTTCTCCTCCCTGACATAAAGAAGCTTCCCGCAGCTGCAGCAGCTCCGGATCCGGATGCCGATTCCTTCCGATACCGTACCGCTTTCCACGGGCGCACTCTCCACGGGCGGCTTCTGTAAATCCTCCAGACTCTCCGCCATATCGAACATGCTTAACTGTCCGTCCCCATAATTGTCATAAAAATCCATACCGTCACACCTCCCTGCCTCCGAAAATCCGCAGTATAACCTTCCTCCCTTTAGTGTATCCCATAACGCCGAAAGGTGCAAGCACGG
>CAZVWN010000167.1:0-4496 GCA_964631065.1 uncultured Acetatifactor sp.
CCTTGCCGGCGCGTCCTTAAACGGGGATTCCCTGCTTGCCGACAGAGTCAGCTTTGCGGACGGCTTTTATTATGAACCGGTTTCCGATGCGCTCAGACGCTATATCACCGGCATCTCCTTTCCTGCACAGGACGCGGAAATTACGATCGCGGAGCTTCGCTATGTCCACATTCTGCATTATGATTTTAACGGGGAGTCTGCGGAGGGAGAGCTGATCTGCAATGCGGCGATCGCACAGGATCTGACCGAGATCTTTTACGAGCTCTACCGCAATGAATACCGGCTGGAATCCGTACTGTTAATCGAGGAATTTGACGGCGACGACACCGCCTCCATGGCGGCGGACAACACCTCCTGCTTCAACTACCGCCCCGTCCCGAATACAACAAAGCTCTCGAAGCATGCGCTCGGACTTGCCGTTGACATCAACCCGCTGTACAATCCGTACATTACCTACAATGAGGACGGAACGGAAAATGTCTCTCCGGAAAACGCAGAAGCTTATGCTGACCGTTCTTCCGCCTTCTCGTATAAGATTGATGAGGAGGATCTCTGTTATAAGCTCTTTACACAGCACGGCTTTACCTGGGGCGGAAACTGGAACAGCAGCAAGGATTATCAGCACTTCCAGAAAACGCTTCCCTAAACGGCAAAAGCACACAAAAAAACGCCACAGTCCATTCACTGTGGCGTTTCCGTTTTTCAGAATTTATACAAGCTCCAGTACAACTTCCAGCGCAGCATCACCCTTACGCTGACCGATCTTGACGATTCTCGTATAACCGCCCTTACGGTCTGCATACTTCGGTGCATACTCGTCAAAAAGCTTTGCAACCAGATCAACTTCCTTCGTGTTTCTCTTTCTTCCTGCCGCTTCCGTAGGAACGGATACAACGGGATAGAGAACCTTCAGCATCTGGCGTCTTGCGTGGGAACGGGTAGGCAGATCCTTCTTGATCTCCTTCTCAACCGTCTCAAACTTTGTAACCTTCTTGCCGTCAACAACTTCCTTCACACGCTTTCCGTCCTTATCCTTTACGGGAACCTTCGCGGAAACCGTTACCATCTCGAAGTTATCCTTCTCCTTGCATGCAAGGGCAATCAGCCCCTCGGCGATCTTTCTTACTTCCTTCGCTCTCGCCTCGGTCGTAATGATTCTGCCGTTATGCAGAAGCGCCGTTACCTGATTTCTGAGTAATGCTTTTCTCTGGGAAGAGGTTCTTCCGAGTTTTCTGTACTTTGCCATGATTTTATTTTCCTTTCTCTTTACATGGTACATCCGGCCACGCGCTTTGGGCTTACTTACCGGATGTCTGGTTTTCACCATTTAGAGATAAACCGGAGATGAACGCTTTGGATTTACCATCCCGGATATCCTGCCTTACTGAACGGACCGCCTTATTCCTCGGAAGGATTCAGCTGAAGTCCGAGCTCCTTCAGCTTCGCCAGCACTTCCTCAAGGGACTTGCGACCAAGGTTGCGCACCTTCATCATGTCCTCGGAAGTCCTGTTGCAAAGCTCCTGTACCGTATTGATACCGGCTCTCTTTAAGCAGTTGTAGGAACGAACGGAAAGCTCCAGCTCGTCAATGCTCATCTCGAGAACCTTCTCCTTCTCATCGTCTTCCTTCTCTACCATAACCTCTGCGGTCTTGGCATTCTCGGAAAGATCGATAAAGAGACTCAAATGCTCACTCAGAACCTTTGCCGCAAGGCTTACCGCCTCATCAGGTACAAGCGTTCCGTTCGTGAATACATCCAGCGTCAGCTTATCATAATCCGTAATCTGACCTACACGGGTGTTTGCCACTGTGACATTTACTCTCTCGACAGGAGTATAGATAGAATCGATCGCAATAACACCGATCGGTAAATCCTCATGCTTATTCTTATCCGCACTTACATAACCGCGTCCCTTTGTGATCGTCAGTTCCATATACAGCTTGGCATCCTTGCCGCTCAGGGTCGCGATGACAAGATCGGGATTTAAGATTTCAATATCCTGATCTGCCTGAATGTCGGACGCGTGTACAACACCTTCGCCCTCAAATTCAATGTACGCAGTCTTTGCTTCATTCGTCTCGCTGTTGTTTCTGATGGCAAGGCTCTTGATGTTCATGATGATCTCAGTCACATCTTCCTTCACGCCGGGAATTGAACTGAATTCATGCAGCACGCCTTCGATCTTGATCTGGCTGACTGCAGCGCCGGGCAGCGAAGAGAGCATAATTCTTCTCAGAGAGTTTCCAAGCGTGATGCCATATCCTCTCTCTAAGGGTTCCACAACGAATTTGCCGTATTTCTTGTCTTCTGAAATTTCAGCAACCTCAATATTCGGTCTCTCAAAATCAAACACTGCAATACCCTCCTTTAGGATTGTTTGTTAAAGACACAAGCACTCTGAAGCCATGAATCCGCCGCATACACAGCGTATAAATGACCTCAGAGGCAGGTAGGGCTTACTTGGAGTACAACTCGACAATCAGCATCTCGTCTACAGGAACGTCGATCATCTCTCTGGTAGGAAGATTCTTGATGGTTCCCTTAAAGTTGTCAAGATCCACATCCATCCATTCAGGTACAAGTCTTCCGCCGGTCACTTCAGCGATATCCTTGTATCTCTGCATGGTCTTTGCATTCTCTTTGATTTCGATTACATCGCCCGCCTTGATCAGATAAGACGGAATGTTTACCAGCTTACCGTTTACAAGAACATGCTTATGATCCACAATCTGTCTTGCTTCTCTTCTGGTTCTTGCAAATCCCATTCTGAAGACAACGCTGTCAAGTCTGCTCTCCAGCATGATCATCAGGTTCTCACCGGTCATTCCCTTCATTCTGTCAGCCTTCTCATAGTAGTTTCTGAAAGGCTTCTCCAGAACGCCGTAGATGAACTTTGCCTTCTGCTTCTCGCGAAGCTGCAGACCATATTCACTTACCTTCTTGCCGGCTCTCGCGTTCTGTCTGTTAGACTTCTTATCATATCCCAGATAAGACGGCTCAAGGCCGAGGGAACGACATCTCTTTAATACGGGTGTACGATTTACTGCCATTTTTTCTTCTCCTTTATATGTTGTTTACAGCAGCATCAGGCCGCCTTCTTCCAACCTGTTTTTACCTGTTGCCTGATCTTCTCCCTGACTAGACGCGACGTCTCTTAGGAGGACGGCATCCGTTGTGAGGAACCGGAGTTACGTCACGGATGCTGATAACCTCAAGACCGCATGCGGAGAGCGCTCTGATCGCAGCCTCACGTCCTGAACCGGGTCCCTTAACGAATACGTCAACGGACTTCAGTCCATGAACAAGAGCAGCCTTTGTCGCTGTCTCTGCAGCCATCTGTGCAGCATACGGAGTAGATTTCCTTGAACCTCTAAATCCCAGACCGCCGGCACTTGCCCAGCTCAGTGCATTTCCTTCGCTGTCAGTCAGTGTAACAATCGTGTTGTTAAAAGAAGACTGAATATGTGCCTGTCCGCGTTCAACGTTTTTCTTAACGCGCTTCTTTGTTACTTTTTTTGCAACCTGTTTCGCCATTTTTAAACTAACCTACTTTCTCATGTCAATCTTTTTACGCCGCCTGTAACTTCAAATAAAGCCTTTGTATACCGTCTGTCTTACTTCTTCTTGTTTGCAACGGTACGCTTCGGTCCCTTACGGGTTCTTGCATTGTTCTTGGTGTTCTGACCACGAACAGGCAGACCCTTACGATGACGGATTCCGCGATAGCAGCCGATCTCCTGAAGTCTCTTGATGTTCAGGGCAACTTCACGTCTTAAATCACCCTCTACCACAACGCCGAGCTTCTCGATGGCTTCTGTCATCTTCTTTACTTCGTCATCGGTGATGTCCCTGACTCTGGTATCGGGATTTACGCCTGCTTCCGCCAGAATTTTGTTGGAAGTAGCTCTGCCGATTCCATAAACATAAGTCAAGCCGATCTCAATTCGTTTCTCTCTGGGTAAGTCCACACCTGCGATACGAGCCATTTACAATATCCTCCATTTCTTTTGTGCCGTTCTCCGACACCTTTCGCACACTTTTGGTCTGTTTACTGTGTGCTTTCGTTACTCATTGATTGGGGTTTTCACCCAACCGGACGCCGGTTACCGATCCGATCTTTCCAAAACTCCTCTGACAGCTCCCCCTCCGTGAAATATGCGCCTGCGCATATTTCGGAGACGAAACTTAGATTTTCTTAAATCATGTCCTTCATGATTTTAGAAAATCTTTTCGTCTTGGTATCAAGAAGTAATCTCCTGTAAGCTCTATCCAGGTTCTATGATATCGACGCTTCCGCGCCGGTTCAGCCGCACATAAAAACCGGACAAGAACTCACTTTACCTGCCTACGGGGTTTCCCGTTCTACAGGCGGTGATTATCCCTGTCTCTGTTTGTGTTTCGGATTCTCGCAGATAACTCTGATGCGTCCTTTTCTCTTGATGATTTTGCACTTTTCGCAAATCGGTTTTACTGATGATCTAACCTTCACGTTAA
>CAZVWN010000168.1:0-4471 GCA_964631065.1 uncultured Acetatifactor sp.
TATAAGCAGAGTCTGACGGCGGGACAGTGGACGTATTTTGAAGGAACGGTTGTCATTCCGTACAATGCAGAGAGGTTCGTAATCCGTATTGTCGAGCAGGGAACGAATTACGGACAGGGAAGCTGTGTTATGGGTGAGTATTATGTAACCGGTGTCACCATGTGGGAGACGGACAAAGAAGACCCGAAGCAGGGCGGCGGTGGCGGCGGAAGCTACAATGCCTCCAACGCAAGAACGATCACGAAGACGGCGACGTGCGAAGTGTCTTATGACCCGAAGGAGCTGACGGTAAACTGGGCTTCCGCGACGACGGAGACGGTCGGTAACGGCGTAAAGATTTCCTTTAAGAACAATTATGATGAGGCGCGCCTGAAGCTGGCACAGAAGCTGGATATGTCGAAGTGCGCATACTTAAAGGTATACACGGCGGATCAGTCTGTTCCGATCGCGATAAAGCTGTATAAGAGCGGCGTTGAGGTCGGTGTAGATTATTACAACAATATTGAGGGCAGCTATACGCTTGTACCTACCTATGAGGGATATATTGATGCAATCGGTATCATGAGTCTTGCAACGCCGAATCCTGCGGGTGCGAGTGTTACGGTTACGGGTATTACCTTCGGCATGACGGAGGAGCCGGCGCCGTATGTGGCTTCCGGAGACATTGTCCTGAACGGTGATTTTGCGGATGACGATCTCTCCGACTGGATGGCGGCGTTCTGGGATCAGGGCAACGGCGTATCCATGAAGCAGGAGATCAGCGCGACGCCGATCTACGGTAATGTATGTACCTACGCGACTTATTCCAGAAGAACTTCTCCGTACCAGTGCTTCGCACAGGATATTACGGAGAGAGTGGAGCAGAATGAAACCTATACCTTCTCGTTCTGGGCGAAGCTTTCCGATGATTACAAGGGAGCGCCCAGTGAGCAGAGAGTGGTTCAGTTTGCACCGTACACCGTCGATAAGGACGGCAACGCAAATTACAACCCGAGACTGGACGGAACTTACTCTAAGATCCTCGAGCCGGGTGTATGGACTTACTTTGAAGGTACCTACAAGGTAACGAACGACAACCCGATTTCACAGGTAGTCATCCGTATTATCGAGCAGGGTACGGAGTATGGTAAGGGCGACTGTGTAAAGGGAAGCTACAGCATTGCGGGCGTAAAGATGGAGAGATTTATTCCGGAGCCGCCCAGCATTGACGAGGATGTGCCGAATCTGTATGAATCGCTGTGCGAGACCTTCGGGGATGATTTCCTGACGGGTACGGCAATGAGTATCGGTGAAGTTGATGATCTCGGCGTGGAGATGCTGGTAAATAAGCACTTTAATGCCGTAACGCTCGGAAACGAGCTGAAGCCTGACGCGCTGTTTGGCTACAGCAACAGTCAGCATACCGCATTGAAGACGATCGAGTTTAACGGACAGAGCCTTGTTGTTCCGACGCTGAATTACGCTAAGGCAGAGGAGATTCTGGATAAGATCCTTGAATGGAACGAGGCAAACCCGGAGAAGCAGATTAAGGTGCGCGGACATGTGCTGGTATGGCATGCGCAGACACCGGAATGGTTCTTCCGCGAGGATTACACGGTAGGAAAGAACGCAGACGGTACGGAGAATTATGTAACGCCGGAAGAGATGGATCTGCGTCTGGAATGGTATATCAAGACGGTTCTCGAGCACTTCCTCGGTGAGGACAGTCCTTATAAGGATCTGTTCTACGGCTGGGATGTCGTAAATGAGGCGGTTGCCGACGGCAGCAAGGGGTATCGTACCGATAAGATTTCGAGCAGCGAGACACCCTCGGACGATACGCATGGCAGCAACTCGAGCTGGTGGGCTGTATACCAGAGCAACGATTTCATTATCAAGGCGTTCCAGTTTGCGAACAAGTATGCACCGGCTGATGTTGAGCTGTACTACAATGATTATAATGAGACGGATTCCGGTAAGGTAAAGGGAATCGTTACCCTGTTAAAGGATGTACTTGCGGCAGAGGGAACGAGAATTGACGCGATGGGTATGCAGGGACATTACAATCTCTCCTATCCGGCAATTTCCGATATTGAGAAGGCGATCCGCGCATACGCAGAGGTTGTCGGAACGGTTCAGATCACGGAGCTTGATCTGAAGGCGGGAAGAGATATCTCCAGCGACAGAGAGCGTGAGAACGAGTATAAGGCACAGGCAGAGAGATATCATAAGATCTTCCAGCTGTTAAAGAAGCTGGATGCGGAGGATGGAATTGATATCGGCGGCATCACGATCTGGGGTGTTGTTGACAAGTATTCCTGGCTGCAGACGGCGTCCAACGTGGGCGGCGGTTCTGACGGAACGCTGACGCAGTGCCCGCTGCTGTTCGATTCCGACTACAAGGTAAAACCCGCTTTCTGGGCGTTTGTAGACTACACGATGGTTGATCCTGACTGGGTAGATGAGACAGCGCAGAAGGAAGAAGTAAAAGAAGAGGCTTCCGAGGAGAAGCCGGATGCAACGCCTGAACCTGATACCGAGGCGGGCGGAGAAGCAGAGATTCCGGCAGATAACAGTGAGGTTAAGTCGGAGAAGGACGGTCTTGGCGTCGGTGCGATCATCGGTATCTGTATCGCAGTTCTGGCTGTGGCAGGCGGCGGAGCGGCGCTTGCGATCCGCGGTAAAAAGAAGAAAAAGCCGACGGAAGGCAATGATGTAAAGTAATTCGAGATATTGTAAAAAGGCACAGGATATAGCTACTATATCTTGTGCTTTTTTTCCCTTTTCTTTTGACAGATACAGCTCCCTGTGATAAACTTAACAATAATAGTGGGCAACTATACTTTCAGATCAGATAGGGAGCGGAATACCTTGGATAAGTATGAATATAAAGTCAGAGCGGATGAAATAAAGGAGCTGATCGCGACAGGCGATTACGCGGAAGCAGCCGATATTGCGGATACGATCGACTGGCGCAGGGTAAAAAGCGTTATGATGCTTTGTACCATCAGCGATCTGTATAAGATCAACAGGCGTTATGAGGATGCGAAGAATATGCTGCTCCTTGCCTATGAGAGGAGACCGGGCGGGAAGACGATCTGTTATTCCCTCTGTGAGCTGTGTATCAAGACGGAAGAGTATGTACAGGCGATCAATTATTATAAGGAGTTTGTTCAGGTCGCGCCGAAGGATCCCGGGCGCTATATTCTGCAATATAAGCTGTATGAGGCGCAGGATGTCGGACTGGAGGAGAGGATCGGTGTTCTCGAGGAGCTGAAGAAAAGAGATTACAGGGAGAAGTGGGCGTATGAGCTTGCCTATCTGTATCACAGGGTGGGGCTGGCGACCCGCTGTGTCGAGGAGTGTGATGAGCTGATCCTCTGGTTCGGGGAAGGAAAATATGTCATCAAGGCGATGGAGCTGAAGATGCTGCATGAGCCTTTAACGGAAAGCCAGCAGGAGAAATATAACCGCAGATTTCAGAAGCCGGCGACGGAAAAACCGGAAGCCGTTCCGGATGCGGTATCCGAGCAGGAAGCTTTGAGAGAGGTCTGGGAAGGAGTTTGGCAGACGAGAGAGCCGGAAGGGGCAAGGACGGTGTATCCTGATCCGGAGCAGCCGCCGGTCAGAAGCAGTCTGCAGGAGGAAGAAGCCGACGGGATGGATATCCGGGTGAAGACCATGGACGTCGGAAGATTCAATACGATCAATTTACAGGCAGAGCTTGCGGAAGGATTAAAGGAAGTGTTGGCGGAGGAGCAAAAGAATGTCCGGGCAGAGGAGATTACCCGTTCCATTCTTTCGCCCATGATGGATTCTGACACGGAAAGCCTGACCCCGCCGGAGATTGACGAGGTGAGCGCGGGGGATTTCGGACCGGAAGCCGAGGTGATGGAAAGCTCGGAGGTATTTTTCGGTGCGACGAGTGAGCTCGGAAGTACGCAGCTTCGCTCCGAGGGAGAGGATGCCATGAGAGAGATTTTCTCTCAGGAGGAGCGTACCGGACAGGATACGGATGAAAAATCCGCCGAAGCGGAAGACAATGCGGGAGAAAGCGTACCGGAGCAGAAAGCGGATGAGACGGCAGAGACCGTCATGGAAGAGCTGCGCAGGGAGAGCGTCGTAACGGCGGAGGAGCAGGTATTAAAGGCAGAGCCGCCGAAGGAGCTTGCAGGGGTATTGGCGCAGGAATCAGACGGTCAGATCAGTCTTGTCATGCCGGAGAGTGATGCGATCGAGAAGCAGATCACCGGTCAGATGAGTATTGAGGATATTCTTTCCGAATGGGAGAAGCGGAAGAAGGAAAATGAGGCAAAGCGTCAGGAGGAAGTCAGACAGCATGTCCTGGAACAGACGGGAACCATGTTTACGGAGTTTGAGGCTGCCGTGAGAGACGGGATTCTGGCACAGCTGGAGATGCAGACGACAGGGGAGGATGTGTCGGAGGATGAACTGCCCGCTGAGGATGAAGAGGCGGAGAGCGCGGCGGAAT
>CAZVWN010000169.1:0-4400 GCA_964631065.1 uncultured Acetatifactor sp.
TACCCTGTAGGTTACGTTGTTTGCACTTATCATTTCCGAAACCTCTTATTTCCTAATATTATGATGTCGGGGTCAAAAGTCCCAACTATGATGCCTGCGGATTGTTCCGTGCTTTGCACTCCCACAATCCTACCCTCTATTCGCATATCGTGGGATTAACATCCCACTTTTATGCTCATATCGGGGCGGGTCTCAAGGTCTTTCAACCACTTATGAGCAAGCTCATGTGGTTTCAGACCTTTTGACCCTGGCATCATACTATGCGTTTAAAGTAACAATATCCATTATACATAAACGGCGGCGTTTTTCAAGGGGAATCGGGAGAGAGTTCTATGTTCGTCCCTGTCTGCCGCCGCGTTTCGGGTTTCCGGGAATTGATTGTATTTTTAAGAAAAGTCTGCTACAATCCTCTTTAGGAAAACAAAGAGGGGGTAATTATGCGGGAAAAACTGAATTATCGGAGAACTTTTCTTATCGGGCTTGCGTTTCTGGGGATCAGCGCCTTTTGGACCATGTATGACAATATCATTCCGCTGATTCTGCAGAATACGTTTCACCTCGGGGAGACGGTGACGGGGGGACTGATGGCGATGGATAATGTCCTGGCGCTGTTTCTGCTGCCCGTTTTCGGCACACTCTCGGATAAGGTCGAGACGCCGTTGGGAAAGCGGACGCCGTTTATACTGGTCGGAACGGTACTTGCCGTATTTTTTATGACGCTTCTGCCGTTTGCGGATGCAAAGCAGAATCTGCCGCTCTTTATCGCCGCGCTGTTTGCGACGCTTCTTTCCATGGGACTGTACCGTTCGCCGGCTGTTGCGCTGATGCCGGATCTGACGCCGAACAGGCTGCGCAGCAGGGCGAATGCCGTGATCAATCTGATGGGAGCGGTCGGCGGTGTGTACGCGCTGGTTATGATCAGGCTTCTTATCGGAGCAGGAGAACGTCCGGACTATCTGCCGCTGTTTGTCAGCATCATGGCGGTCATGGTGATCGCCGTCGCGGTTTTAGTGCTGACGATCCGCGAAAATAAGCTCAGAAAAGAGATGGAAGCACAGGAGGACAACGCTGCGGACGGCGCGGCGCCTGTCGCGGAGACGGAGCATGTGACGGCGCTGCCGAAGGAGGTAAAGCGCAGCATGCTGTTTCTGCTGTTATCCGTTGCGTTCTGGTATATGGCATACAATGCCGTTACGACCGCATTTTCCAGATATACGAGAGTCGTCTGGGGGATGGAGGGCGGCGGCTTTGCGGACTGTCTGATGGTCGCTACCGTCGCGGCGATCGTCGGCTTTATCCCGATCGGAGAGCTCTCGGCAAGGCTGGGAAGAAAGAAGACGGTTCTGGGCGGTGTGATCCTGATGGGCGGCTGCTTTGCGGCAATGATCTTTGTCAGGGAATATCATCCGCTCGTCAACGTTGCCTTTGCACTGGTCGGTATCGGCTGGTCGGCGATCAATGTCAATTCCTATCCGATGATCGTAGCGATGGGACGGGAGGGCGATATCGGGAGGTATACGGGAACCTATTATACCTTTTCCATGGCGGCGCAGGTCGCAACGCCTGTCCTGTCAGGCGTTCTGCTGGAGAACGTCTCTTACGGGACGCTGTTTCCGTATGCCTTTGTCTTTACGGCGCTTGCATTTTTCACCATGACACAGGTAAAGCATGGAGACGTAAGGGCAGAGAAGAAGGAGAGTCTCTTGGAGCATTTTGATGTAGAGGATTAACAAAAAACTGTCAGTTATCCGGAAAGGATCGGAGTAAGATGAATGCAGGTATTGCAATATCAGCGGTTGCGGCAGCAGCGGTTCTTTTGTATCTGCTGCTGATCATGCCGCGGGTTTTCGGAAAGCCGGACACGGCGGCATTTGAAAAATGGCTGTACGCACACAGAGGACTTCACGATAACCGGACGGACGCGCCGGAAAATTCCCTGCGGGCGTTTCAAAGGGCGGTGGATGCCGGCTTTGGAATCGAGCTGGATATTCAGATGACGAAGGATCGGATTCCGGTCGTCTTCCATGATTTTACGCTGAAGCGTATCTGCGGGGCGGAAGGGAAGGTGAGCGGTTATACCTATGAGGAGCTGCAGCAGTTTCCGCTCTGCGGCTCTGATCAGAGGATCCCGAAATTCGAGGATGTGCTGAAGCTGGTAGACGGGAAGGTTCCGCTGATCGTGGAGTTAAAGATTGAGGCGTCGGATCTGTCGGTCTGTGCGGCGGGCGACAGGCTGCTTGCGGATTACAGGGGAATGTACTGCATCGAGTCCTTTCATCCGCTCGCTGTTCTCTGGTATCGCAGACACAGAAAGGAAATCGTGCGCGGACAGCTTGCGGATGCTTTTTTAAAGGAAGGGGAGTACAGGGGCGCAATGTATTTCCTGTTACAGAACCTTCTGTTCAATTTTCTGGCAAAGCCGGATTTTGTCGCTTATGACCACAAATATCCGGAGATGCTCTCACGCAGGATCTGCCGCAGTCTGTACCACAACACGGCGGCGGCATGGACGATCCGCAGCGGCGGGGAGCTGGAAGCTGCCCGGAAAAATTTTGATCTTTTTATTTTTGAAGGCTTTGTTCCGGAAAAAGAGACCGGTCAGAGGACTTGAGAGTCCGGATGCGGGGCGTAGGTTTAGGGTTGCTGAAATCCAAAATGTACAAAAAATGCAAATTTGTGTACAAAAAGCACAAAATGCGCGTAAAGACTTACAATTTCAGAGCGGATATGGTAGAATGGCAGATACAGGAAACGTGAAGTTTTTTTGTATCTGCTTTACTGTTTTTCTGACACTACTTTTCTGACTGAAGGAGGAAGGAAGTTATGAGAAAGCCAAAATTTCTCGCAATGACGCTTGCCGCCGCACTGGTCGCGGGAGCGGTCTTTGAAGCGCCGATTATGACGGCACGGGCGGAAGAAACAACTGCGGGCACAAGTGAGACGGTATCACCCGGAAATTCAACGGTATCGCCGGGAAATTCGACCGTATCACCGGGAGATGAGAGCGGAAGCCAGACCCCTGGAGAGGGCGGAAGCCAGACGCCGGGCGGCGAGAGCGGAAGCCAGACACCCGGAGAGGGCGGCACGACGGTATCACCGGGAGACGAGGGCGGAAGCCAGACACCCGGAGGGGAGAGCGGTACGACGGATGCGGAGCTTGCAGCGCCGACGGATCTTGAGTGGACGACATTGTCATGGCGCGCGAACAGCAGATGGGGAATAAAATTCAAGGTTCCTAATTGGGAGACGTTTTCTAAGCTGGAGAATGCCTATCTGGATGTAAGAACATATAAGGATGGTGAGTGCATAAACGTCGGCGGATGGACGGCAAGATTAGTAACTGAAGATATGGAGACGTATCTCGATCATGCAATTATGGAGTCCGGTGACTATCAGTTTTCTCTATGCGAGACGAGATGGGTTGACGGCGAGTACAGATCAGGGGAAGAAAGCTTTTCTGTTGTACAGCATTATGAGGCTCCTGAACAGAGATTAAGCAAGGTAACGGATATCACATGGGATACGGAGCAGACGGGCATAATCTATTTTACCCCGGTGGTAGGAGATGTGCAAGATTATGTGATTTATGTTTACTGCGAAACGGACGGTCGCAAGGAATGGGCTGGAACAGCTTATGCATATCCGCGTGATGTACGGGAAGAGGATGGACGCATCAAAGTTGATGCTTCGGATATAATCAAGAGTAACGGCGAAGGCGTTTATTATGCAACCGTTAAAGCATACAGCAAGGATATTGATACATGGGCAAACGGTTATGAGAGCGATTACTCCGTAGCACTGGATACCACAACCATGACAAAGACAGATTCCGATAAGATTGCGGATGCCATTGAAGCGAATGCCGGAAATCCTGCGGCTGCCATGAATGCAGTTAAGGAAGCTGTTACGCTGGATGAGCTGGCGACCCAGATGCAGATCAGCGGCGAGGTTCTGAATCAGATTAAGGAGCTTGAGGCGGACTATGCAGAAGCAAACAATATTACGGTAGCAGCTCCTGTTGTTTCCGGGGAAGCAGCGGCGCTCGGCATTTCCTCTTCCGGAATTTCCGTAATCGGCGCGGGCTTTAATGCGGATGCAAACAGCACGGTTACGCTTACGGTCAGCGTTCCGGACAGCACGGTACCGGTTCCGGCAGGATATAAGGACGGCGTTCAGCTGGATATTTCGCTGGCGGGCGGAAACAGTCAGGACGGTGTGCTTACCATGCCGGTTACGGTGACGATGCCGGTTCCTGCGGGAGTTGACTTAAATAAGCTGGTTCTCTGGCACTATCACGGAGATGACAGAGACGAGGTAGTTTTCAGAAATAACGGCGACGGTACGATTACCTTTACCGTAACCTCGTTCAGTACCTTCCTGTTTACGGAAAGTACGGATAA
>CAZVWN010000170.1:0-1207 GCA_964631065.1 uncultured Acetatifactor sp.
CCGTATTTTTTCCCGAGCTCCACCCTTGTCCCGTCCGGCTTCTCGATTACCATGTTGTCGAGCTGACTCTTCAGGTTATTCCGGACGCTTGCGACATATTCCTTCCGCAGTCTCGTCTGTTCTTCCTTTTCGGCATCCGTCAGCCCTTCCGCCTGTGATTTATGATACAGCTCATTGATCCGGGCAATTCTTTCTTCCATGTTCAAGGTTCTTCTTCCGCCTTTCCTACGCCTTATGCAGACCGGCGACAAAGCCCGCCAGATCAAAATTCTCATCCTTCTTTGCGACAAACAGCGTGCCCTCTTCTTTTCCCGCGAGCAGCCTGTGCAGCACACCGATGTCCCGGCTGTTTGCAATGATCATGTCTGTTCCCGCTTTTGTCGCGATCCTCGCCGCCTGCAGCTTCGTATTCATGCCGCCCGTTCCGACGCCGCTTCCCGTCGTCGCCTTTCCCATCTCCATCAGTTCATCCGTCAGCTCGTCTACCTGACGGATAAATTCCGCGTCGGGATTTCTTCGGGGATCGTCCGTATACAGCCCGTCGATATCCGAAAGCAGGATCAGAAGATCCGCCTCCACCAGCGCCGCCACGATCGCGGACAGGGTATCGTTATCTCCAAATTCGATCTCATACGTCGTAACGGTATCATTTTCATTGACAATCGGGATCGCACCTAACTTTAAAAGCTCCGTAAAGGTATTATGGGCATTGTATCTGTTGAGGTCGTCCACAATCGTATTTTTCGTCATCAGGATCTGCGCCGCGACCTGATTATACTCCGCAAAAAGTCTCTGGTAGGTCATCATCAGTCTCGCCTGTCCGACCGCAGAGCACGCCTGTTTTACCGCCAGAGATTCCGAAGGACTGTTTACGCTGACGCTTTTTAAGTTCACGGCATTCTTTCCCGCCGCGATCGCGCCCGAGGAAACGAGGATGACTTCCTTTCCCTGATTTCTGATATCGCTAAGCTCCCGCACCAGCTTTTCCATATGGATATAATCCATATCTCCTGTTTCCTTATGCGTCAGGGAGGACGATCCGATCTTGACGACAATTCTCTTTTTATCCTTCATCAGTTCTCTCAGACTGCTCATCATGCTTCCATCCGTTTTCTGTACTTTAATACGCTAAATTGCGACAGACTTTATTTTACTGCATTTCCGGAGCGCCGTCAATCCCCCGCTCCCCGCGTTTCCGCAGTTTTTT
>CAZVWN010000170.1:1307-3033 GCA_964631065.1 uncultured Acetatifactor sp.
CTCAGCCCCTTACCGCAGGCGCAAATTCCGATGCGATCTGCTCCGCGACCCGCAGTCCGTCCATCGCCGCTGATGTAATGCCGCCCGCATATCCCGCACCCTCACCGCAGGGATACAGTCCCCGGATCACAGACTGCATCGTTTCGTCTCTTTGGATCCTGACAGGAGACGATGTCCTGCTCTCCACGCCGAGCAGCAACGTCTCCGGCGCATCAAATCCTCTGATCTGCCTTCCGAAGCTCTCCATCCCGTCTAAAAAAGCATGGTTGCATTCCTCCGGAAGGATACTGCTGACATCCGCCCATACAAAGCCGCCCTTACACTGCGGCTGTGCGCCGTCCGCTTCCCGCGCACCGTCTTCCTCCGGACGAAGATTGCCGGTATCCGCCCATGAAAATCCGGAAGCAGTCTCTGTCTCCTGCTCCGTGCGCCCTTCTATACGGCGTTTAAAGTCGCCGTAGCGCTGTACCGGAATCTTTCCCTGCCCGATCTCATAAGCGCGCCGTTCGAGCTTACGCTGAAATGCAATGCCCGCGAGCGGATGCTCCGAACCGTAATCCGCAGGCGTTACGGAAACGATCACGGCGCTGTTTGCCGCCCTGCCGCTTCGTCCGCTGTAGCTCATGCCGTTGACTGCCGTATGTCCGGACTCCGAGGAGGCATTCACGACATACCCGCCCGGACACATACAGAAGGTATAAACGCCCCGTCCGTTTTTTCCCTTCGCCGTCAGCTTATATGCCGCCGCGCCTAAGCTCCCCGGATCTTTCATCCCGTACTGACTGACGTTGATCATCTCCTGCGGATGCTCGACCCGCAGTCCTACCGCAAAGGACTTCGCTTCCATGGGAACTTCCCGCCCGTACAGCATCTCGAAGGTATCCCGCGCGCTGTGCCCGATCGCTAACACAAGCTGCTCACACGCGATCTGCTCTGTCCCGTTGACCGTTACGCCCGCGACAGCGCCGTCACGGATCACGATATCCGTAACCTGGCTCTGAAAACGCACCTCGCCACCGAGCCGCACGATCTCATTGCGCAGATTCCGCACGACGCTGCACAAGACATCCGTGCCGATATGCGGCTTCGCCTCATAACAGATGCTCTCCTTCGCACCGAATTTCACAAACGTTTCCAGAACGGCTCTGTTCCTGCCGTCGCGATCCTTCACCAGCGTATTGAGCTTTCCGTCCGAAAACGTTCCCGCACCGCCCTCGCCGAACTGTACATTGGACGCAGGATCCGGCACGCCCGTCTCCCAGAACCGCTCCACATCCTTCTGCCGCTCTTCCACGCATTTCCCGCGCTCTAACAGAATGATCCGATACCCGTGCAGCGCCAGATAATAGGCGCAGAACAGTCCTGCCGGTCCCATGCCGACAATGACCGTCGGAAACCTCTGTTTTTTCTCTCCGGACTCCGGAAACCGGTACGGCTGTTCGTCCAAACGGCAGACCTGATTCTCCCTGCCCCGGAATCTGCTCAGAAGCTTTTCCTCATGTTTCACTCTGACATTTAGGGAATAGCTGTAGAAAATCTCCGGCTTCTTCCGCGCATCCACAGACTGCCTCACAATCTTAAGCTCCAACAGCTCCGCCGTCGGGATATGAAGCAGCTCCGCCGTCTTGCGCTTCAGCTGTTCCGGCGTGTGCTCTGTTCTGATTTTTACCTGATTTACACGCAGCATTTCTTCCGCTCTCCGTTCTTTTTCTCATATGCCCCCGTC
>CAZVWN010000170.1:3133-4367 GCA_964631065.1 uncultured Acetatifactor sp.
CCCTGTGCGGCAAGATGCGCGCTGCACCATGCCCAGTGAAGATTATAGCCGCCGCAGCGTCCGTCCACGTCCAGAATTTCCCCGGCAAAAAATACCCCCGGTTCTTTCCGGCTCTCCAGATTTTCCGTCACCTCATCCAACGAAACGCCGCCCGCCGTAACCTGCGCCTGTTCATACGAATTGCTCCCCGTCACATGTACGGTCAGCTCCCGACAAAAGCCCAACACTTTTTTCAGCTTTTCCCTGTCGGCATGCGCCGCGGACTCCGACGGCTTTAACCCCGCCAGCCGGATGAACAACAGCATCAGCTTTTTATGTAAAAGCCCCGCAAAATAAGTCTCCACCGTGCTTCCCGCAAGCAGCTGCTCACGCTTTTTTAACATCGTTTCCGCAAAGTGCTCACGCGGAATGTCCGGAAGAAAATCTATTGTTACGGCAACCTCCCGCTGTTTCTGCAACAGATAATTGACGCTCCGGCTCATTTGAAATACCGGAATCCCGGAAATGCCGTAATCGGTCAGCTGTAGTTCTCCGCGCTCCGCGATCCGCTCCTTCGCACCGCAGACCGTCAGCGCCGCGTCCGCACGGACACCCGCGACAGCCTGAAACCAGTCCTCTCTGCACTTTAACTGTACCAGCGCCGGAACCGTCGGCACGATCCTGTGACCCAGCTGCTTTGCGAGCCGGTAGCCGTTTCCGTCCGAGCCTGTTTTCGGCGCCGCCATCCCGCCGCATGCAAGAATCACCCTGTCAAAACGGAACGCTTCCTTTCCGCTCCAAAGAAGCAGCTTCCCCGTTTTTTCCTCCCGCCCGATCCTGTCTATCCGGCTTTGCAGCCTGACCGAGATCGCAGGATCGCGCTCCAGAGCATACCGCAGGACATCCAGCACGGAAGCCGCCTGTTCGCTGACGGGATAAAGCCCGCCGTTTTTCTGTTTTACCAGCAGCCCCAGCGACTCGAAAAAGGCGACCGTTTCCCGCTCCCCGAACTGCGCAAGACACGCCGCCACTCTCTCCGGACAGGAAGAAAAATAATATTCCGGACCGATCCTTGTATTTCCGAGATTACATTTTCCGTTGCCCGTCGCAAGGATTTTTTTTCCGACGCGGTCGCCTCCTTCAAAAATGACAACCTCTGCGCCCAGCCGCGCCGCCCGGACGGCTGCCGCAAGTCCCGCCGCGCCGCCGCCTACAATTCCGATTCTGACTGCCATACGTTTTTATCCTCATTTTT
>CAZVWN010000171.1:0-4357 GCA_964631065.1 uncultured Acetatifactor sp.
GCGCATGTATATCTTGTCATTTTTGCGGGAATAGCTTATACTGTTTTAGGAAAATTGTGTCCGATGCGGACATTTGAAATTGGAAAGGAGAAATGAGTATGACCGGAATTACGAAGGAAATGACAATCGGGGAGATCCTGCGCACAAATCCTGACGTTGCGCCTGTTCTGCTGGATGCGGGAATGCACTGCCTGGGATGCCCTTCCGCACAGGGCGAATCGCTGGAGGAGGCTGCAATGGTACACGGCATTGACATCGACGCGCTGATGAAGGCGATTGAAGAGCTGTAAGCCGGGGAATTTCCGAAGAATATGTAAGAAAAGACAGATAAGCAAAAAGCTTCCGACAGCGATGCCGGAAGCTTTGTTTTTAGCCTTTTATCCGTATTCTTTCAACCGTAAGCCGGGGCAGTCGTTCCGGAAGACGCGGGGGAAGCTATTGCCCTAACGCCTGAACGGCATTTTCTCTGATCAGCGTTTCGCAGTGCTCGGCGAGATACCGGTCGCTTCCCGTGCGGGCGCGCTGCAATGTGCCGTATTCGGAGACGATATTGCAGATGCGGCGGAATTCCGGCTGTAAGTCCGCGCCTGAGGTCAGGGAAAGAAAATAGTTTCCGTTTGCCGCGTCCTTGAGCAGGGAACTGCTGCCGTGATAATTTCCGCTGATCAGACGACAGACCTCCATTGTCCGCCGCAGGGAGTCCATGCGGAACATGCGGGAGACTTCCTTTTCCCCCTGCGTCTCTCCGGACAAAGAATCCCCGACGGAAGCGCTTTCGACCGTCTCCTGCGTGTCTGCCTGTATTCTGCGGAAGAGATCCAGTACCTCGTCAGCATCATCAGAGTCGTAATCCGCCTCTTCAAGCTCTTCGGTCACGGAAGGCGCGAAGCGGGCAAAACGGGTGTCCAGCTCATCGGGATCCTCAACCTTTGTGATGATCAGCACGATGCACTCCGCATTGAGCGGAATGGCTTCGATCATGAGCGGAATATCCTCCGCCTCAAAGCCGAATTCAAAATTTGCCTGTCGCATCATGTCACGGAACAGCGTTTTTGCCTTTTCCGTACCGTAGGCGAGTTCGCTGATCTTCAGCTCGCGGCTGGCAAGATCCTCCCGCGTCAGGGTGCAGCGGATCTGATTTTCGTTTACTTTTTCTATTTTCATACGATATCCCTTTCTTTCTGTCATGAAGAACCCTTTGACAAAGCGGTGTGCTCATGCCGTTTCGCGTCCCGTGTTCTGATTTTTTCCGGTATATCGCTTTTTAAGCGTAAATATCAGAAGTAATCATATCGTCTGGCGATCTGTAAGTCAATAGTGCGGGGTAACTTTAATTTTTTTTTAGAAATTTGTAAAAAACGCTTGAAAACTATGTGCCGGTGTATTACAATAATCACAGCAAATGCCTCCGACAGTCAGTACGGGAGAGGAGGCGGTCTGTACATCAGGTTGATTTGACGTTCCGGAACAGTATGTTTCAGGAACGATACGTTCCCGGAACAATATGTTCCGTTTTCATCCAATCTTATTATATGGCGGTTTCTGTTTTTCTGACATATATTCAATGGATGTCTTACAAGTGTTGACACAACAGCTGGTGTCTGCATGGTCGTAGTATTTCAACTAATATTTTCACAATAATAATTCATTTTAAACTTTTACGCAATGGCAGTTTTTGCCGGAAAACCGTGTACAGTCGGAAGCATTTGTGATTCATCACATTCCTTTTGGTACTTTTTATTGAAGAAGTAAGGGGGTGGATTTTTGCAGACGGAAAATGAAATGCTGTCAGAGACGGACGCAGACGGGAAAGGACTGCGGGATCGGCTGGAGCGTCTGTATGACCGGGGGATCGGTCTTTTTGTGGACGGAAGAGCAGTTCTGCCCTGCGATGCGGCGGTAAGCGCCGTGTGCGAGGACAACTGTTATATGGCTGATTATGTCTTTGGCGATAAGGGACAGATTGCACAGATACGGTTCGACAGAGTGACGGAGCTGTAATCGGCGTGTCTCCTGTGATACCGCCCGGTACCGCGCGGTCAAAACGGGCTGCCTCTCATGCTGACGGCGCGGGAACGGGTGCGGACTAAAAAATGGTAATGACTTAAAACAGCGGGTGTGGTATGATGTAACTGTCCGCTTCGGAAAGCGGGCGGTTACACATACACATTCAGAGAAGGAAGGGCGTTGCCGGTTATGAAAAAAAGTATACCTGTGATGATTGCGCTGCTGCTGATCGTTGTGATCGGCGGAGTGGCATTTGGCGGAAAGATACTGGACAGATATTCCTATAGTAAGGAAATGGCGGATCTTGACGAATTTTATGAGGTGACGGATGCGGCGGTGGGAGACGGCGACGGTCAGCTGGCGGTCATTCTCCAGAACGAGATGACAGGAGACAAAGCGGTGGTAAAAAGCGGCGCGGTCTATTTTGATCTCGAGACCGTCAGGGCATATTTTAATGAGATGTTTTATGTGGATGAGGGAGAAGGGAAGCTTTTACTGACCTCTGCCACGGAGACGACGACAGCGGTGTTCGGCGAGGCTGCGTATACGGACGGGGAAGGAACGCATGAGACGGAATACGCGGTCTGCTTTTTGGAGGATGGGCGGCTGTTTATCGCCGCGGATTATGTGAGAAAATTCGCAAATTTTTCTTATGAGAAATTTGACAGACATATACAGGTTTATACGGAGTGGGGTATCATCAAGACGTATGACATTGCAAAGACAACGCAGCTTCGCGTCAGGGGCGGGATCAAAAGTCCGATTCTGCGCAGTCTGGAAGCGGGAGAGACGGTAGAGCTTTTAGAGGAGATGGAAACCTGGAGCAAGGTGAAAACCTCTGATGCCATGATCGGCTATGTGGAGAATAAAAGGCTGACAAATCTGAATACGGAGGTGCAGACGGCGGTTACGGATTATGTGCCGGAGGAATATACGTCGGCTTCCGTGGACGGAAAGGTCTGCCTCGGCTGGCACGGGATCGGCGGACAGGGCGGAAATGATACGCTGGATACTATGCTGAAGGAGGGGAAGGGATTGAATGTCATTGCGCCGACCTGGTTCAGCTTAAAGGACAGCGACGGCGAGCTGTTCCGTTCCTTTGCCTCCGCGCAGTATGTAAAGAGGGCGCACGAAAACGGCGTTCAGGTCTGGGGTGTATGGGATGACTTTAACTATGCGCTGGAGACGGGGGAAGCGGCAGACAGCTACGCGATTCTTTCCTCGACGACGCGAAGACAGGCGATGGCGCAGGATATCGTGGATACGGCGCTGGAATACGGACTGGACGGCGTCAATCTCGATTTTGAAAAGCTGACGAATGACGCGAGAGAGCACTTTAATCAGTTCCTGCGTGAGCTTTCCGTATTGTGCAGACAGAACGGACTGACGCTCTCGGTTGACAATTACGTTCCGCTGAATTCCTCGAATTATTACAGACTGGACATTCAGGGGCAGATTGCGGATTATGTGATCATCATGGGATATGACGAGCACTGGGGCGGCTGTCAGGAGGCGGGCAGCGTCGCGAGCATTGATTATGTGTCGGGCGGACTGGATCGGACGCTGGAGCAGGTGCCCGCTGAAAAGGTCGTAAACGCCCTGCCGTTCTATACGAGACTTTGGATGACGAAGGGCGCGGAGGTGACGAGCGAGGCGATTCCGATCTCCAATGTGGAGGAATGCCTGAAGAAATACGGACAGAGTGCGGATCAGGCACAGTGGGATGAAACCATCTGCCAGAATTATATTGAATGGCAGGGAAGCGATACCCTTTATCAGATGTGGATCGAGGATACGGAGTCGCTGAACGTGAAGATTAACGTGATGAACGCAAGGAATATCGGCGGCGTCGCCGTGTGGAGGCTCGGTTATGGCACGCAGTCCGCGTGGGAGCTGGTTGCGGCTTATGCCGGGGCAGGGTGATGCGAAAAACGCCGGATGGCACATATGCTATATATCAGTACGTTTCGCTTGCGGACAAAAAAGGGGAAACAGACATGGCCTTAGAAAATAAACTCGGCATCGCTGATTCGGTTGAATTAGCGAAAATGGAAGAAAAAATCAGCAAAAAAAGAGCGATTGAACTTTTTGAAAGCGGATATCTGGATAGTCTTGAAGCCGGAACCTTTCATTCGCTTGCCGAAATCCATAAATATTTATTTGATGCCATCTATCATTTCGCAGGCAAAATAAGAACGGTTAATATTGCAAAAGGCAATTTCCGATTTGCGCCGGTTATGTATTTACAGGCGGCACTTGCGCATATTGAAAAAATGCCGCAGTCGACCTTTGACGAAATTATAGAAAAATATGTGGAAATGAACATTGCACATCCGTTTCGTGAGGGTAA
>CAZVWN010000172.1:0-4318 GCA_964631065.1 uncultured Acetatifactor sp.
TAAAACTTATCAATGAAATTCTGATCCTCCACGTTAATACGGATCGTGTCCCCCGCCTCGTTGACCTCTACCGTGATTCCCGTATTTACCCTGATCTGCTCCATGCTCTTCTCCTCTTTTTCAAAAAGGGCGACAGATACCTATCGCCCCGTGCTCAGTCTTCCGTAAACGTGTTTGTCGTAACGTTGAAGGTTCCCGGAACATCCTCCCCGCACTGCTTGACGTTGACCACGTTATGAACGTAATCGCCGCCGTCTCCGCCGCTGGATGCCACGGATACGGTACAGGGTACCCGGATCGCCCTGTACTCTCCCGTCTGCGCCGCAACGGCATCCCTAAGCCGCAGACGGATGTAGGAGGTCTTTGCCGCCGCGCCCGTCGGAAGCGTGTCGACAAGCCCGTCAATCCATGTCTGCATGGCATCCTCCTTACAGTCCTCCCTGTCGATCTCAAAGCTTCTCTGATAGGACTTCACGTTGCTTGACGCCTTTGCCATGTTGATATAATGCTTCGTCTCCTCCTCGGGGTTCATCTCCTCCGTGAGACTTTCCACGCCGTCCCCGATCAGCTCATACTGCGGTTCCGCGCCGTTCATGGAAACGTCGATATAGTGCCTTACCTGTTCTCTCATGTCTCTTCTCCCTTCCTGATGTACTCAATGAAAATTGTCATCTGATACAGTGACTCCCCCTGCGCGGTCTGCCCCATGTGAAACGGTGTGGACACGCCGATTTTCCTTACCTCTGCATTTTCCAGCTCCGGAAACTCTTCCGCGCGGTTCTTCCTGCCGATCCAGTCCGTCAGCTCCTCCAGCCATTCCCCGTTGTCCACGCAGTCCGTATCCGTCTGACTCGGCAGCCGCGCAAGGATCTGGTAATGGTCCTTGTGTACCTCCGTGCCGTCTATGAAGTGCCTGACGTTCGTTACCGGCTCCTTTACCAGCGCATAATTTACCGTGCCGTGCATCAGATCCGTGTCTATCTGCCGCATATACGGCAGCTCCTCCGGCGTAAACGTCTTCAGCCAGCGTATGACCGCCCCCGATACCGTCATTTTCTCATCTCCTTCTCCAGCATTCCCGTGATCTTTTCCAGTCCGCCGTCATTTAACATACTGTCCACCCAATGACTTCCCCGCAGATTCCCGCCGCCGTATTTCAGGCTTCTTTCCGTCGGAATCTTCTTTACCTTCTTCTTTGACCGCCAGCCGTTATCCGTCTGAAAGCCCGCGCAGTGGAGGTCAGGATCCTCGTAGACGATCCCCTCCCACAGATAATGCGCGTAGGGTTCATCCCAGACAACATCCCGGCCGTTTTCCACGACACCGTTCTTCAGCAGATGCCCATCCTTAAACGGTACATAATCGCCTGACAGCCTTAAGATCTCCTCCGCACATTTTTCCACCAGCCGCCCCCTCTCCTCCACGCCGAGCGCCCTGATACACGCGCCCGCGTCGAAGCTGTGGCTGATCCGGATGTCAAATACGGTTTTTTCCGATTTCTTCGCTTTCTTCGCCATTTTCCCTCCGGTTGCACCGGTGCAACTTCCTACTGTTTCCCGATGATCTTAATGCTTTTCAGTCCCGGGCGGTTACGGTTGTCCGACACCGCCGCAACGGTCACGGCGTACTCAGACTCCTCCCGAAGATCCTTCAGCCTGTAATCCTTCCCGATCTGCCTGTCCGTCTCTCCGAGGACGATCATATCCATCCCCGTCCCTGCGGACAGCGTCCAGAAACGCGCCGCATCCTCCGCCGTCAGCCCGGCATATTCACGCGGCGGCAGATACGGCTTATTCCCGTATCCGCGCTGAAAATCCACCGTGATCTTCTCCACCCGCGCCGCCGTCTGTACATTGTCCGGCGCCGTAAGCTCCGCCTTATTATGGCTCCACTGTACGCCCCTGACGACGGAGCGCTGCCAGCTCTCCTCCCCCGTCTCCCGGTCCCGCCGGTAGTTATAGACCGTCATGGTATCCGTAAACAGTACGTTCATAACGCACCTGCCAGTCCGCTCCCGGAAAGCCCTTCCCGTACCAGTGAAAGGAGCTGGGCTTCCCGTTCCGCCGCCGTCGTGATCTTATAAGTCTCCGTATACCCGTCATTGCTTACCGAGCTGATACCGCTTCCCATGCCGGAGCCCTCCTGCGCGTACAGCGCGTTAATAAGCTCACAGACGGTATCCGCGATCTGTCCGTGCACCCGCTTCTGAAAGGCGGTCGCCGTCTCCGCGTCATATGCCGTCTCAAAGCGCTCCGCCCTTCCGTGGGTATACACGTCGAGCTTTGCGGACGCCCGACGGCAGAGTCTCTCAAACTCTCCCTCCGGGACGCCGCCATACAGGGAGCCGTACTGCTCCCAATCCGTATAAAGCATGACAGCTCCCCCTCTCTTACTCCGTAGGCGCGATCTTAATGTCCGTGAGCATTCCGGACATCCTCGTATTCTTCAATACGACGCCCGCCGCAAGCTCCGCCTCTCCGGTCTTTACCGCGCCGGGAGCGTTTAAATCCGGCAGATAGGACTTGATGAACGCCGAGGTTTCCGTCGGGCAGATGCCGTGGAACGCATCCAGTCCGATTTTTAAACCGATGATGGAGCTTAAGCCCGTCGCCGCATCCGTCCCCACGCAGTCCTTCTCCGCCGTTCCGTCATAATAACGCCCCGCATCCACAAGCGCAATTCCCCGGTACGTTACCACCTCGTTTCCGAAGTCGTTCTTCTCGCGGGAAAAATACCCCATCTTCTGACCGATATACTGCATCACGGCGAGCATGTCCCCGTTCATGAGCAGCATATCCGGACGCTCCGCGAACGACTGCAGCCATCTGTTGAGCATCAGCGAAAAGGAATACATATACTTGTCAATGTTCTCTGCCGTCGTCAGGTCTACCGATTCTGCGGACTTCTCCGTGGATGCCCCCTTAAGAAGCTTCCGGATGCCGTCGAATTTACACTGCGTATATCCCGTTTCACTCTTTGCCGAGCCGTTGATGACAAGATAGTGGAACAGATTCGACGCCGCCTTAATCTTCTGCTTCATCTGGAACTCGATCTCGTTGACCGCCCCGGAGGTCGCCTGGATGATACGGTCAACCTTGAATGCGCCGCCGAAGATGTCAATGTCGGCAGTCTTCTTTTCCCGCTTCGCCTCGTTGTTCGTATATTCCGTATTCAGTTCACGTCTTGCCGCCGTGGACGGGGTCTTTAACTGCATATACCCGTAGGTCATGGTACTGCCGCCCGTTCCCGGGGATACCGCGTTGTCAAAGACGAGCTTATCCAGAAGAAACGAATCCCGTCTGAACTCGTCAACCACCATCTGATCCACCTTATCGGCCATGCCGACCTTTGCTTCCGCTAATGTAATTGCCATTTCCTAATCTCCTTTACTGTTTATAGTGTTCCGCAATCGCGCTCTTTAAGCTGTCCGTCTGCGTTCCCCCGGAGGTTTTCACCGTGCCGATCAGATTTCCCGTTCCTGCGGGAGCGGTCTCACCGAACAGCATCTTACTGTCCTCCGCTTCCGTCAGCGCTTTCAGCGCCGCGGCAATGTCCTCCTTCTGGTTTTTGGAGGTTTTCAGCTTCTCCACGTCCAGAAGCGCCGTGATCGCCTTTGCATTCCTGCCCTTTGCCGCCGTGATGCCCTCCTTTACCAGATCGTCAAAGTCACGGTCGGCAAGCCGCTTCCTGAAATCCTCTTCGATCTCGCCGTTCTTTTTCTCGAGATCGGCGATCTGCTGCTTTAAGCCGGATACGTCCGCATCCTTGAAAGCGTCCAGCTTCGTCTGAAGCTCCTTCATTGCCGCGTCGTTCGCCTTAAGCTTTTCGTTCGCCTCGTCCAGCTTCTCCTTCTGCTTCCCGTAGTCGGCGACCGTCTTATAGTTCTCCGCCACGGCGGCATTCAGCGCGCTTTCCTTCTCTGCGGGCACTTCCACGCCAAGCTCCTTCAGAATCTGTAAAATGTTCTTCATGCTCTCTCTCCTTAAATGATTTTTTTACCGGGCTTTCCCCGGTGCGGGAGGTCGGACAAAAACAGACGCCGGACAGCGGAATCACTTTTTCAGCGGTTCACCGTCCGGCACTCAGGCTCTCTTGTCACGATCGATTCAGTTTTACATTTCTTACAGTACCCCGGGAAATTCCTTAGTACCGTGTCCCTGCGGATCATCTGCATTTTGGGATTCCCGCAATGCGGACACCGTATCCAGCAATATCCTCTCGGCAGCATATGCAACCCCTCCGTAGGGATATTATAGCAGAACTTATATTTTGTTGCAATAATATAATTACGGGTTATGTCGCGGATATTCCGGCAGAA
>CAZVWN010000173.1:0-4302 GCA_964631065.1 uncultured Acetatifactor sp.
ATGCTCTTTCCCTTATACTTTACATCCAGCGTCTCTCTGTTATAACGCTTTCCGCCGCAGACCTCGCAGGGCACATACACATCCGGCAAAAAGTGCATCTCAATCTTGATAATGCCGTCCCCGCCGCACGCCTCGCAGCGTCCGCCTTTTACGTTAAAGCTGAATCTTCCCTTCGTATATCCCTTCGCCTTCGCGTCCGCAGTCGAGGCAAAGAGATCCCGGATCTGGTCGAATACCCCCGTATAAGTCGCCGGATTGGAACGCGGCGTTCTGCCGATCGGCGACTGGTCGATATCAATGACCTTGTCCAGCTGCTCCGCTCCAAGAATATCCCTGTGCTTTCCGGGGATACAGCGCGCACGGTTTAAATCCCGCGCCAGGTGCTTGTACAGGATTTCGTTGACAAGCGAACTCTTTCCCGAACCGGATACCCCCGTCACACAGGTCATGACGCCGAGCGGAAATTCCACGTTGATATTTTTCAGATTGTTTTCCTGCGCCCCGATCACCTTCAGCCACCCCGTCGGCGTCCTGCGCTTCTTCGGCACGGGGATTTTCATCTCTCCGCTCAAGTATTTTCCCGTCACGGATTCCGGCACGCGCATGATCTCCTCCGCCGTGCCGCACGCGATCACCTCACCGCCGTGCGAGCCCGCCCCCGGACCGATATCCACGATGTAATCCGCCGCCAGCATCGTATCCTCGTCATGCTCCACGACGATCAGCGTATTTCCGAGATCCCGGAGATTCTTCAGCGTCGCGAGCAGCTTATCGTTATCCCGCTGGTGCAGTCCGATACTCGGCTCGTCCAGAATATAGCAGACGCCGACCAGTCCGGAACCGATCTGCGTCGCGAGGCGGATCCGCTGCGCCTCGCCGCCGGAGAGGGTTGCCGTCGCGCGCGACAGGGAGAGATATTCCAGTCCGACATCGACAAGGAAGCCCACCCTTGCGCGGATTTCCTTGAGGATCTGTTTTCCGATCAGCTGCTGCTGATCCGTAAGCTGCATTTCATTTAAAAAACCGTAGAGATCCCGGACGGACATGGAGGTAATCTCATAAATATTCCTGTCGCACACCGTAACGGCAAGCGACTCCTTTTTCAGGCGCATTCCCTTACATTCCTTGCAGGGCGTGATCCGCATATAGCTCTCATATTCCTGCTTCATAATCTCGGAAAAGGTTTCCTTATACTTCCGCTCTACGTTTTTAATCAGTCCCTCAAACGCAACAGGGTAAACACCCCTTCCCCGCTGCCCCGTATAATGCACCTCAACTTCTTTTCCGTCTGTTCCGTAGAGCAGAACGCGCTGCACCTTTTCCGGATATTTTTCAAATGGGGTATCCAAATCAAAGCCGTACTCCTTGCAGAGCGCCTGTAAGATCGCGTTCGTAAAGCTCTTTTTATCCGTACAGGACTGCCAGCCCGTGACCGTGATTGCCCCCTCATTGATACTGAGCGTCTTATCCGGTATCATCAGGTCGATGTCAAACTCCATCTTATATCCCAGTCCGAAGCATTCCGGACACGCGCCGAACGGATTGTTAAAGGAAAAGCTCCTCGGCTCAATCTCACTGATCCCGATCCCACAGTCCGGACAGGAAAAGCTCTGGCTGAAGGTCAGCGTCTCCCCGTCTATCACGTCAACAGTCAGCAGTCCGTCCGCCAGCTCCATGACGTTCTCGATGGAATCCGCCAGTCTGCGCTCTATCCCCGGCTTCACGACAAGCCTGTCCACGATAATGTCAATATTATGCTTACTGTTTTTATCCAGACTGATTTCCTCGTTCAGCTCGTACAGGCTGCCGTCAATGCGCACCCTGACATAGCCGCTGCGCTTCGCGCGTTCCAGCACCTTCTCATGCTGTCCCTTCCTTCCGCGCACGACAGGCGCGAGCAGCTGCAGCTTCGTCCCCTGAGGCAGCGCCATGATCTGATCCGTCATCTGATCCACCGTCTGCTTTGCGATTTTGCGCCCGCATTTCGGACAGTGCGGAATCCCGATCCGCGCATAGAGCAGTCGGAAATAATCGTAAATTTCCGTGACCGTTCCCACTGTCGATCTCGGGTTCCGGTTTGTCGATTTCTGATCGATCGAAATAGCGGGGGAAAGTCCGTCAATGCGCTCGACATCCGGCTTCTCCATCTGCCCCAGAAACTGCCGCGCATAAGAGGACAGAGACTCCATGTAACGCCTCTGCCCCTCCGCATAGATCGTATCAAACGCCAGAGACGATTTCCCCGACCCCGACATTCCCGTCAGCACGACCAGTTCATTCCTCGGAATATCCACATCTATATTTTTCAGATTATGCTCCTTCGCCCCACGGATCTTAATATATTCCCTGGGACGCATCTTCTTTACTTCTTCCATCTTCCGCCCTGCTCCTTACCCTGTCCGTCATTACTTATTTCTATTCTGTTTCTATTCTGCCGCGTCATTCACGCTTTTTCCTGCCGCCATGCCCGGCAATCTGCCTTTCTTTCCTGCCGCGTCACTCCTCGTTAAGCTCCTGCAGCTTCTGCTTCAGCTCGATCATCTTATCCCGCAGCTCTGCCGCCGCCTCGAAATCAAGATCCGCCGCCGCCCGCTGCATCTTTTTCTGTACCTCTGCGATCAGCTTCTCCAGCTCCTTACGGTTCATGGATTCCGGATCCTTTTCAAAGCGCAGCTCTTCCTTCGCTACCGCCTTGGAAATGCTGATCAGATCGCGCACCGCCTTTTTGATCGTCTGCGGCGTGATCCCATGCTCCTCATTATACTTCATCTGGATCTCACGCCGGCGGTTCGTCTCGTCCAGCGCAACACGCATGGAATCCGTGATCGTATCCGCATACATGATAACATGTCCTTCCGCATTTCTCGCCGCACGCCCGATCGTCTGGATCAGAGAGGTACTGCTTCGCAGAAAGCCCTCCTTGTCCGCATCCAGAATCGCGACCAGTGAGATCTCCGGAATATCCAGTCCCTCCCGCAGAAGGTTGATGCCGACAAGAACATCAAACACATCCAGACGCATATCCCGGATGATCTCCGCGCGTTCCAGCGTATCAATATCGGAATGCAGATACTTTACGCGGATACCGACCTCCTTCATGTAATCCGTCAGATCCTCCGCCATCCGTTTCGTCAGCGTCGTGATCAGAATTTTGTTATGCTTCTCCACTTCCCGGTTGACCTCGCCGATCAGATCGTCGATCTGTCCTTCCACAGGGCGGACGTCCACCTCCGGATCCAGCAGTCCCGTCGGGCGGATGATCTGTTCCGTGCGGAGCAGCTCATGCGACGCCTCGTAATCAGACGGCGTTGCCGAGACAAAGAGCATCCGGTCGATATGCGTCTCAAATTCTTCAAAATTCAGCGGTCTGTTATCCAGCGCCGAGGGCAGACGGAAACCGTAGTCCACAAGCGTCTGCTTTCTGGAGCGGTCTCCCGCAAACATGCCCCGTATCTGCGGAATCGTCATATGCGACTCATCGACAATGATCAGAAAATCATCCGGGAAGAAGTCCAGCAGCGTCATGGGCGGCGCTCCCTCCGGCATAAAATTCAGATGTCTGGAATAATTCTCGATGCCGGAGCAGAACCCCGTCTCCCGCATCATCTCCACGTCGAAATTCGTCCGCTCGGCAATCCGCTGCGCTTCGATCAGCCTGTCCTCGCCCTTGAAGTAACGGACTCTCTCCTCCATCTCCTTTTCGATATTATCGCACGCCGCCTTGATCTTATCCATCGAAACGACATAATGTGAAGCGGGATAAATGATAATGTGATTCAGCGTTGCATGAATCCTTCCCGACAGCGGCTCGATCTCGCAGATCCTGTCGATCTCGTCTCCGAAAAATTCAATCCGTATGAAGTAATCGCCGCCCTGCGCCGGACAGACCTCGACGACATCCCCGTGAACGCGGAAACACCCGCGCTGCAGATCCATGTCGTTTCTGTTATATTGAATGTCCACAAGCTCGCGCAGCACCTCTTCCCGGTCCTTCGTCATACCCGGCCGGAGCGATACCGACATCCCCTGAAATTCCTCCGGGCTGCCCAAACCGTAAATACAGGATACGCTGGCAACCACGATCACATCCTTCCGCTCCGTTAAAGAAGCGGTCGCAGAAAGCCGCAGCTTATCTATCTCCTCGTTGATCGCGGAATCCTTCGCAATATAGGTATCCGAGGAGGGAACATACGCTTCCGGCTGATAATAATCGTAGTAGGACACAAAATACTCTACCGCGTTCTCCGGGAAAAACTCCTTAAATTCCCCGTACAGCTGTCCTGCAAGGGTCTTATTGTGTGC
>CAZVWN010000174.1:0-4291 GCA_964631065.1 uncultured Acetatifactor sp.
CCGACGTAGATCTCCGAGATTTCATACCATGTCGCATAATCGGTCACGCCGGTCTGCGGCAGATTGAAGATGCCCTGAAAGACGCGGACGGCTTCGGCTGTGGCGGGACCGTAGATGCCGTCTGCGGTAATGGTCGGGATTGCAGGATAATTGCGCGCGATACGGTTTAACTGATTCTGGAGCTGTCTGACCTTGTCGCCGGAAGCGCCGGTTTCAAGGTTGTATCCGGGCCAGGAGGACGGAACGCCGGAGATCAGGTCGGCAGTGTTGATATACATGTCGTTTCCGAAGTAATAGCGGATAATCTCGATGGCGGAGTACCCCTCGTCGCCGAGGTATTTCGATCCCCACTGGCTTAAGCCGGAGCAGGTAACGCGGTTTCCGTCGCAGTAGGAGGTAAAGATCGGCTGGCGCACGCCGGGGCGGGAAAGGAAGCTCGCGAAAATCGTATCGACCAGGTAGTCTATATTCTCGAAAATGTTTCTGCCGTATACCCATTTCTGGTCGTAGGCGGTCGAGGAGGTGATCGTGAAATCATATCCCTGATTGCGGTACCATTCCGTATATACCCGGTTCAGCGTAAAGGACTGTATGGCAAGAATATTCGCATAGATCGTGCTCTCCGGCCAGGTCGAATAAATCTCGCAGGAGGCGACATTTTTGATATAGTCGCGATAGCGGACCCAGTAATTCGGCGCGGAAGAGTCGCCCGGCGCGCCGTCATGGACGATAATGTATTCCGGAATGACGACGCGGCTTAAGACGATCTCGCCGGTCTCTGCGACGGGCTTGATCTCGTCCTCCGGTATCTTGGGCGGATATTCTCCCCAGAGGGTATGCGCGGGAATGGTGATGGTTTCCTCCTCCGCTTCCGCCGTGGCAAGGGGATTCATGCGGATGGGCTGAAGCGACAGTGCATCGGCAAGAATCTCGGAGCCGGATACATAGACGGGTTCGTAGCCGTCCGCCGTGACAAGGATATTATATTCCGAGTAGGGCTGGATCAGGGCATCCGGTTCCAGGGAGAGAGACAGCGGCGGCGCGGGAAGCGTGATTACGGGCGTCTGGCCGGAGCTGTCCGTGGTCAGGGTATCTAATGCGTTTTCCGGGTCTCCGGTGTAGGAGACGGTTACGGTTGCGTTTACGACGGGGAGCAGTCCGATCGTGGAGACAACGCTGATCTTCAGCGTTCCGGTATCCTGTGTTTCCTGTTCCGCAATCAGTTCGCGTGCGGCGTTTTCCGGTGGGAGAGAGTTGTTTTCGGGCATAAAAACCTCGCGGGATGTTTTTCTTTTATTCATATGCAGATTTTTTGAAAAACGTGCTTGACAGATGATACCGGCGGGTGTACTATTGTATTACGAAGCTAATACAGAGGTACAACGGAAACGGGAAAGGAGCAAAATGAATGGCATGGAATCTGGATGCAGACAGACCGATCTATGCGCAGCTTGTCGAGCGCATTGAGATGCAGATTGTATCAGGACAGTATCCGCCGGGTGAAAAGCTGCCGAGCGTCAGGGAACTGGCAGCGGTAGCCGCAGTGAATCCGAATACGATGCAGAAGGCGTTTGCGGAGCTGGAGAGGAGCGGGCTGATCGTCACACAGCGCACGAACGGCAGAAATGTCACGGAGGATGAACAGAGAATCCGGAAGGTGCGGACTGCATTGGCGGAGGAACTTTTACATGATTTTTTGACAAAGATGCGGGAGCTTGGATATACGGAGCAGGAGATAATGGAGCTGTTGAAAAGTGTAGATGACGGGCAGACGCATCAGGAGGAGGGAACATATGAATGAGCTGGTAGAAATTGTAGGGCTGACAAAAACCTACGACAAACAGAATGTAGCGGTAAACAATATCACGCTGACGCTTCCGAAGGGAAAGATCGTAGGTCTTTTAGGACCCAACGGCAGCGGGAAGACGACGTTGATCAAGATGCTGAACGGACTGCTGACCCCGACGCAGGGCAGCATTAAGATCAACGGGCAGTATGTCGGAACTGAGACGAAGGCGCAGGTTGCGTATCTGCCGGACAGAAGCTATCTCGCGGGCGGGAAGCGGATTGAGGAGATACTGGACTTTTTCGCGGACTTTTATGCGGATTTCTCGAAGGAGAGAGCGCTGGAAATGCTGCGCAGCCTGAATATTGATCCGAACGTTAAGCTCAGAACGCTGTCAAAGGGAAATAAGGAGAAGGTACAGCTGATCCTTGTCATGAGCAGACAGGCGAATCTGTATGTGCTGGATGAGCCGATCGCCGGAGTCGATCCTGCGGCGCGGGATTATATTCTGCGGACGATCATCAACAATTATAATCCGGAGGCAACGGTGATCATTTCCACGCATCTGATCGGGGATGTCGAGCAGGTGCTGGACGAGGTGATCTTCATGCGCTACGGACATCTGGTGCTTTATACATCAGTTGACAATATCAGGGAGCAGCACGGCAAGTCCGTGGACGCGTATTTCAGGGAGGTGTTCGCATGTTAGGAAAATTGATGAAGCATGAATGGAAAAGTACCTATAAGGTCGGGCTGCTGATGGCGCTTTTGACGGTAGGAATCACGTTCTTCGGCTGGCTTGCCTTTCGGGCGCCGATGTGGAGCGCGGCATCCGCAGGCGCGGACGGAGATTTGGAATTAGGGAATGTAGCGCTGATCGGGACAGGACTTTTGGATGTCTTAAGCGTCTTTACCCTGCTTCTGTATGTGATTCTGTTAGTTGTGATCGTTGTCGGAACCGTCGTATATTTTGCGGTGCATTTTTACAGGACGATGTACACGGACGAAGGGTATCTGACGCACACGCTTCCCGTGACGAAGCATCAGCTGTTAGCCTCTAAGATCCTCGTCAGCGGTATCTGGGAGATCATCATTCTCGCGATGACGTATCTGTCCCTGTTTGCGCTGGTGATGTCGGCAGTCATGACGGTGATGCCGGACGGCTATACGCTGAAGGAGTTCCTGGAGCAGGTGGGGAACGGTTTCGGTCTGCTGCGTGAGCTGTTGGAGGAGGAATTCGGTCTGAATTTCCTGGTGTATAAGATCATTCTGCTTGTCGTAACGCTGATTGGCCCGTTTGTCTCCATGACGACGATATTCGGCGCCATCTCGCTGGGACAGCTCTTTACAAAGCACAGGGTCATGATGGCGATCGTCAGCTATATCGGGATCTGCGTGGTCAACGGCATCCTCGGTTCAATCGTGGATTCCATTGCCGGCTCTGCCATTTTCAGAGCGGGCAATGAGGACTTCGGCGCGTACTTTGACGTGAGCATATGGCAGGGCGTTATCGTCAATCTGCTGATCGGCGTGGCAATGTACTTCGTATCGCATTTTGTGACAACAAAGAAGCTGAATATGGAATAAGCGTTTTATAAACGCCGGAAGCGCACAGGCTCATTCGTGTCGGGAACGTCACGGGTGAGCCTTGGCGCGGATATGGACACGCGAATGAAAAAACGTTCCCGGAATGGAGTGCAAAATGAAAAAAATTCTGAAGAAAACAGGTTGGACGATCGTTTCCCTTCTGCCGGCTGCGGCGTTTATGGGGATTCAGGTCGTGTGCAGCATTGCGGCATCCGTCGTGTTTTCCGTGATAACGATGATGCAGCCGACTGCGGCAGGAATGTCCGCGGAAGCGCTGACGGTATTTGTCAGTGAACGGATCATGGACAATATCATGCTGATTCTGGTGATCAGTCAGCTGCTTTCGCTCATCGTGTTCGGACTGTGGTACTATTTTGCTTATGGAAGAAAGAAACGACCGGAAAGCGTCGGAAAGCCGGAGCCGTATCATTTTCTGCTGATCCTGCTGGTCGGACTGGCGGCACAGTTTTGTATCAGCGGAATCCTTTCCGTCATTGAGACGCTTTCTCCCGAGGTGATGCGGGAGTATGAGGAGCTGATGGAGATGAGCGGACTGACGGAGACGACCTGGCTTAGTGTGCTCTCGACGGTTCTGCTTGCGCCCGTCTGCGAGGAGCTGGTATGCAGGGGACTTGTGTTCCGGCTTGCGGGGAAGGTCAGCAAAAGCTTTTGGGTTGCGAATGTTTTACAGGCGCTGGCGTTCGGCATCCTGCACGGGAATCTGATTCAGGGGAGCTATGCCTTTGTGCTGGGGCTGGTTCTCGGGCTGCTTTACCGCCGGTTTCAGGACATCCGGCTCTGTATGCTGCTGCACGCGGCGATGAATGCCTCGAGTCTTCTGGTCGGACCGTACTACTCCCTGTTTCCGGAGGGGATGCTTTTTGCGGCATTTTTGCTGACGACGCTTGCGGCAGCGGT
>CAZVWN010000175.1:0-4291 GCA_964631065.1 uncultured Acetatifactor sp.
AATATCCAGCTTCCCATCCTTCAGAATCATTTTAATTGCCTTCAACTGCAAGCCCCTCTCCTTCAAATCCTTGATTTCCTTAAACCGATCCACATCCTCCTCCGTATAATAGCGATGTCCCAGCTCATTGCGTTTGATCGGCAGATGAAGTTCCTCCTCCCAATAGCGCAGTACATGACTTTCTACCTTAACCTCTTTTGCAGCATCCGAAATAAACAGATAATGACTCATGGCTTCTCCTTTCCAAATGATTTTTCCTTTCCCAAATAAAAAAGAGAACAAGCGTCTTTGCTCATTCTCTTTCGTAATTTTAAAACTCTTCATTTCCTTTGTGTTCCAGATTGGCAAACTTTGTATATTCCGGCAGCCAGGCAAGCTTTACCGTGCCGATCGGACCGTTTCTCTGCTTCGCGATAATGACTTCCGAAACACCCTTTTCCGGAGAATCATGATTATAATAATCATCCCGGTAAAGAAACATGACAACGTCCGCATCCTGCTCGATCGCACCGGATTCCCGCAGATCAGAAAGCATCGGTCTGTGATCGGGACGCTGCTCCACGGCTCGGGACAGCTGCGACAGCGCAACAACCGGAACATTCAGCTCTCTTGCCAGCGCCTTTAACGAGCGGGAAATATCCGAAATTTCCTGCTGTCTCGACTCCGTCCTGCCGCTTCCGGACATCAGCTGTAAGTAATCGATCATAATAATGGAAAGATCATGCTCCAGCTTATATTTCCTGCACTTGGAACGAAGCTCCGCAATACTGATTCCCGGCGTATCATCTATGATCAGCTTCGATTTTCCGATCGTTCCCGCGCTTTCTATCAGCCGTTCCCATTCCTGATCGTTCAGCTGTCCCGTCCGAAGCTTCTGGGCATCCACGTTGGATTCCAGGGAGAACATTCTGTTTACCAGCTGCTCCTTACTCATTTCCAGACTGAACAGTGCGACCGTCATATTCTTCTTAAATGCCATATATTGCGCCAGATTCAGCTCAAACGCCGTCTTACCCATGGACGGACGCGCCGCGACCAGAATCAGGTCGGAGGGCTGCATCCCCGCCGTCCGGTAATCCAGGTCAATAAAGCCTGTCGGGATTCCGGTAACACTCCCCTTGTTCTTCGCCGCCGTCTCAATCTTATCCATGGCGTTCATGACAATCTGTCTTACCGGAACAAAGTCATCCGTCGTCCGCTTCTGCACAAGCTGAAATACCCGCTTCTCGGTATCTTCCAGTATGTATTCGAGACTCTCCTTTCCCGCGTAACAGGTATTCGCAATCTCCTCATTCAGACGGATCAGTCTGCGCAGCGTCGCCTTCTCGGCAACAATATTCGCATAATACTTAATATTTGCGGAGGTCGGAACCGCCGTAACAAGCTCCCTGACAAATTCCAGACTGCTCACCTCCGGCGGCACGTCCTTCTCCTTCAGCTTGTTCTGCAGCGTTACCAGATCGACCGCACTCCCCGCATCATCCATCTCAACCATCGTTGCAAACAGAATCCCATACTGCCGGTTATAGAAATCCTCCTCCGTGATCAGCTCGGACGCCGTAGCAATCGCCTCACGATCCACGATCATGGAACCGATCACACACTGCTCCGCCTCATCGCTGTGCGGCAATATTCTTTTTATCACATTTTCTTCCATAGCGGGCATACCCTGATATCCTCTACGCTTCCGTTACCTTTACGGTCAGCTTTCCTGTTACCTGCGGATGCAGCTTCACCGCAACCTCATAGCTGCCGAAATTTTTCAGCGCTTCCGGAAGCTGAAGCTTCTTTTTATCAATCTCAACCTGATGCTGCTCCATAAGCGCCGCCGCAATCTCCTTTGAGGAAACAGAGCCGAAGGTTCTTCCGCCCTCTCCCGCCTTGATCTTTACGACTACCGTCTTACTCTCCAGCTCAGCCGCCAGCGCCTTTGCCGCATCCAGCTGCTCCTTGGCAATCTTTTCCTGATTTGCCTTCTGCAGCTTCAGGTCATTCAGATTCTTCGCCGTCGCCTCTACGCCGATTTTTTTCGGCAGGATATAATTCTTTGCATATCCTTCGCTCGCCTCGATGATATCACCCTTTTTTCCGAGCTTCTTCTCATCCTGTAACAGAATAATCTTCATATCTTCTCATTCCTTTCCTTTAAATCTCATTCTCCTCCAGCATGGAATCAATCGTCCGCTTCAATGCGCCGATCGCCTCGATCACGCCGACACCCTCCATCTGGCATGCGGCAGTGCTCAGATGTCCGCCGCCGCCCAGCCGTTCCATGATAATCTGTACGTTTACCTCATCAATGGAACGCGCGCTGATATAAATCTTCCCCTGATAATCCGTAAGCACAAAGCTCGCCTTGACGCCCTTGATGTTCAGCAGCTCGTTTGCCGCCTGTGCGCCGATGATCGTCGGGCTGGGAAGCTCCTCCGCATTACAGATTGAAATGGCAAAATACTGCTTATAAATCTCCGCCTGACTGACCGCATCGGCTTTCGCCTTATATTCCATCGCGTCTTCCCTAAACAGCTTGCGCACGCGCGTCACATCCGCACCGTTGCGCCTTAAGAAAGCAGCCGCCTCAAAGGTTCTCACACCCGTCTTCGTCATAAAATTGCTGGTATCGACCATGATCCCGGAATAGAGACAGTCTGCCTCCTCCGTGCGGATCTTAATATTGTCATAGGTATATTGCAGAATTTCCGAAACCATTTCCGATGCAGAGGACGCATACGGCTCAACATAGGAAAGCGTTGCATTCTCGATCGTCTCCGTACCCTGTCTGTGATGATCCAGAACAACCACGGACTTACAGAAGCGCAGCAGATCCGGACATTCCGTGATGGAGGGTCTGTTTACATCCACCACGACCAGCACGCAGTTACCGCCCGCCGCCTCGATCGCCTGCTGGCTGCCGACAATCATATCCTCCTCGTACTCCGGGTTATTCCGGAACATATCTACCATGGGCTGAATCGTCGAGGGCACGTCATTCAGTACGATATGCGCCTTTCTTTCCAGCGTCTGCGCCACCCGATAAATACCTACCGCCGCGCCGAAGCTGTCAGCGTCCGGCATACGGTGTCCCATGACAAGAACCGTATCCTTACCCGTAATGATTTCGCGCAGGGCATGCGCCTTTACTCTCGCCTTCACCCTTGTATTCTTTTCGACCTGCTGGCTCTTTCCGCCGTAATAGGTAATGCTCTCCGGCGTCTTGATCACAGCCTGATCGCCGCCGCGCCCCAGCGCAAGATCGATCGCATTGCGCGAAAACTCATAATTCTGCGCATAGGTGAGCCCGTCCAGACCGATACCGATACTCAGCGTCACAGCCATCTCATTTCCGATATTGACCGTCTTTACCTCTTCCAGCAGATCGAAACGGCTCTCCTGAAGCTGCGTGATCATCTTCTTTCGCAGGATCACCAGATATTTGTCCTTTTCCAGCTTTTTACAGATACCGTCGTAACCGGAAATATACTTATTCACCTTCCGGTCGATCAGCGCAGTCAGCAGAGAGCGTCTGACCTCCTCAATACTCGCCAGCGCCTCCTCATAATTATCAAGATACACCATACCGACCGCAAGGCTCTGATCATCCACCTCCTGCAGCGCAATGTGGAGCGCCGTCTCGTCATAGAGATAGACCGCGATCAGATATCCGTTGTAATCCTTCGCGTCGATCATGTCGCTGTGCTCCGCCATCTCCTTCAGCGAAATCTTCTTGAATTTTGCAATATATTCGCTGCCGTCGTATTCCAGCTCATACTGTGCCTCATCGACACCGTTGTCATCCGGAAGCCTGTCCCGCGTGATCGTCGGAAAAAGCGCCGTGATGGACTTTGCATATCCCTTCGGCTGCCGGATGACCGCCTCAAAGGCAAGATTCGTCCAGATAACCCTGCCGTTATCGTCCAACAGCGCATAAGGAAGATCCATCTCGCGCAGCAGCTTCCGCTGTATCTGCCCATACTCTGTTGCAAAGCTGATCAGTTCGTTCATGATGACCGGCTTATTATAGAAATACAGCGACAGCGTAATAATAAAATAGATCAGCGTGTATCCTGTCAGGAAAATTCCCGCGCGCAGATCAATCAGATACATTGCCGCATCCACAAAGCAGAGCAGGATTCCCAAATAGATACTGAACTGTATGTAGGTCCTGATACGACCCTTTAATCGGATTCTCTTTTTCATATGCGTATACCCCACGAATAGATAAAGTATAACACACTCGACAACACTATGCCACAATTTAATTTGTCAAAAAAGGAGATGTTTTGTCATTTCT
>CAZVWN010000176.1:0-4248 GCA_964631065.1 uncultured Acetatifactor sp.
TACACGCCCTCCGCATCCAGACCATACTTTGCAATCAGGGCTGCCGCAGAACCGGACTCACCGAATACATCCTGCATACCGATCTTCTTAACCGGAGTCGGAAGCTTCTCGGACAGGCAGTCGCAGACAGCGCTTCCCAGTCCGCCGATCACGGAATGCTCTTCGACCGTTACAACCTTACGGGTCTTCTTTGCGCTGCTGACAATAATCTCCTCGTCGAGCGGCTTGATCGTACAGATGCTGATAACCTCCGCATCCACGCCCTCTGCCGCCAGCTTTTCTGCCGCACCGAGCGCAGAATCCACGCAGATTCCGGTAGCCACGATCGTGACATCCTTACCCTCGCGTACAATGGTTCCCTTTCCGATCTCAAATTTGTAATCCGGCTTATCGTTGATTACGGGAACAGCCGCACGACCGAATCTGATATAAACCGGTCCGTCGTACTCTAATGCCGCGCGTACAGCCGCTTTTGCTTCCACATCATCCGCAGGACACATAACGACCATGCCGGGAATCGTTCTCATCAGCGCAATGTCCTCGTTACACTGGTGCGTCGCACCGTCCTCGCCTACGGAGATACCCGCATGCGTAGCACCGATCTTTACATTCAGATGCGGATAGCCGATCGAGTTACGAACCTGCTCAAACGCACGCCCTGCCGCAAACATGGCGAACGAGCTGACAAACGGAATCTTTCCTGTCAGAGACAGACCTGCCGCCACACCCATCATATTGCTCTCTGCGATACCGCAGTCAATATGACGGTCAGGATATGCCTTCTTAAAAATACCGGTCTTGGTAGCTGCCGCAAGGTCAGCATCCAGAACTACCAGATTCGGGAACTCCTCCGCAAGCTCCTTCAGCGCGTTGCCGTAGCTCTCACGGGTTGCAATCTTTTTCACCGTATTCTCTGCCATTATGCTTCACCTGCTTTCTTTAATTCTTCTTCAATCCTGTCCAGATCAGCCATAGCCACCGCATACTCCTCATCATTCGGAGCCTTGCCGTGCCAGTCAACACTGTTCTCCATGAAGGAAACGCCCTTACCCTTTACGCTGTGCGCAACGATACAGGTCGGCATGCCCTTCGTTTCCTCCGCTTCCTTGAAAGCGGCGCGGATTGCGTCAAAGTCATGCGCATCCACATTGATCACATGGAAGTTAAACGCCTCGAACTTCTTATCAATCGGGTAAGGAGAGCATACCTGATCAATCGGTCCGTCTATCTGCAGATTATTGTTGTCAACGATGACGCAGAGATTGTCCAGCTTACGGAACCCGGCAAACATTGCCGCCTCCCATACCTGACCCTCTTCAATCTCGCCGTCGCCGAGCAGCGTGTATACACGAAATTCTTTATTGTCAAGCTTTCCGCCAAGCGCCATGCCGACTGCGGCGGAAATTCCCTGTCCGAGAGAGCCGGAGGACATATCGACACCGGGAATGTGGATACAGGGATGTCCCTGAAGATAAGAACCGAGATGTCTCAGAGTCTTTAAATCCTCAACCGGGAAAAATCCTCTGTTCGCCAGAGCAGAATAGAGTCCGGGAGCCGTATGCCCCTTAGACAATACAAAACGGTCTCTGTCTTCCTTATCAGGGTTTGCAGGATCAATGTTCATCTCCTCGAAATACAGATAGGTAAAAATATCTGCGGCGGAAAGGGATCCGCCGGGATGTCCCGCCTTTGCACTGTGAACTGCTGTTACAATGCCCTTGCGCACATCATTCGCGTGCTGCTGCAGTTCTAAATTGTTCATGCTTTCCTCCATTCTGCCGCCCCTGCGGCAACTCGTTCTATCGGGTTTATACTACCACACTCTGTTTCCCGCGTCTAGTCAATTCTTGCTAAAATCCTTAATGTGCTCGGACACGTTCCCGTCCGCCGCCCGGATTACTTCTCCGTTTTCTGACCGTAATAGGCATTCGCTCCGTGCTTTCTGTAATAATGCTTATCCTGCAGCTCCTGCGGCGCCGGCTGAATGCGCGGATTGATCGTCTCGGCACGATATGCCATCTTTGCAACCTCTTCCAGCACAACGGCATTATGAACTGCCTCTTTGGCATCCTTTCCCCATGCGAAAGGTCCGTGATTCTTACAGAGCACGGCGGGAACCGCCACAGGATCTTTCCCCAGCCGTTTGAACTCACTGACGATCAGATGTCCCGTGTTCTCCTCGTATGCCTGTTCTATCTCTTCCTTTGTCAGGCATCTCACGCAGGGCACTTCCCCGTATATATAATCCGCATGGGTCGTTCCGTAACAGGGAATGCTCCTCCCCGCCTGTGCCCAGCTCGTCGCATAGGAAGAATGCGTATGTACCACACCGCCGATCTTCGGAAATGCCTTGTACAGCTCGATATGAGTTGCCGTATCCGAAGAAGGATTTAGCTTTCCTTCCACGCGCCTACCCTCCAGATCGACAACGACCATATCCTCCGGCGTCAGCTTATCATACTCCACACCGCTCGGCTTTATGACAACAAGCCCGCTCTCCCTGTCGATCGCGCTGACGTTTCCCCATGTAAACGTAACAAGTCCGTACCGGGGCAGCTCCATATTCGCCTCATAAACCAGCTTTTTTAATTCTTCCAGCATATCTGTTTTTCCTTTCCTTACCCTGTTCCCACTGTCTGCTCACAGCCCTGCGACTGCCGCTTTTTCCGCAGGAAGCGTACTCTTATATTTTTCCACAAAAGCATCAAAGCCCGCAACATCCTCCGCCCTGGGCGCAATCGTCGTACCCGTCTGCCCCGCAAAAATTCTTTCGGACAGATAATCCGGCAGGGTCTCATTCTCCGCCTTTTCCGTCATAAACGCCGCCAGTACCGCCATGCCCCAGGCGCCGCCCTCGCTCGCTGTATCCATAACCGTTACAGGGGAATTAAAGGCTGCCGCCATGAGCTGCTGACCGACAACGGGCGTCTTGAACAGTCCGCCGTGTCCCATCAGGGAGTCCACCCTGACATGCTCCTCCTTCAGCAGAATGTCATTTCCGATCTTTAACGTCGCCATCGCGCTGTAAAGATGGCTTCTCATAAAGTTTGCCAGCGTAAACTTCGCGTCAGGCGTGCGGACAAACATCGGTCTTCCCTCATTCAGTCCGGTTACGGGTTCTCCCGAAAAATAGTTATATGCCAGCAGTCCGCCGCAGTCCGCGTCTCCTGTCAGCGCTTCCCTGTAGAGCGTTCCGTACAGCTCATTCTTATCCGGCTTCACACCGAATTTCCCCGCAAACTCTTCAAAAAGATTCACCCATGCATTCAGATCCGAGGTACAGTTGTTGCAGTGTACCATCGCAACGGGATTTCCGTCCGGCGTCGTTACCATGTCGATCTCCTCATGTACCTTCTCCAACGCCTTTTCCGTGACAACCATGGAGAAAATAGAGGTTCCTGCGGAAATATTTCCCGTCCGCACCCTGACGCTGTTTGTTGCAACCATACCGGTTCCCGCATCGCCCTCGGGCGGACACATCGGCACACCCGGCTGCAGCGTTCCCGTCGGATCGAGCAGCTTCGCGCCTTCCGCAGTCAGCGTTCCCGCATTTTCTCCGGCGCAGAGAACCTTGGGAAGGATCTCCGCCAACTCCCATGAAAATCCCTTTGAAGCCGTCAGCTCATCAAACTGCGAAAGCATCTTCCTGTCATAATCATGAATTTCAGAATCGATCGGGAACATTCCCGATGCCTCTCCGATACCAAGCACCTTCTCGCCGGAAAGCTGCCAATGAATATACCCTGCAAGCGTCGTAAAGAAAGAAATCTCCTTCACATGCGCCTCGCCGGAAAGAATCGCCTGATAGAGATGCGCAATGCTCCATCTCTGCGGTATGTTAAACCCAAACAAAGGCGTCAGCTCCTTACACGCCTCTTCCGTCATGGTATTTCTCCATGTCCGGAACGGAACGAGCAGCTCTCCCGCCCGGTCAAATGCCATATAACCGTGCATCATGCCGGAAAAACCGAGACTGCCGAGCGTCTTCAGCTCCTCGCCGTATTTTTCCTTTACCGCCTCTGCCAGACTCCGGTAACAGCCCTGTAAGCCGTTCCGGATATCCTCAAGACTGTATGTCCAGATATTGTTTTCCAGTCTGTTCTCCCAGTCATACGTTCCCATCGCAACGGGCGCATGGCTCTCATCAATCAGCACTGCCTTAATCCTTGTCGATCCGAACTCAATCCCCAGCGCCGTCCTTCCGTCCCTGATTGCTGCCTTCACTGCTTCTGTCATACTGTTTCCTCC
>CAZVWN010000177.1:0-4239 GCA_964631065.1 uncultured Acetatifactor sp.
TAAATTTTACGGTGGAAGGGGGAGCGGTTCATGATTTTGCTGGATTACAGGGATAAAAGACCGATCTATGAGCAGATCGTGGAGAAGCTGGAGCGGCTGATCGTCGGCGGAGCGCTGGAGGCGGACAGTAGGATGCCGAGCGTCCGCTCGATGGGCGTTGAGCTTGCAGTCAATCCGAATACGATACAGCGTGCCTATAATCAGCTGGAACAGGAAGGGTATCTTTATACGGTTTCGGGCAGGGGCAGCTTTGTCGCACCGGAGCGTGAATGGCGGGAAGGAAAAAAGCAGAAGATGCTGGAAGAATGGCGGCAGGTAACGGTGCGCGCGCGGGAAGCGGGACTGACAAAAGAGGAGCTTTCCGGAGAGCTGGAACGGATTTTTGAGGGAGGTGTGGCGCAGTGATCGAAGTAAAGAATCTGGAAAAAAGCTTTGACGGTTTCCGGGCGATAGACGGAATCAGCGCAAGGATTGAAGAGGGGCATGTATTCGGGCTGATCGGTACGAACGGCGCGGGAAAATCGACTTTTATGAGAATGGTCAGCGGTGTGCTGAAGGCGGATGCGGGTGAAATTCTGGTTGACGGAGAGAAGGTTTATGACAACCCGCATGTAAAACAGAAGATTTTCTATATTTCGGATGACCAGTATTATTTCCGAAGCGGTACGCCACGGGATATGCTGAAGCTGTATCAGACATGTTATACGGCGTTTGACGCGGAAAAATGGAGCATGCTGATGCAGAAATTCGGTCTGGACGAAAAGCGGAAGATCAATACGTTTTCCAAAGGTATGAAAAAGCAGCTTTCCGTGATCTGCGGGATCTGCGCGAATACGAAATATCTGCTCTGCGACGAGACCTTTGACGGACTGGATCCCGTTATGCGTCAGGCGGTGAAGGCGCTGTTCGTAAGAGAGATGGATGAGAGAGGACTGACGCCGGTGATTGCCTCCCATAATCTGCGGGAGCTGGAGGATATCTGCGAGTATGTCGGGCTGCTCCATAAGGGCGGCATCCTTCTGGAGAAGGACATCGACGATATGAAGCTGAATATCCATAAGCTGCAGTGCGTGATCCGCGAAGAGGAGATGCTTGCAAAGATCCGGCAGGGGCTTGCGGTCGTGACGCTGGATAACAGGGGCTCGCTCTATACGGTGACGGTCCGCGGGGAAAGAGAGCAGATTACGGCATTTATGGAGCAGCTGAATCCGGTCTTTTATGAGCTGCTGCCGCTCTCCCTTGAGGAAATATTTATCAGTGAAACGGAGGTGAAGGGTTATGACGTCAAGGCATTGCTTTTCTAACATGATGAGAGAGGATTTAAGACATAAATCATGGATGGTGGCGCTTTCCATCCTTGGAAATATGCTGGCGCTCCCGGTGCTTTATCTTCTGTATCTCGGACAGACACAGGATATCATACGGGAGGAAAATCTGACGGGGATTTACCGTAAGACGGTTGAGATCGGTTCTTTTTTCGGTCAGGTGCTTCCCGTCAGCGCGGGGTTTATTGCGATCGCGGGCGCGCTGATCGTGGGACTGTCGGGCTTTCGCTATGTTTTTCATAAGAATATGACCGATACTTACCAGAGCATTCCGGTAAAAAGAAGCACGCTTTTTCTGACGGGCTGGCTGAACGGACTGTTAATCTGGCTGATCCCGTTTCTGGTAAGCATGTCAGTCACGCTGCTGCTCGCCGGAACGAAGCTTGTCATGCTTTTGGAAAAGGCAAAGACTTTTCCGGAAAACGGCAGAGATTACGCTGTCTTTACCGTAGGGGAGCTGATGAGGAATGCCCTGTGCATATCGTTTATCCTGCTGACGGTATTCCTGCTGGTTTATCATCTCACCCTGCTTGCGGTAATGCTTTGCGGAAATATTTTAAATACGCTGGTGACGGTGATTATCCCCGGTGTCGGCGGCATTTCGCTCTATCTGCTTGTCTGGTGCTTTTTTGACTGTTATCGGGACACCTTTTACAACACGGTGAGTGTGTCCGGGATTGAATGGGTCTTCCATGTTTCTCCGCTGGCGGATGCCGTGTATCTGCTTGCTGACTTTTGTGCGGCAGAGAGTCCGGGAATCGGGCATTGGTGTCTTGTAAGCTTTGGCATAGCATGGCTGCTTTGGGCAGCTTCGTTTCTTGGCTTTGAGAAGCGTCCCTCGGAGCTTGCCGAGCAGGGGTTGAAAAACAGACCCGTGCGCATCCTGCTTCGGACGTTTGTTTCGTTTGCCTCTTCGCTTGGCGGCTGGCTGCTGTTCTGGATGATTACGAAGCAGCCTGTCTGGTGTGTATTCGGCGCGCTGCTTCTCGGGATTCTGGCATTCGGTGTGACGGATATTGTCTTTCATATGGAATTTAAGGCATTTTTCCGCCATAAGCTTTGGATGGCGGGCGTGATGGCGGCAGCGCTGCTTCTTGGGTTTGGTTTTCAGTCTGACTGGATGGGATATGATACTTATCTGCCGTCAGAGGACGAGATTGCGGAGATTGCGGTTTACAGCGACAATACTTCTGCCTACAGCCGGTGGATGGATATTGCGGATCCGGAGACGCGTGCCGGCAGGATGCGGATTCAGGATGCGGCTGCGGCATATGCGTTTCTTGAGACGGCGGTAAAAGCTGCGGACGGAACGTCTGTTTCAGAGGATGTGCTCCATTACAGTTCGGAGGAGGTTTATACGCGGGTGCGCTTAAAAAACGGCAGAACCTATTATCGCCGTTATAAGGTGAACAGTTATGACAATCAGGCGGCGCTTGCACTGATGACAGGTCCGGAATATACGGAAGCCTGTTATATGCCGGCGGAGGATCTGATGGAAGAGGGTTCGCCGATCACAAATATCCGCATTCTGCGAAAGGGCACGGATCAGATTGAACTGGACATGACCCAAAAGGACGCACAGGAGACGGCAAGGAAGCTTGTCGCGGCATATAATCAGGATGTCCGGGAGAATCCTGAGGCATTGCTACGCGGGGACGGCAGGGTGATCAGTTCCCTCCTGCTGCGGAAGGAATACACAGATTATTGGCATCTCGATGTCTATGACTTTATGGAACATACGCGGGAAGCGTTGAGACAGACGGGGTACGCGGAATATGCGGATCCGGCTGTGGCGGAGGAGCTGGAGCGGATCGAGATCTGTATTTACGGCGCGTGGGAAGATGGAGAAAGTCCCGTCAGCGCTGCGAAAAACCAATATGGCGTATTCTCCGTAGGCGAGGCAGACGGTCTGTCCGCGGCTGTACCGACAGTGGACTGGAGCGTGTCAGATCTATACGGTGAAGAGCTTAGGCTGCTCGTCACGGATACGTCGGAAATGGAAGAGCTGCTGTCTCTGCTCTCCTACAGATATCCCGTGCACACCGGCGGTGCTTTCGCACCGGAGTATGAATCGGGGATTCTGCTGATATTCAAGGACGGAACAGAGGTCGCGACGAACATCGCGCTTGGGGCGCTCCCGGAAAAATATATTCAGAGATTCGGAGAGATTGATTTACAGGAAATCAGGTGAGAATATGGAAAATAAGGGGAATCAGGGAAATATTCTGATCTATGGGGCGAAGGGCGCACCGGGTGCGCCGGAATATCTGCTTGCGGGCTGCGGCTTCGGGGTGCTGCGGACAGATGACGGGGAGAAGCTTATGGAAGCCTTTTGTCAGGAGGAGACGGCGGCGCTGCTGTTTGATTTTCAGACGGAGGCGGAAAGCGGCGCGGCGGCGCTCTCCCTTCTTTCCGGACTGCGCGAAAGAAGTGAAAAGCCGATCCTTGCCATGGTCGACAGAGAAAAAGAGATGCTGCGGATCCTTGCGCTGAATGCGGGAGCGGACGATCTGCTCGACGGCGGCTGTTCCGAGTCGGAAGCGCTTGCACGGATCCGTGCGCAGATCCGCTGTTATCGGAGACTGCGCGGCAGCATGGAGCGGATACCGCTGAAAATGCGGGAGATCGAGGTGGATGACAGCGCAAAAACCGTCCGTGTCAGGGGAAATGAGGTCGGTCTGACACCGACGGAGTACAAGATTCTGCGTCTCTTAATGGAACAGCCGGGGCGCGTGCTGTCGAACCGGCAGATTTATGAGAAGATCTGGCAGATGGCGCCGATCGGGGCGGACAATACCGTCGCCGTACACATCCGCCATATCCGGGAGAAAATTGAGGAAGATCCGCAGAAACCGCGCTATCTTCAGGTTGTCTGGGGACAGGGATATAAGGTCGGATAAGGAAAAAAGGACAA
>CAZVWN010000178.1:0-4236 GCA_964631065.1 uncultured Acetatifactor sp.
CCGAGCACCGCAAGCCCCATACCATGCCGGAAGGAAATTCTCCGCGCGAGGATCGGAATGCTGTCAAGCATCTCCGCGATGGCGAGCGCAAGACAGCCGATGAACATGCCCGCAAAGAACCCGTACAGAATCTGGCAAAGGACGCCGCACCCGCGGATCAGACCGATATATGCAGGAAAACGCTGCTGCCACCATGCGCCAAACTGACAGTACCTTGAAAAAACGCTGAAAAACGCGCCTGTCAGCGTCCCGAAAATTACCATCTCTTCATATAAAATGACCTTCCGCGCCGTATGGGTCTTTCCCGCGAAGCGCGGCACAAGCCCGACTGCGACCAGAACCGTAAACACGCCCGCTGAGGACAGCAGCCCGTAGCTGATACCGACAATCCATAAAAACAAAAATTTCATTTAACACCCCGCCCGCATACCGTCTGATTACCGACGGCAGCATGTTTTCTACGCTAAAGTCTGCACAAAATAAAACAGAAATATGCAAAAATAGTACATGGATTTTTGGATTTCTTTCCGCTATGATGAATTTGTCCTTGAGAAAACGCTTTCAAGGCACGAAGAAATCCACAGACATCAAGAGGCAAAGGCTTTTGCCCCCTAATCATGAAAAACGGGAGGAATTGAAATGGCAAAATGGCTTGACAATGCAGTTTTTTACGAAATTTATCCGCAGTCCTTTCAGGATACGAACGCTGACGGCATCGGTGATTTTCAGGGCATCATCCGGCGGCTGGATTATATCCGCGAGCTGGGCTGCAACGCGATCTGGCTGAATCCCTGCTTCCTGTCTCCCTTCGGCGATGCGGGATATGACGTTGCCGATTATTACATGGCGGCTCCCCGCTACGGCACCAACGAGGACTTAAAGCAGCTCTTTGCGGAGGCGCATAAGCGCGGCATGCACGTTCTGCTGGATCTGGTTCCGGGGCATACCTCCGTGGAACATAAATGGTTTCAGGAATCCATGAAAGCGGAGAAAAACGAATACACGGACCGCTATGTCTGGACGGACAGCGTCTGGGAATCCCCGGAGGAGCTCGGCTGTCTGCGCGGCATTTCGCCCAGAGACGGCGCTGTCGCCCTGAATTTCTTTTCCATGCAGCCCGCCTTAAACTACGGATATTATAAGATTACCCGCCCCTGGCAGCAGTCTCCCGAGGACGAGGGACCGAGGGCGACCCTGAACGCCATGATGGACGTGATCCGCTTCTGGCTCTCGATGGGCTGCGACGGCTTCCGCGTTGATATGGCGGGATCACTTGTCAAGAACGACGAAGAGGGAAAGGGAACCATCGCACTCTGGAGAAAGGTACGCGCCTTTCTGGATGCGGAATTTCCCGAGGCGGCTTTCGTATCGGAATGGGGCGAGCCTGACAAATCGCTGCAGGGCGGCTTCCACATGGACTTTTTACTGCACTTTGGTCCCTCCCATTACATGGATCTCTTCCGCTGTGAACACCCGTACTTTTCCGCCGAAGGAAAGGGCGATATCTCGGCTTTTGTAGAAAAATATAAGGAAATTTACGAAAAATCCGAAAAGAAGGGGCTGATCTGTATCCCTTCCGGCAATCACGACATGGATCGCATGGCGCGCACCTTAACGCCGGAGGAGATGAAGATTGCTTTCGCTTTCCTGCTGACCATGCCCGGCGCGCCGTTTATCTATTACGGCGACGAGATCGGTATGCGCTATGTCGAGGGGCTGACTTCCGTTGAGGGCGGCTACGGACGGACCGGCTCACGTTCCCCCATGCAGTGGGACAATACCGCGAACTGCGGCTTCAGCAGTGCCGCGCCGGAAAAGCTCTATATCCCGCAGGATCCCTCCTCCGACAGACCGACCGCAGAAGCGCAGATGCAGGAGGAAACCTCCCTCTATCATGAGGTAAAACGGCTGATCGCGCTGCGTCAGGCGCATCCCGCCCTCTTAAGCCGCGGGGAGATTGAATTTGTCCATGCAAAAAAGGACGCTTACCCGTTCGCTTATGTAAGAAGCTGCGAAAACGAGAAGCTCCTCATCATCCTCAACCCGTCCGCAAAGGAGGCTTCCTTTGAGAGCGGACTGCCGGGCGGCGAGGTTCTGTACGCGCACAATGAAGCGGCGCACAAGGCGGGCAGCCTTTTTATCGCACCGCCCTGCTCCGCAACGGTCATAGCATTGTAAATCCTGCAAAACAGGCAGACGTTTGAACAGGCGCACCCGTAAAAAACATGCGCCGGAAAGGATTCCCTATGAATTTTGAGAAAAGAGAAAACGCGCTGATCGCACGGCGCAGAAACGAAACCCTGCTCATCGAGGGCTGGGGAAAGGACTCTCTCCGCGTCCGCGCCACACAGTACATGGATTTTACCGGACGCGACCGGGCGCTTAGCGAAACGCCTGAAGTCTCCGCCGCCGTTGTCGAAACCGACGGCACGGACAGCGCGACGATCACAAACGGCAGGATCTCTGCCCGCGTCAGCAGCTCCGGCATGCTTACCTTTTTCCGGGACGGGAAACTGCTCCTAAAGGAATATCATCGCGATTACGACGAGCCGAAATGCCCGGAGAGCCGCTGCTTAAAGATCAGGGGGCGCGAGTATAAGCCCATCATCGGCGGCGATTACACGCTCACCGTCCGCTTTGAGAGCAACGACAGCGAGCGCATCTTCGGCATGGGACAGTACCAGCACGGCTATCTCGATTTAAAGGGCTGTACGCTGGAGCTTGCACAGCGCAATTCGCAGGTAACGATACCCTTCGCCGTATCGAGCGCGGGCTACGGCTTCCTCTGGAACAATCCGGCAGTCGGAAAAGTATCCTTCGGCAGAAATTACACGGAGTGGACTGCGGCGGCGACAAAGGAGATGGATTACTGGATCACTGCGGGAGACACACCCGCCGAGCTTCTTGAGAAATACACCGCCGTGACCGGACATACCCCGATGATCCCGGACGGACTGCTTGGCTTATGGCAGTGCAAGCTGCGCTACCGCACGCAGGAAGAAGTGCTCTCCGTCGCAAGGAAATACAAGGAACTCGGGATTACGCCGGATGTCATCGTCATCGACTTTTTCCACTGGACGAGGCAGGGAGACTGGCATTTCGACCCCGAATACTGGCCGGATCCGAAAGCGATGTGCGACGAGCTGCACGCAATGGGAACAAAGGTCATGGTTTCCGTCTGGCCGTCCGTTGACCGCAAGAGCGAGAACTTTGAAGAAATGCTGGATCGCGGCTTTTTGATCCGGACGGAGCGCGGCAGCATCCAGACCTATGATTTCCAGGGAGACTGTCTCGAGATCGACGTGACGAACCCTGCGGCAAGAGAATTTATCTGGGAAAAATGTAAGAAAAATTATTACGATTACGGCATTGATATGTTCTGGCTCGACAACGCGGAGCCGGATTACGCAGTTTACGATTACGACAATTACCGTTATGCGGCAGGCTGTGCGCTCGAGGTCAGCAACATCTACCCGCAGCTCTACGCAAAGAGCTTCTGCGACGGCATCAGAGCCGAACACAGGGAAAAAGAAATGCTGCATCTTGTCCGCAGCGCCTGGGCGGGCAGCCAGAAGTATTCCACCCTCGTCTGGTCGGGCGATGTACCGAGCACCTTCGCCTCGCTGCGCGACCAGCTCTTCGGCGGACTGAACATCGGACTCGCCGGAATCCCCTGGTGGACGACGGACATCGGCGGCTTTATGACGGATGATGTCGCAGATCCCGCTTTCCGCGAGCTGCTGCTGCGCTGGTATGAATTTGCAGTCTTTACGCCGATCCTACGGATGCACGGCGACCGCGGACCGCACGATATCCCCCCGCTGTCCGATAAGGACTTCGGCGGCGGCAGTCTCTACACGGGACATGCAAACGAGCTCTGGAGCTACGGTGAAGAGGCTTTTGAAATCATGAAGGCACAGCTTGATCTGCGCCTCTCCTTAAAGCCCTATATCGAACGCCTGATGCGGGAGGCATCCGAAAACGGTTCTCCGCTGATGCGTACCATGTTCTACGAGTTCCCGGAGGATCCGGTCTGCTGGGCGCTGACCGACCAGTATATGTTCGGCTCCGACTATCTCGTCGCACCGATCTTACAGGCGAATCAGCGTGCGCGCGAGGTCTATCTCCCCGCCGGAAGCTGGAAGAACTTAAACGACGGCAGAGAATACGAGGGCGGTCAGACCGTTCCCTGCGACGCACCGATCGAGTATATTCCGGTATTCTTAAGGATGTAAC
>CAZVWN010000179.1:0-4233 GCA_964631065.1 uncultured Acetatifactor sp.
CCCTGCAAGCTGCTCCGGTGCGTAGACAGTCTTAATGTCCGTCACCTTCTCATTGTCCACGGTAACGCCTCCCTGCTCGACAGCACGCCTTGCCTCGGAACGGGATGCGGTAAGACCGCTCTTTACGAGGATGCCTAAGATATCGATCGCGCCGTCCGTGAAATCACTCTCCGCAAGCTCACAGGTCGGCATGTTCGCCGCATCCCCGCCGCCCGCGAAAAGCGCCTTTGCGCTCTCCTGCGCTTTTTCGGCTTCTTCCTTACCGTGTACCAGCTCCGTCAGCTCATACGCAAGAATCTCCTTCGCGCGGTTTAACTGACTTCCTTCCCAGCTGTCCATCTCTTCAATCTGCTCTAACGGCAGGAAGGTCAGCATCCGCAGACACTTCAATACATCCGCATCCGCAACGTTTCTCCAGTACTGGTAAAATTCAAACGGCGACGTCTTCTCGGGATCCAGCCATACAGCGCCCTTCTGGGTCTTCCCCATCTTCTTCCCCTCGGAATTTAAGAGCAGCGTGATCGTCATCGCATAAGCATCCTTGCCGAGCTTTCTGCGGATCAGCTCCGTACCGCCCAGCATATTGCTCCACTGGTCGTCGCCGCCGAACTGCATATTACAGCCGTATTTCTCATACAGGCAGAGGAAGTCATAGCTCTGCATGATCATGTAGTTGAACTCGAGGAAGCTTAAACCCTTCTCCATCCGCTGCTTATAGCATTCCGCAGTCAGCATACGGTTGACGGAGAAATGCGCGCCGATATCGCGGATGAACTCAATATAGTTTAAGTCGCGCAGCCAGTCGGCATTGTTCACCATCATCGCCTTGCCCTCGCCGAACTCGATAAAGCGGCTCATCTGCTTCTTAAAGCACTCGCAGTTATGGTCGATCATCTCCTTCGTCATCATGGTTCTCATATCGGTACGTCCGGAAGGATCCCCGATCATCGCGGTTCCGCCGCCGATCAGCGCGATCGGCTTATTTCCCGCCATCTGCAGCCGCTTCATCAGGCAGAGCGCCATGAAATGTCCGACATGCAGACTGTCCGCCGTGGGATCAAACCCGATATAAAATACCGCCTTTCCGTTATTGATCAGCTCCTTAATCTCTTCCTCGTCCGTCAGCTGTGCGAGAAGTCCTCTCGCCTTTAATTCCTCAAATACCGTCATCTTCTTAAACTCCTTTTATTCATGATTTGTTATTTGTTTGCCATCAGCTTTATCATCGCCTGGTTTAAGCCGTCCGCCGTCAGCTTATACATCGGAAACAGCTCTTTTACCGCCGTCTCGGCTTCACGCCATGGCGCACGCCCCGGCGCCATCTTCGGATTCAGCCAGACACATTTTTTATACTTCTTTTTCAGCAGCTTCAGCCATTCATACCCGGACAGCCCGCCGTTAGGTCCCCTGTAATTTCCGGAATCGGAATACAGCTCCTCCGGCGCCATCGCGGCATCCCCGACGATGATCACCTTATAATCGCTGTCGAGATTTCGGAACATCCATTCCGTATCGATCCAGTCGCCGTTTTCGCATTCCGGCGTCTTATAGAGCTTGCTGTAGATACAGTTATGAAAGTAATAAGTCTTGACATCCTTATAATGGTTCGACTTATGCACTGCCTGAAACAGATCATTCAAAAGACTGCTGAACGGGATCATCGTTCCGCCGCTGTCCATGAGCAGCAATAATTTCACGGCATTCTTCCGCGGCTTCTGCATCACGATCTGTAAACAGCCGCCGTTATTACAGGTCTTGTCCACCGTCCCGTTGATATCCAGCTCCGTCTCCGGAATATCAAGACGCGAGGAAAACTGCCGCAGTCTGCGGAACGCCAGCTGAAACTGTCTGTTGTCCAGCACGCGGTCATCCCTGAAATCACGATATTTTCTCGCGCCGACAACAGAAAACGCAGACTGATACCCGGTCTGTCCGCCGACCCGGACGCCGCCGACATTTCCGCCCATGTTTCCGAAGGAGGTCTTTCCCATCGTCCCGATCCAGAAGCTGCCGCCGTTATGCTCCTCATTCTGATCCTTCAGACGCTGCTTAAAGGTTTCCTCGACCTGCTCCTTATCGACCTGAATCTCCTCCATCTGATTTAAGTGGGCGCGCGCCTCCTCATGGGCAAGCTCTAACATATCCGACTTATCCAGCCAGCGCAGCATCTCGCTGCCGACCTCCGTCTCGCGCTGCGCCGGCTTAAAGCACTCCTCAAACGCCATGTCGAATTTATCAAAATCCGTCTCACTCTTGACAAGGATCATCCGGGCGACATAGTAAAACTGCGTCAGGGAACTGCCGCACAATCCCTTATCCAGCGCTTCCTGCAGGGTCAGCCACTCGCCGAGCGTTACGCGCAGTCCCTTTCCCCGCAGATTCTCAAAAAAATCCATGAACATATCTTTTTCCCCTAAATGTTCGTCTCATGCCTTACCAGCTCAAGATCCTCGTCCTTCTTTACGACGACACCGACAAAGGGCAGCGCCTCGCGGATCCTGTCCGCAGAAATCCCGCCGATCTGCAGCGCATTGATCCAGTCGATCAGTTCGGAAGTGCTTGGCTTCTTTCTGATATCGCGGATCGCACGGATATTATAGAAAACATCCATCGCATTCTTTAAAAGATTTTCCTCGACATCCGGGAAATGTACCCTGACGATCTCCTCCATCAGCTTTTTATCCGGAAAGTCAATGTAATGGAAGATACAGCGGCGCAGGAACGCATCCGGCAGCTCCTTCTCCGCGTTGGACGTGATGATGACGATCGGACGCTGCTTCGCCCTTACCGTGCGCTTTGTCTCATGGATGTAAAATTCCATCTGATCCAGCTCCCAGAGCAGATCGTTCGGAAATTCCAGATCCGCCTTGTCGATCTCGTCGATCAGAAGGATTACCTGCTCGTCGCTGTCGAACGCTTCGCCCAGCTTTCCGAGCTTGATATATCTCGCAATGTCATCCACGCCCGCTTCCCCGAACTGTCCGTCGTAAAGCCTCTGGATGGTATCATAGACATATAAGCCCTCCTGTGCCTTCGTCGTAGACTTGATATTCCAGACGATCAGCTTCTTCCCGAGCGCCTTTGCAACGGCTTCGGCAAGCATGGTCTTACCGGTTCCCGGCTCTCCTTTGATCAGAAGCGGCTTTTTTAAAGCGATCGCGATATTGACGCTCGCCATCAGCTCCTCGCTCGCCACATATTCTCCCGTACCCTGAAATTGCTGCTGTTCCATATTCCCTCACTTCTGCCTGTCAGACATTCACCTTTTTCTTGAAATACATCTTTCTTCATGTTACGATAAATCTGCCCTAAAAGCAAGAAATTTATATCAGAAGCCGCCGGACAAAACAATACACGGCTTCGGAATGAGAGGAAACATGCTTCAGAATCTGTCAGATAAGACCAAAACCATCTCTTTCGAGATTTTCCCGCCGAAAAAGGACGGCGCTTTCGACACTGTCTATGAAATGCTCGACGCGCTCGGAAAACTGAATCCCGATTTTATCAGCGTGACCTACGGCGCCGGCGGCAGCCGCAGCGGCGAGACCATCCGGATCGCCTCCTACATCCAAAACACGCTCGGCATCGACGCCATGGCGCATGTTACCTGTGTCGGCAGCCGTCGGGAACAGCTGCTTAAGGTCTGTGAGGAACTCGAAAAAAATAACGTAAAACACATCCTCGCGCTGCGCGGCGACCGTCCGAAGGACATGACGGACGAACAGTTTCTCTCCCGGGATTTCGCGCACGCAAGCGACATGATGTGCTTTTTAAAGGAACACACCTCGCTGCACATGGCGGGCGCATGCTACCCGGAAAAGCATTTTGAGGCCTTCAGCATGGAAGCCGATTTAAACAATCTCCGCAGAAAACAGGAAGCGGGCGCGGAGCTGTTTATCAGCCAGCTCTTCTTTGACAACGACTTTTATTACGGCTTTCTGGAAAAGGCGGCAAAAAAAGGCATCACGGTTCCCATCTGCGCCGGAATCATGCCGATTACTTCCGCAAAGCAGATCGGCACGACAATCACACTCGCCGGCTCCAGTATCCCCAAAACGCTTGCAGACCTTATCGCGACCTACGGGGATCAGCCGGAGGAAATGCGCAAGGCGGGCATTGATTACGCGATCCGACAGATCCGCGATCTGCAGGAAAACGGTGTCGATGATATCCATATCTATACGATGAACAAGCCGAAAATGGCAGCCGAGATCATGAGCGCCATCTATCGGT
>CAZVWN010000180.1:0-1379 GCA_964631065.1 uncultured Acetatifactor sp.
GGAACTGCGGCTTCGGATTCCAACCGTGTTCCGACGAAGGACGGCAGGGTGATCGTATTTACGGATTGCGACGACATTGTCTCTCCGAAGGAGTATGTAAACTTACGGCTGGAGCCGAGCACGTCAGAGGGAAATGCGACGATTCACTGTCAGCTGAATTACGGGGAAACCGTACACCGGACAGGGATCAGCGAGGATTCCGGCTGGTCACGGGTGGAAAAGGACGGCGTTGTCTGCTATGTGGTGACCAGTCTGATTTATGTCATAGAATAGGGGTTATGCAGAAGCGGCGGCATGTTTTCTAATGCCGCCGCTTCTGGTAAAGGTTGTTCTTTTCGCGGTACTCGCTCGGCGTACAGCCCTTCTGCTGCTTAAAGAGGCGGTTGAAGGTAGAGATGCTGGGGAAGCCGGACTGCAGGGCAACCTCGGTAATGGAGAGATCCGGCTGCTCCAACAGCTCTTCCGCGACCTTAATGCGTCTGTGACAGAGATAGGCGCAGAAGGTATAGTTGGTATACTGCTTAAAGAGCCTTGAAAAATGATATTTGCTGAAGCCGATCGAAGCGGCGATGTCGTCGAGGTTCAGCTCTTCCATGTAATGCGAGTCTATATAATCCATAACGGAGTTAAATTTCTGGACATATTCTTTCTGTTTATAGACCCTGATATTGGAAAACAGATCAATTTTATCAATATGGTTGGTTCCCAGTTTGACAAAAAGATTCAACAGAAGAGAAAAGATCGTCAGCTCGGCGAAATCGTTGTGCGTAAAGTATTCATTCCTCATCTGTACAAGAATCTCATAAATATCGTCATAGACATTCGGATAGGTCGCGCGCGTCAGCAGGATCGGGTGAGCCAGAATGGACTGGATGCTCGCGAAGCCGTTCAGTCTCGAAAAAAAGGAGATATCGAACATAAAGACAAAACGGTTTCCGCTCTCCGGCGCCTTCAGGGAATGCAGTTCGCCGGGCGGGATCAGCATGATGTCTCCCGGCGTGGCGTGGTAATAGTCCTCACCGATGTAGATGTCATACCAGTTTTCGACCGGTACGATGACCTCGAGCGCCGTATGCCAGTGGGGATCATAATCGACGGCAAGATCGTTATACCAGATGCGCACGGAGGTGTTCAAGTGGTACTGTACCAGCTCCTGACTGTTTCCGACGAGAATCCTTGAATGGGCGGTATCGGAATTTGTATTATAAAAAATGTCCCTGCTTTGAGAAACCACGTTTCGGGAAACAGGGCTTTCTTCATACTTCGCTGCCATAAAGCTGCTCCTTTCGTATGTATCTATTGTACCATCAGGCTAAAAAAATGTAAATTCAAATTTTAAGCAATTACCGGGTGGGAAAAAGCAAGGGATAGCGCGACAG
>CAZVWN010000180.1:1479-4212 GCA_964631065.1 uncultured Acetatifactor sp.
CTTAAAAGACGGGGAGCAGCAGGAGGTGCCGGTTTTGAAGGACACGGTAGCGGAGGTGATGGGCTGCAGGGTCGGCGCTGCGGCGACGGAATATGAGCTGAACGACAGAAAAGTCTGGGAGATCATCACGACGCATTTTAACGCGCTGACGCTCGGGAATGAGCTGAAGCCGGATGCGCTGTTCGGATACAGTAATTGGCAGTGTCCCGGGACGGAAGAAGCGGAGTTAAACGGTGAGACGCTGACCGTCCCGAAGCTTGATTATTCGCGGGCGGAGCGGATGCTGGATAAGATATGGGAATGGAATAAGCAGCATCCGGAGGACAAAATCCTTGTAAGAGGGCATGTGCTGGTCTGGCATTCTCAGACGCCGGAATGGTTTTTCCATGTGGACTATGATAAGAACAAGGGGTATGTGGACAAGGAGACCATGGATAAACGTCTGGAATGGTATATCAAAACGGTTCTCACGCATTTTACCGGCGAAGACAGCAAATATAAGGATCTGTTTTACGGCTGGGATGTCGTAAACGAGGCGGTCAGCGACGGCAGCGGAACCTACCGTTCGGACAGTGAGAATCCGTCTGAGCCGCTGTCGAATGATACCCACGGAAGTAATTCGAGCTGGTGGCACGTCTATCAGAGCAATGAATATATTCTCAACGCATTCCGGTATGCCAACAAATATGCGCCGGAGAGCCTTGAATTGTACTATAACGATTACAACGAGTGCGAGACCGGAAAGATGAAGGGGATTGAGGCACTTCTGACCGCCGTAAAGGAGGCGGAGGGCGCGCCGGGAGAGGGAACGAGGATCACGGCGATGGGCATGCAGGGACATTACAGCATGACTTCCCCGAGCTTTGACCGTGTCGAGCTTGCAATCAGGCGATATGCGGCGATCGTCGGCAACGTACAGATCACGGAATTTGACTTAAAGGCGCGCGACGGATATGACGGCAGCGATACGGCGAAGGAAGAGGAATATCAGAAGCAGGCGACCCGCTATCAGGTTCTCTATACGACCATGCAGAATCTGAATAAACAGGAGAATATCAACGTGACGGGCATTACGTTCTGGGGAACGGCGGATCACTATTCCTGGCTGCAGAGCCGTTCGGACGTCGGCGGCGGGAGCAGCGGAAATCTGCCGCAGTGTCCGCTTCTGTTTGATGAAAACTATGAGCCGAAGCCCGCATTTTATGTGTTTGCGGAAGAATAAAAATTTTTGCGAATCAATTTTAGGAGGAAACAGGAAATGACAATTGCGAAAAACCCCGTTATGCCGGGATTTTATCCCGATCCGTCCGTCTGTGCGGTCGGAGGAGACTATTATCTGGTCAATTCGACCTTTTCGTACTTTCCGGGACTGCCCGTTTTCCACAGCCGCGATCTGGCGCATTGGGAGCAGATCGGCAATGTAATGACGCGGAAGGAGCAGCTGCCGTTAGAGGGCGCGGGACATTCCGCCGGACTGTTTGCGCCGACGATCCGCTATCATGAGGGAATCTTTTATGTGATCTGTACGAACGTTTCCGGCGGCGGAAATTTTATCGTGACGGCAACGGATCCCGCAGGCCCCTGGTCAGATCCGTATTATCTGCCGGAGGCGGGCGGCATCGATCCGAGCCTGTTCTTTGATGAGGACGGGAAATGCTATTACATCGGAACCCATCCGAATCCGGAAGGCTGTCAGTATGACGGCGACTGGTATATCTGGATCCGCGAGCTTGATTTAAAGACGATGAAGCTTGTCGGAGAGGAGCATGACGTCTGGAACGGCGCGATGAAGGGCGTACACTGGCCGGAGGGACCGCATCTTTACAAAATCGGAGAATATTACTACATCATGCACGCAGAGGGCGGAACCGGACCGGATCATGCGGTGTGCATCTGCCGCAGCCGGAATATTTTCGGCCCTTACGAGAACAATTTCTGTAATCCGATCCTGACGCACAGACATCTTGGCAGGGAATATCCGATCCGTTATGTCGGACATGCGGATCTGATTGAGACACCGGCGGGAGAATGGTATATGACGATGCTTGCCGTCCGACCGCTGGAAGGATATACCACGATGGGGCGGGAGACGTTTCTGGCGAAGGTTGTCTGGGAGAACGGCTGGCCGGTTGTCAACCCCGGCGTCGGTATTCTGACGGATGAGGTGGAGATTGCTCTGCCGGAATGGGATCCGTCCGCAGATCTGATGTATGATACGGCGGCGAACGCGCTTCCCGGAAGCAACCGCTCTTATCACTTTGCGGAATGTAAAAGGTTGGGGGATGAATTTCTTGCGCTGCGGAATCCGGAAGAAGATTTTTATTCTCTGACGGCGGAGGGATTACGGCTTAAGGCGCGCACGGTTACGTTAAAGGAGGAGGCTTCTCCTTCCTATCTGGCGCTCAGACAGCAGCATCACAGCTTTACGGCAGAAACGTCTTTTCTCACGGATACGCTGACGGACGGATGTCGGGCAGGGCTTGCGCTGGTACAGAGCAATGCGTATCATCTGCGCGCAGAGGTCGGGATCTCGGGAGCGGGTCTGCGGGCGGCAGTGATTTTCTGTGAAAACGGGGAGGATCGTGTGCTGGCGGATGTGGAGCTTCCGGAGACCGCTGCGGGGAAAGAAGCGCTGCTGCGGCTGAAGGTGGACGGTCTTGCGGCGACCTTTCAGCTGGAATGGGGCGAAGGAGAGACGGCGCTGCTTTGTGAAAAAGCGGATATCCGGGCGCT
>CAZVWN010000181.1:0-4206 GCA_964631065.1 uncultured Acetatifactor sp.
CCCCGCAGCTTCCGAAACGGGAAACGCCGTATCGGAGGAGATGGAAGCGGTTCAGGAGAGCGAGTATGCGGATCTGGCGCTCGCGGATGTGACAAACTATGTCAACGTCAGGACGGAACCGAATACGGAAAGTGCGGTCGTCGGAAAAATTTATGACGGCGCCGTGGCGCAGATCCTTGAGACAACGGACGGAGAAGACGGCGAATGGTTCCGGATTGTATCCGGCAATGTGGAAGGATATATCAAGGCAGAATTTTTCCTCTACGGCGAAGCTGCCGTGAACGCGATTGAGGAGTATGTGACAAGATATGCCGTGGTAGAGGCGGACAGGCTGAATGTCAGAAAAGAGCCGGATGTCTCTTCCTCGAGGATCGGCTATATTGACAGGGGAGAGAAGGTGCAGATCCTTGAAAATCTTGGGGATTGGATGAAGGTGCAGTATACTTCCGCAAAGACGGGATATGTTGCAGCAGAATACGTCAGCATCCGGGAAGAATTTATTTATGCAAAGACACTGGAGGAGGAAGCGGCTGAAAGAGCGGCAAAGAAGGCGCTGGAGGAGAGAGAGAAGGTCTCTGAGGAGGCAGCCGCAGAGAATACAAGTGTCAGCGTGACGCCGCCCTCCGGAACGTATGCGGATACCTCAGAGCTGAGGAGTGAGATTGTCGATTATGCGATGCAGTTTCTCGGGAACCGCTATGTACACGGCGGAAATTCGCTGGAAAGCGGTACGGACTGCTCCGGCTTTACCAGTCTGATTTACGCGGCGTTCGGCTATTCCTTAAGCAGAACGCCGTCGGGGCAGCTTTCAGGCTCCGGAAGAAGTATTGATTACAGTGAGGCAAAGCCGGGAGACGTCATATGCTACGGTTCCAAGAAGTGTACCCATGTCGCGCTGTATATCGGCGACGGACAGATTATCCATGCCGCCAACTCAAGGAAGGGTGTCATCATCAGTGATGCGACCTATGACAATATTCTGGGCGTAAAAAATATCGTTGACTAATCTGCGGAGAGAATGTCAGGGCGGCTGAGGATACGGTCGCCGAAAATCTCCGTACTGCGCTCTAAAAGGTCGGACAGCCGGAGTGTGACGCCGCCGTATTGTCGGATCCCGTGCGCGGCAGCCTGTTCTTCCGTATATTCTTCCAGCAGATAAACGTTTTCCAGACGGACAGGATTCGCAGTGTAATGGCAGACCAGCGGAAGCACGCCGGAGCGTTCAAGGGAGAGGCTGATGCCGTCCTCTGTCACATGGAAGCGGACCCATGCCATCCCCTCGAGCATACAGATTGTCTGCTTCTGTGTGGAAACGTAGTTGCCGAGGGAATAATAGCAGAGAGCAGTATTGCCGTTTTCGGCAGTGACCGTCTCGACAGGCTGCGGTACATGCGGATGGGTACCGATGATCAGATCGGCGCCGGCCTTTGTCATTTCTTCCGCAAATTTTTTCTGGTAGGAAGAGGGAGTTGTCTGATATTCCGTTCCCCAGTGCGGAAAGACAATGACGATATCGGCAAGCGCGTCTGCACGGCGGATATCCTCCGTTACCTTCGGGTTCAGCGTGGTAAAATCGATCATGCCGCTCTTTTCGTCATAGCTGCAGAGCATATTGAGATGCCCCTGCAGGGAAGAGGAGATGCTTGCGGCGTTCGGACCATAGGTATAGTTTAAAATGGCAAAGGTAAAGCCGTCTATGGTCAGGAGCGGAATTTCTTCTTCGTCAGTTTCCCCGTCAGGATCAGAGATTCCGGTCATCAGGATCTCAGGGTAGGTTTCCTCCCAGAATGCGATGCAGTTTCTGATACCGTTCATTCCCTGATCTGCGGCATGGTTGGTCGCGGACAGGACAACGTTGAAGCCCGCCGCCGCGATCGCGTCGCCGACCTCAGTCGGGGAATTAAAGCGGGGATAGCCGGAAAATCCGAGCTGATTGCCGCCGAGGATCGTCTCCTGATTGATGACTTTGATGTCGGCAGCTTCCAGAAAATCCGTCAGATTCCGGAACAGAAAGCTGTAATCGTAGCTGCCGTCAGACTGCTTTCCGGTGTTGACGATGCCCATGTGAAGCAGATTATCGCCCAAAGCCATGAGCGAGATGTCGTATTCCTCGAAGGGAGGTTCTGTCGGCTCGGGCGTCGGTGTCGGCGTCGGCTCCGGTGTGGAAACCGGTTCGGGCAGCGGCGATTCTGCGGCGGCGTCTGCGCCGACAGGCAGAAGTTCCGCTTCCGTCTGCCCGGGCAGAAAGGAAATGACGATCAGAACGGCAAGAACGAGAACCGGGATGATGATTGCGGGTAAATAATATTTTTTGTGTTTTTTCACGATAAAAATCCTCCTGTTTTCTTCTTGTATCATAGCGTATTTTGGAAATTTGTCAATCTTTGTCGGAAGAAAACAAAGGAGCCGGACAGACCATAGATAACAGACCATAGACACACAGACATAAGAAAGGACTTGAACGGATATGAAAAAAAGCAGGAATCCCTATCCCTTAGGCGCGCGCCGCGAAGACGGCGGCATCTGTTTCTCTTTTGTCTCCGAAACGAAGGATTGCGGAATCATTCTGTATGAGGCAACGACGGGGAAGGAACGGGAGAGGCTTCCGTTTACGGAAGAGGAGCGCAGCGGGAATATCTATACAAAGCAGACGACCGGGATCGTTCCGGAAAAAACACTGTATCAGTTTTATCAGGACGGAAAGCCTGTTCCCGACAGCCACGGGCATGTTTTTTACGACGGCAGGGGGGAGAAGCTTACTTATGGGAAGGAGCGGGAAAACGGCAGACTCCTTGCCGGTTTTCTCCCGGAAGCGTATGATTGGGAGAAAGACCGCTGCCCGGGACTTTCCTACAGCGATACGGTCATGTACTGTCTGCACGTCAGGGGATTTACAAAGCATGCCTCCTCAAGGGTGACGGCGCGGGGAACGTTTGCGGGCATACAGGAGAAGCTTGCTTATCTGAAGGAGATCGGGATCACGACGCTGGAGCTGCAGCCCGCCTATGAATTTCCGGAGCGTGAGAAGACAGCCCTGCGCTCCGGAGCGTCCGCAGGAGAGACAGGAGACGACAGGATCAATTACTGGGGATATAAGAAGGGATTTTATTATGCGCCCAAAGCGGCATATGCGGCATCACAGGACGCGCCGGGGGAATTTCGCGCGTTAATTAAGGCGCTGCATGGAAACGGCATGGAGCTTGTCATGCAGTTCTATTTTCCGGAAGAAGCGGACAGAAATGATATTCCGGAGATCCTTCGGTTCTGGGCGCAGGAATATCATGTGGACGGGTTTCATCTTCTCGGGGTGGATCTTCCCGTGGAGCTGTTTGCGGCGGATCCGATGCTTGCCGATAAAAAATTTATGTATTACGGGTTCGATGCGGATCAGGTTTACGGCAGGGACGGACAGCCGCAGTATCCGCATCTTGCGGAATACAATGACGGCTTTCTCTATGATGTGCGGCGTTTCTTAAAGGGCGATGAGAATATGCTCAACAGTGTATTGCGGCATATGCGTCAGCTGCCTGAAAGAGCGGGGGCAGTCCGGTATCTGACGAATTATTACGGCTTTACGCTTGCGGATCTTGTCTCTTATGACAGAAAGCACAATGAGGCAAACGGGGAAGACAACCGCGACGGAAATGATTACAATTGCAGCTGGAACTGCGGTGAGGAGGGAACGGCGAGAAGCCCGAAGGTCAGACAGCTGCGGCAAAAGCAGCTTAAGAACGCCGTCTGTCTGCTGCTTTTGTCACAGGGAACGCCGCTGATCTTCATGGGGGATGAGTTCGGCAACTCTCAAAAGGGCAACAACAATCCATGGTGTCAGGACAATGCGACGGGATGGCTGGATTGGGGAAAGCTGGAAAAAAATCAGGAGCTTTTGGAATTTTGGAAATCTATGACGGCATTCCGAAGGGCACATCCGATTCTCCGCACGCAGAAGGAGCTGCGGCTGACGGATTCCCTTTCCTGCGATTATCCGGATCTGTCGTATCACGGGGAGAGCGCATGGCGTCCGCAGCTGGAAAGCTACGGCAGAAGCGTCGGCATCATGTATTGCGGGAAATATGCCCGCCTTGCGGACGGCGCGGAGGATGCGTTTGTGTATCTCGCGATCAACATGCACTGGGAAAAGCATTCGCTGGCGCTGCCGAGACTGCCGAAGCACATGAGATGGGAATTGCAGTTTACGACGCAGGG